>NZ_LMOY01000011.1:0-212 GCF_001423685.1 Brevundimonas sp. Leaf168 | reverse complement strand
GGGTTGCCGTTGCCGGGGTTGCCCGAGCCTGGGTTGCCGTTGCCCGGATTGCCCGARCCCGGGTTGCCGTTGCCGGGGTTGCCCGAGCCTGGGTTGCCGTTGCCAGGGTTGCCATTGCCCGGATTACCGTTGCCGGGATTGCCCGAACCCGGGTTGCTGTTGCCGGGGTTGCCCGAGCCTGGGTTGCCGTTGCCAGGGTTGCCATTGCCCGG
>NZ_LMOY01000010.1:0-179717 GCF_001423685.1 Brevundimonas sp. Leaf168 | reverse complement strand
AGCAATGGTTGCAGAAAATGAAGGCGATGATCCAGCAGGGCGTGGCGCGGATGCCGACCCACGAGGCCTTCATCGCCGCCAACTGCAAGGCGCCGCCGATCAACTGAACCACTCGACGAGACCAACCTGATCAGGTCTGGACAGACCGTTGAGCTCTTGGATTTCGCGCGGCGAGGCTTAAATGCCCATGCCTGCCGCTGAACGGAATCCGACCTATGGCCGACTACGACTACGACCTTTTCGTCATCGGCGCCGGTTCGGGCGGGGTGCGGGCGGCGCGGCTGACGGCGCTGGATGGCAAGAAGGTCGCGGTCGCCGAGGAATATCGGGTCGGCGGCACCTGCGTCATTCGCGGCTGCGTGCCCAAGAAGTTCATGGTCATGGCCTCCGAGGTCAGCCACGCGCTCGAGATCGCCGAGGGTTACGGCTGGTCGTTCGACAATGCGAAGTTCGACTGGCCCACCTTCCTTGAAGCCAAGGACGTCGAGATCGCGCGCCTGTCCGGCATCTACGCCGCCAACCTGGGCAAGGCCGGGGTCGAACTGGTCCACGGGCGGGCAGTTCTGAAAGACGCCCATACTGTGGAGATCGTCGGCAAGGATCGCACAATCACCGCCGAAAAAATTCTGATTGCCACGGGCGGCCGCCCGTGGAAGCCGGAAGAGCTACCTGGCATTGAGCACGCCATCACGTCCGAAGAAGCCTTCCACCTTCCGGAGCTGCCCAAGCGCATCCTGATTGCGGGCGGCGGCTATATCGCGGTGGAGTTCGCCGGCATCTTCGCGGGCCTGGGCGTCGAGACGACCCTGATCTATCGCGGCCCCAACATCCTGCGCGGCTTCGACGACGATGTGCGCGCGCACCTGGCCGGAGAGATCGAAAAGCGCGGCATCAAGGTCATTCTCGGCTGCCAGCACGAGAAGATCGAAAAGACCGATACCGGCCTGGTTAACCACCTCGAAAACGGGATGAAGCTGGAGACCGACGTGGTCATGTTCGCCACCGGCCGCATTCCTTACGTCAAGGATCTGGGGCTGAAAAACGCAGGGGTCGAGCTGAATGAAGCGGGCGCCATCAAGGTCGATCCCCATTCCAGGACGACGGCCGACAATATCTGGGCCATCGGCGACGTCACCGACCGGATGAACCTGACGCCCGTCGCCATCCGCGAAGCCGTCGCCTTCCATCAGACCGTCTATCGCGACAATCCCCAGCATTTCGACTACGAGGCCGTGGCCACCGCCGTGTTCAGTCAGCCGCCGGTCGGGGTTGTGGGCCTCAGCGAGGCGGAGGCCCGCCGCTCCTGCTCGAACGGCGTCGATGTCTATGTCACTCGGTTCCGGCCCATGAAATACGCCTTCACCGGCTCAGATGAGCGGGTGCTGATGAAGCTGGTGGTCGATGCCGACAGCCAGCGCGTAGTCGGCGTTCACATCGTCGGTCCGGAAAGCCCCGAGATGATCCAGCTGGCCGCGATCGCCGTCAAGGCCGGCCTGACCAAGGCGCAGTGGGACGCCACCTGCGCCGTCCACCCGACCATGGCAGAAGAGCTGGTCACGCTGAAGGAGAAGCAGTCGGGCGCGACCTCCGCCGGCTGACGCTTGCCCTCAGGGCCTAGGCCGCTCGCGGAACCGTTCCAGCAGGTCTAGCCTGGCGCTGAACGGCACGGGCGTCACGGTCGGTCCGCGATTGCCGAAGTTCATCAGCCGGGTGTCCACACGGGTCGCGGTAGGCCAGCGCGGCCGCCCGACACCGTTGGGATCGCCCGAGCGCGCGAATGCGGTCCAATAGCCCATCATGGCCTCCGATGCCTTCCGGTCCCGATCCTCGACCGGATACGGCAGGGTGTTCAACGTGCCGAACACATAGGGCCGCTCGATCGCATGGGTCGCGCCGCCATGCGGCTCGGGGTTCTGCGGCGACGAGATGTCGAACCGATAGAGCCAGGCCGGATGGCCCGCCTTGGTATGCAGCCGCGCCAGCATCCGGGCCGGCTCGGAGAACACCAGATCCGTGATCGCCAGCTTGTCGAACGCCTCCAGCCCACCATAGGCCTGAACGGCGTCGGCGCGCTCAAGCCAGGTCATGTCGTCGTCGATCTGACCATAGCCGTTGCGATCCGTGGGCCGCATCCACCAGAACTCGGCGCTGTTGCTGCCGATGATGAAGGGCACCGGGGCCTGCCGCCCCGCTTTGAACGCCGCCTCGACAGTGGACGGCACGATACGCCCGTCGATCAGCGTCAGGTCGCCGTTGGCGAAGACCGGCGGCGGCGTCAGGAACAGATCGGCCGGCGCCGCGCGCAAATCCGCCGCCGTTCGCAGTCCCGCGCCATAGGCCCAGACCTCGCCGCGCTCCCGCGCTGAGGGCGCGCCATAGGGGCCCTTGCGGTCCAGCGGCGTCTGTAACTCCCGCCCCAGTCCGGACTGAACGATCGCCCGATCGAACAGACCGCGCGCTGGCGGCGAGATCATCAGCCGCGTGACGATCACCCCGCCCGCCGATTCGCCGAAAATGGTCACGTTCTTGGGGTCGCCGCCAAAGGCCGCGATATTAGCGCGCACCCATTTCAGCGCCGCCGTCACGTCCATCAGACCGTAGTTGCCAGCCGCCTCGCCTGCCGGCCGTTCGGCCGCCAGCGCCGGATGATCGAAGAAGCCCAGCCGCCCCATTCGATAGTTCAGCGTCACCACGACCATGCCGCGCTTGGCCAGGTTCGTTCCGTCATACAGCGGCGCGGTTCCCGACCCGTTCACCAGGCCGCCGCCGTGGATCCAGACCATGACCGGCGCGGGCTGAGCCACGCTGATGGGCCGCCAGACGTTTAGGTTTAGACAGTCCTCGCTCATCGGCAAGGGACCGACGCCGGGGTCGCCATTCGGCGGCGCCTGGATGCACAGCGGACCATATGTCGAGGCGTCGCGCTGGCCCTGCCAGGTCGGCGCGGGACCGGGCGGTCGCCAACGCCGCTCGGCCGTCGGCGGGGCGGCATAGGGAATGTTCTTGAACGCAGCCACTTCGGCATCCGCGCGTCCGTTCAGGACGCCCTGCGGAATGCGAACGGTGGGCTGGTCGGCTGCGGGCGCCATCATGAGCGAAAGGGTGGCGAAAACGCCGGCGATTGTCATGCGCGCTGATTAGCAAATTACGGCGGCGCGCCAACAATCTTGCAATCACAGTTCACGACACTCGACGAGAGAACCGATTTCAATATGGCGCGTTATCGCCAAGCTGTGCGGGGTAAGCGTTGAACGAAGCGGCAAAATCTGGCGATCCGACCGTTAATCTGGGTGCGGCTTTCGAGGCCTCGCCCAATCCCTATGTGCTGCTTACGCCGGACCTTCGGATCGCCGAGGTCAACCAGGCCTATATGGATGTGACGGGCGCCAAGCGCAGCGAAGTGCTGGGCCAACCTCTTTTTGCCGCTTTTGACTCGGGTCCTGGCTCTGACGCCCCAGAGAACGTCCGCCAAGTCCGTGCTTCACTGGAAAAGGCGCGCGACACCCGACAACGCGATCACCTGGCGGTCGTGCGCTTTTCAATGCCCCGAGCCCAGCCGGACGGCAGCGAGATTTTCGAAGAGCGCCTTTGGAGCGCCACCCATACGCCCATCCTGAACGCCGACGGCGAAGTGGTCATGCTGCTTCAGCACACCACGGATGTGACGGATCTGGCGCCCGTCATCCGCCCGGATGAGCCGACCACCGCGCTGGACGCCATCGTAGGCGGCTCCGTCCTGCGTCGCGCCCAGTCGGTGCAGGAGGACAATCGTCGCCTGGAAACCGAGCGCAATCGGCTTGTCGAAATGTTCATGCAGGCGCCCGGCTTCGTCGCCATCCTGTCGGGGCCAGATCACCGTTTCCAGATGCACAACGACGCCTACAGCCAGCTGATCGGCCATAGGGACATCGCCGGCAAGCCCGTCAGGCAGGCCCTGCCAGAACTGGAAGGCCAAGGCTTCTACGAGTTTCTCGACAGCGTCTTCGCCACAGGCGAACCCTATGAAGGCCGCGAGAGCGCAGCGCAGCTGCAGCGCAAGCCCGACGGGCTGCTCGAAACCGTCTATCTCAACTTCATCTATCAACCGATCCGCGACGACTCAGGCGCGGTCGTGGGCATCTTCGTTCAGGGCCACGACATCACCGAGAACGTCCTGGCCGCCCAGCGCCAGAAGTTGATGATCGACGAACTGAATCACCGCGTGAAGAACACCTTGGCCACGGTGCAATCCATCGCGATCCAGACGGCCCGTTCCAACACCGACCCGGCCAGCTTCGCCGAGACCTTCCAGTCCCGGATCATGGCCCTGTCGCACACCCACAATCTGCTGACGCAAAGCCATTGGGAGGGCGCCGACCTGCGCGCCATCTTGGAACATGAGACTGAAGCTTACGGGCCGACCCGCATAAGCCTGAATGGACCACCGGTGGCGCTGGAGCCGGCCGTCGTTCTGTCTCTGGGCATGATCTTCCATGAGCTTGCGACGAATGCCGCCAAATACGGCGCGCTGCATACGCCGGACGGTCGCATCCTCATCGACTGGGGTCTGGCGGATCAGCGCGACCGCAAACTCAAGCTGAGCTGGCGCGAAATTGGCGGCCCCAAAGTTACGGCTCCGGACAGAAGAGGCTTCGGTAGCCGTTTGATTGAACGAAACATTCGACATGATCTGGCGGGCGAGATCGATCTGGTCTACGCCCCGGATGGATTGATCGCGGAACTGACGGTTCCACTGGACAGGACGGCCGCACAATGACTCAACCTCTGACCGGTCGCCGTGTCCTTGTGGTCGAGGACGAGTCGCTCGTCGCCATGCTTCTGGAAACTATTCTGGAAGACATGGAATGCGTGCCGATAGGCCCCGCCTCCAATGTGGACGACGGTCAAAAACTGGCTCGAGAGACGGAAAATCTCGACGCCGCCCTGCTGGACGTGAACGTCGCTGGCCGGCAGGTCTTTCCCGTGGCCGAGGCGCTGAAGGAACGCGGCGTGCCGTTCGTCTTTTCAACCGGCTACGGCGAAGGCGGTCTGCCCGACGAATGGCGCGGCCAGCCCACGATCCAGAAGCCCTTCACTGAAGCCGCCATCCGCGACGCCCTGATGAAGGCCATGGGCGTAGCTGAAGTTTAGAAACTTGCGTCAGTACTGTTATAAAGTAGAGGTTTGCCGACCCAATAGCAAAGCTCGGCCAGCCGCGAGATGTCCCAAATCGCCAAATCAGCGGCTTTGCCATTTTCGATGGTGCCGATCTCACCCGACATACCCAGCGCCCGCGCAGCCTCTCGGGTCGCGCCGGCCAGGGCCTCTTCCGGCGTCAGACGGAACTGAACGCAGGCGAGGTTGAGCGCGGCGGTCATGGAAGCGACGGGCGATGTGCCGGGGTTGCAGTCGGTGGCGACGGCCATCCGCACGCCGTGGCGGCGCAGCAGATCGACGGGCGGCGCCTGGGTCTCGCGCAGCATCAGATAGGCGCCGGGGAGCAGGACGGCGACCACGCCTGCGGCGGCCATGGCGGCGACGCCTTCCTCGTTCGCATGTTCGATGTGATCGGCGGACAAAGCCTGATAACGCGCCGCCAAGGCCGCACCGCCGCCGTTCGACAACTGGTCGGCGTGCAGCTTCACCGGAAGACCTAGAGCGCGCGCCTTGTCGAAGAGACGCGACACTTCTGCGGTCGAGAAGGCGATGGGTTCACAATAGGCGTCGACCGCATCGACCAGACCTTCGGCATGGGCGGCAGGCAGGATGTGGTCGATGGCCAGGTCGACATAGGCCGCCCTGTCCTCACGATACTCGGGCGGCACGGCATGCAGACCGAGATTGCTGGTACGGACACGCACCCCGCCCTCGCGCCCGATCCTGCGCGCGACGCGCAGCATCTTGAGCTCCGTCTCAAGGTCGAGACCATAGCCGGACTTGATCTCGACGGTGGTGACTCCGGTGGCCTTCAACCCCGCCAGACGCGTCATGGCCGAGGCGAACAGATCATCCTCCGACGCGGCGCGCGTGGCCTTCACGGACGAGACGATGCCCCCGCCCGCACGCGCGATCTCCTCATAGGTCGCTCCGCCCAGCCGCTGTTCGAACTCGGCCGAACGGTCGCCGCCGAACACCAGGTGGGTGTGGCAGTCGATCAGACCAGGCGTGATCCATCGCCCGTCCAGCCGCTCGGTTTCAGCTGCCTCCACGGCCGGCAGGTCAGCGCGTGGCCCCACCCAGGCAATGCGGCCATCGGCGACGACCACGGCCGCGTCCTGAACCGCGCCATAAGGGACCGGTCCCTCGACCATGGTGGCGACATGACAATCGATCAGCAGACGGTCGGCCTTCATCAGCGAGGCTCCTTTGCCAGAACGGGTGAATGGGCGGACGAGAAGCGCGCCACCAAATCGTAGCGGTCGCCGGGGAAGGTCTGCCACACCCGCGTCACCCCCTGCCCGTCCCGCCATGTCCGGCGCTCGACGCACAGGCAGGCGGCGCCGGGCTTGAGTTCCAGTACGCGTGCGGCGCGGGCGTCCGCCGCGATCGCTGAAATGCGGTTCTCAGCCTCGGTCCAGGGCGCCGAGTCCAGCAGCCAGCTTCCCGGCGGAACCGTATTAAAATCGACGTCTATGGCTTGAGGCGCCGCGCCGAGCGCGATGAGCCTGTGTTCCAAAGCCAGCGGCGCGCCGTCGGCGCTGTGCAGACAGGTCAGGTCCAGCAGAAGACCACCGGATGCCAGTTCGATTTCGTCCTCACCGTCCGGCTCGCGTGCGATCCGCTCCAGCAGGACATAGCCGTAAACCTGCCCGCGCTCGATCACTTCGGCTCGCAGGTCGGGAATAGCCAGGACGGCGGCGTGGGCCTTGGGCTGGGCGACGAAGGTGCCGGCGCGACGCCGACGCGTCACTAGCCCCCGCCCCGCCAGTTCCGAGATGGCCTTGGAGACCGTCATGCGCGAACAGCCGTAGCGCTCGGTCAGCTCATGCTCGAACGGAATGCGGTCGCCGGGCGATAGCTCGCCGGACAGGATAAGCCCCTCCAGATCGGCGTAGATGCGGCGATGCAGGCTCACCCCAGCACCGCCGACAAGGCCCTGCGATAGCGCGCCTCAATGCCATCGCGCGCGATATGGCGGCCGTTCTTCACGACCTCCCGCCCCGCGCGCCACACCGAACGGATCGAGCCCGTCGGCGCGCCGAAGATCCAGCTGTCGAGCACCGCATCGCCCGACCGTCCCGCAAAGGCGACGCCGCTTGTATCCAGCGATACGATGTCCGCCGACGCCCCGACGCTCAGACCCGACGCCGCGCCTGTCGCCTGGACGCCGCCCGCCAGCGCGCGATCGAATAAGGCGCGCCCCGTCGAGCGTTCAGGGTCCGCAATGACGGCGCGACCGCGCAGCGCCAGCCGCTGACTGTATTCCAGCATTCGCAGTTCCTCGGCGACGCCGATCTGCACGTTGGAATCGGTCCCAATGCCGAACCGCCCGCCGGCGCGCGTGAAATCGACCGCCGGGAAGACGCCGTCGCCCAGATTAGCCTCGGTGATCGGGCACAGACCGACGACGGCGCCGCGCGCGACGACGCCGCGCCACTCGGCCTCAGTCACATGGGTGGAGTGGATCAGGCACCAACGCGGATCGACCGGCGCATTGGCCAGAAGCCATTCGACCGGCCGCGCGCCAGACCAGGCTAGGCAGTCCGCGACCTCCTTGGTCTGTTCGGCGACATGGATATGGATCGGCCCGTCGCCCGCCAGCGCAGGCATGGCCGCCAACTCTTCCGGACTGACGGCGCGCAGGCTGTGCGGCGCGACCCCGACCACGGCGTCGGGCAGATCGGCGGTCAGGGTCCGGCATCGCGCGACCAGATCGGCGAAGCCGTCCAGATCGTTGATGAAACGCCGCTGTCCATGCGCCGGCGGCTGTCCGCCGAACCCGGCATGGGCGTAGAAGACCGGCAGCAGGGTTAGGGCGATGCCCGTCGCCTGCGCCGCCGCCACGATCCGCGCAGCGATCTCGGCCCGGTCCGAATAGGCCGCGCCCGATGGGTCGTTGTGCAGATAATGGAACTCGGCGACGCGGGTGAAGCCGCCCTCCAGCATTTCCATGAAGGCCAGGGCGGTGATGGCCTCGATCTCTTCCGGCCCGCCCCGATCCAGGAAGCGGTACATCAGTTCGCGCCACGTCCAGAAGTCGTCGTCCGAAGGCCCCCTCGCCTCGGTCAGGCCCGCCATGGCGCGCTGAAAGGCGTGGCTGTGGACATTGGCGACGCTCGGCAAGGCTATACCGCCCCCTGCGTCCACCGGGCTGCGCGCAACGTCTGTTTCCAGACTGACGATCCGCCCGCCAGCCACGCCGATCCGCACATCGCGCGCCCAGCCGTTGGGCAAGAGGGCCGCCTCGAACCAGAGGGTGCGATCCACAGGCTGCGGCTGAAGGGTCACTGGACAGGTCCGTATCGTTTCGATCAATATGTCTAGACATACCACGATGGATCGATTTGGCGAGGGAGGCCGAACGGATGCAGGACTGGCTGACCATCCACGAAGGTTCGGCGCCGCTGGTGATCGGCCTGCCGCACACGGGGACCGAGATTCCGGCCGTCATCGAGGCGCGGATGGCCTCGCCCTGGCTGGCCCGCAAGGACGCGGACTGGTGGGTGGATCGGCTGTACGACTTCGCGATCGACATGGGCGCCACCCTGGTGCGAACGGGCGTGTCGCGCAGCGTCATCGATGTGAATCGCGATCCGTCGGGCGTCTCCCTCTACCCCGGCATGACCACGACCGGCCTGTGCCCGACAGAAACCTTCGACGGAGAGCCGTTATATCGCGCAGGCCAGGAGCCCGACGCGGCCGAAATCGCAGAGCGACGCACGGTCTGGTTTGACCCCTATCACGCCGCCCTGCAGGACCAGTTGGATCGACTGCGCAGCCGAGGTCCGGTCGTCCTCTACGATGCCCATTCGATCCGGTCTGTCGTTCCGCGCCTGTTCCAGGGCGAACTGCCTCAGTTCAATATCGGCGACAACGACGGGGTTACCTGCGCCGGCGACCTGACGCAGGCTGTCGAAGAAGCCTGTGCGGTCAGCGGCGACAGCGTCATCGTCAACGGCCGGTTCAAGGGCGGTTGGACCACGCGCCACTACGGCCGTCCCGAGGCCGGTCTTCACGCCATCCAGATGGAACTGGCGGACCGGGGCTACATCCTCGATCCCGCCGGCCCGGTGTCGCCCGACAACTGGCCCAGCCCCTATGAGCCGGGCCGCGCCGAGCCGATGCGCGCCCATCTGCGCCGCGCGCTGACCGCCTGCATCGCCTTCGCCGAGAGCCAACGATGAACACGCCCAACGCCCGGATCGTCCGCAGCCCGCGTGGACCCGAAAAGACCGCCAAGACCTGGGCCGCCGAGGCGGCCATGCGGATGCTGATGAACAACCTCGATCCAGAGGTGGCCGAGCGGCCCCAAGACCTCGTCGTCTATGGCGGCATTGGCAAGGCGGCGCGGGATTGGGCCGCGTTCGACAGGATCGTCGAGACGCTGAAGACGTTGGAGGCCGACGAGACCCTGCTGGTTCAATCCGGCAAGCCGGTCGGTGTCTTCCGCACCCATGCCGACGCCCCGCGCGTCCTGATCGCCAACTCCAATCTGGTGCCGAAATGGGCGACCTGGGAGCATTTCAACGAGCTCGATCGCAAGGGTCTGGCCATGTATGGCCAGATGACCGCCGGGTCGTGGATCTACATCGGCACGCAAGGCATCGTTCAGGGAACCTATGAGACCTTCATGGAGGCGGGCCGCCAGCACTACGGCGGCGACTGGTCGGGCAAGTGGATTCTGACCGCAGGCTTGGGCGGCATGGGCGGGGCCCAGCCTCTGGCCGCGACCATGGCTGGCGCGTCCTGCATCACGATCGAATGCCAACGCAGCCGCATCGAGTTCCGCCTGCGGACACGCTACGTCGACGTCATGGCCGAAACCCTGGACAAAGCCCTGGCGCTGCTGGAGCAATCGTTCCGGGACAAGAAACCCTTGTCGATCGGCCTGTTGGGCAATGCAGCCGATCTGGTGCCTGAAATGGTCCGACGCGGCATCCGGCCCGATCTGGTCACCGACCAGACCAGCGCGCACGATCTCATCAACGGCTATCTCCCCTCGGGCTGGACCGTCGCGGAGTGGGAAGACAAGCGCGTCAGCGATCCCGACAGCGTCGCCGCCGCCGCGCGAAGCTCCATCGCCGGTCACGTGCAGGCCATGCTGGACTTTCAGGCGATGGGGGTGCCGACCACCGACTACGGCAACAACATTCGTCAGGTCGCCTTTGACGCGGGCGTGACGAACGCGTTCGACTTCCCCGGCTTCGTGCCCGCCTACATCCGCACACTGTTCTGTCGGGGGATCGGTCCGTTCCGCTGGGCGGCCCTGACCGGCGATCCGGAAGATATCAGAAAGACAGACGCGGCCATGAAGCGCCTGTTCCCCGACAATGCAGGTCTGCACCGCTGGCTCGATATGGCGGGCGAGCGCATTGCCTTTCAAGGCCTTCCCGCCCGCATCTGCTGGATCGGATTGGGTGATCGCCATCGCGCCGGCCTGATGTTCAACGACATGGTGGCGTCGGGCGAACTGTCCGGCCCCATCGTGATCGGCCGCGATCATCTGGACAGCGGCTCGGTCGCCAGCCCGAACCGCGAGACCGAGGCCATGGAGGACGGATCGGATGCCGTTTCCGATTGGCCTCTGCTGAACGCCCTGCTGAACACGGCCTCGGGCGCCAGCTGGGTGTCGCTGCACCACGGTGGCGGCGTCGGCATGGGCTATTCCCAGCACTCGGGCGTCGTCATCGTCGCGGACGGGACGCCGGAGGCCGCCCAACGGCTTGAGCGGGTGCTGTGGAACGACCCCGCGACGGGCGTCATGCGTCACGCCGACGCCGGCTATGAGATCGCCCGCGCGGCCGCGCGCGAGCACGAACTGAACCTTCCCAGCCTGAAGGCCTGAGCCATGACCGCGATCACCCTCGGCCAATCGCCTCTCACCTTGGCGCAGCTCCGTGCGGTGCTGGAGGGGCCCGCTACCGTCTCATTGACGCCCACCGCCTGGACCGATGTGGACAGGGGTGCAGCGACCATCGCCGCCATCGTGGCCGAGGGGCGCACCGTCTACGGCGTCAACACCGGCTTTGGCCTGCTAGCCAACACGTCCATCGCGCCTGAAGATCTGGAAACGCTGCAGCGTAATCTGGTTCTCAGCCACGCCTGTGGAGTCGGGCCGCTGCTGCCGGATTCGGTGACCCGTCTGCTGATGGTGTTGAAAATCGCCAGTCTGTCGCGCGGAGCCTCGGGTGTTCGGCGTGAGACGCTGGAGGCCCTGATTGCTCTGGTCAACGCGGACATCCTGCCCTGCATTCCGTCCAAGGGATCGGTCGGCGCCTCGGGCGATTTGGCGCCGCTGGCCCATATGTCCTGCGTCCTGATCGGCGTGGGCGAGGCGCGGCTGAACGGTGAGACCTTGGAGGCCGACGCGGCTCTGGCCAAGGTCGGCCTGACGCCGCTCACGCTCGGCCCGAAGGAAGGCCTGGCGCTGCTGAACGGCACCCAATGTTCGACGGCGCTGGCCCTGGCCGGTCTATTTGCGGCCGAGGCGGCGTTTGCCGCCGGAATCGCCGCCGGCGCCTTGTCGGTCGATGCGCTGAAAGGGTCCGACGCCCCGTTCGATCATCGCATTCACGCCCTGCGGGGTCAGCCCGGCCAGATCGCCGTCGCCGCCCGCCTGCGCGAGCTGATGGCGGGCTCCGCCATCCGTGACAGTCACCGCGACGACTGCTCAAAGGTGCAGGACCCCTACTCCCTGCGCTGCCAGCCCCAGGTCATGGGTGCGATTCTCGATGTGCTGACCAGCGCCGCCGGAACGCTGGCGCGAGAGGCCAACGCCGTGACCGACAATCCGCTGGTCTTCATCGAGGATGGCGACGTCATCTCGGGCGGAAACTTCCACGCCGAACCCGTTGCTTTCGCTGCCGATCAGATCGCCATGGCGCTCTGCGAGATCGGCAATATTTCGGAACGCCGAACCTCGATCCTGGTCGATCCCAAGATGAGCGAACTGCCGGCCTTCCTGGTCAAGGAAAGCGGGCTGAACTCGGGCTTCATGATCGCCCAGGTGACGGCCGCGGCCCTGATCGCCGAGAATCGAATGGTCGCCCACCCATGCAGCGTGGACACCGTGCCGACCAGCGCCAATCAGGAAGATCACGTCAGCATGGCCACGCACGGCGCGCGGCGCCTGCTGGATATGGCCGAGAACACGGCGACGGTGGTCGGTATCGAGCTTCTAGCGGCGGCGCAGGGACTGGAGTTCCATCGGCCGCTCACCAGCTCGCCGGCGCTGGAACAGGTCTTCGCCATCGTGCGAGAAGCCGCAGCCCCCTATGCCAGCGACCACTATTTCGCCCCGGACATCGCCCGTGCCACCGACGCCGTGCGCGCCGGCCGTTACCGACCCTTTGCGGCGGACCTGCTGCCCTCGGCCTGATCCGGCTCAGCCGCCGAGAACACCTAGGTGTTCCAACAGGATGCCCGTGCCCAGACCGATCAGGGCCACGCCGCCGATGATCTCGGCCGTCTTGCCGAAGCGCGTGCCCACGGCCTTGCCGATCAACATGCCGATGGTGGTCAACACAAAGGTGGTGAAGCCGATCGAGGCGGCGATCACCCAGATATTGGCCCCGATGAAGGCCAGCCCCACGCCCACGGCCGCAGCGTCGATGCTGGTGCCGACCGCCGTCGCCACGAGCGCCCAGGGGCCGGACCGGCGCGGCGCCTCATCCTCCTCCGCGCCGCGAGGTTGAACGCCTTCCCAGATCATCTTGCCGCCGACGATCAACAGCAGGGTGAAGGCGATCCAGTGATCCACCTTCTCGACCAGGCCGGCGGCGATGATCCCCAGTCCCCAGCCGATCAGGGGGGTGATCGCCTCGATCACGCCGAAGACTAGTCCAGCCTTGACGGCGTCCTTGACGGCGGGTCGATGCGACGCTCCGCGTCCGACGGCGGCTGCAAAGGCGTCCGTGGACATGCTGAGCGAGAGAATGGCGATGGCGCCTGGGGTCATGGGACAGCACTCGACCGGACGCGTGACAGCGGTCCTGCACCGGCCGGTCGCGGCGTCAGGACACGCTGGTCTCGCTAGGCGGTGGTTCCGCTGATCGCGCCACGCGCCGAAGCGCGAGTATGTTGACGCGATCCCGACGACGAACGCCGGAAGCTACTCCCCAACAGGAGGCGGCTCTCTACACGCCGCTTCCTGCGCTTGGCAACCTCACAGGTCGATCAGGTGCCCGACTTGGGCGCCATCGCGGCGGGCGCATCATCGCGCGCCAAGGTCGATGCGCCGGCCGGTTGGCGCTCGACCGTCAGGGCATAGGCGCCCATCTGATTGGGCCCGTAGGCGCGAGCGCGCACGACGTACCAGCCGTCATCCGGCGCGGTCCAATCCAGCTTGGCGTGCGCGTCGGACAGGCTGTCGTCATCGGTGGCCAGGCTGGTGAAATCGCCGTCCTCATCCTGCTTGCCCAGGTCGATGAAGGAGTCGAAGGCGTTCGACACCATCGTCAGACGCAGCTTCTCGTCCTTCTTGGCCTGGAAGCGGTAGGCGTCGAAAAAGGCGCCTTCGTCGCTGAGCGCGGCGCTGTTCGACAGGGTTCCGCGCACGGTCGACCCGATCAGCAGACTGCCGGGCTTGGGCTCTGGCCCGCGATCCAGCAGCTCCAGCGAATAGAGGCCCTTGCCTTCCGCATCCAGCGGCATGGCGCGGACCACATAGTTCCCGTCCGACGGCAGGGTGAAGTTCAGCCGCGAATCCGTGCCCTCGGCCAGGCCGTCGTCATCGCTGGCCAGGGCCTCGAACTCACCGTCGGCCTTGCCGATCTCCAGATAGGCGTCGAAGTCGCCGGACCGCAGGATCGCCTGGACGCGCTGTCCTTCCGTTCCGGCAAAGACATAGGCGTCATAGCGTTTGCCATCGTCGCCCTGGGGGTCCTCGTCGGTGATCTCGCCCTCCACGGTTTGACCCAAAGTCGCCGTGGTCGGCGGCGGCGGCGGCGCGGTTTCGGTCAGCTTCAGCGTATAGTCGCCCTCGGCCTCGTCGCTGAATCCCCGCGCCTCGATGATGTAGTCGCCGTCGGCGTCCAAGGTGCGCGCGATGCGGGCGTCGGTGCCCGAGCCGGCGCCATCATCGTCCTCCGCAAGGACAGTATCGTCCGAAGCACGGCGAAGCGTCAGATAGGCGTCGAAGTCGCTCGACTTCATCTCGATGGCGACGCGCTGGCCGTTCGTCCCGGTGAAGCGATAAGTCTCCGCGCGCTGGCCGCCGTCGTTCGTGGCGCTGTCCGAGCCCAGCTCACCCTTGATCTCGTCACCGATCGCGATGGGCTTTGACGGCGGCGCGGGCGGCGCCTCGGCCAGGCCCAGTTCGTAGCGGCCCAGCCCGTCTTCCAGCGACGTGGCCCGGATCACATATTCGCCGGCCGTCGGCGCCGTAAAGGTCAGGCGTGAATTCAGCCCGCCGCCGGGCGCATCGTCGTTCGAGCTGATCTCGATGAAATCGGGGCCGTTCATCCGCCCTACCCGCACCAGAGGATCGAAGGCCTCGGAGTCCAGCGTCACGACAAACCGATCGCCGGCATTGGCGCGGAAGGCGTAGGCGTCATAGCGGCCGCCGTCTTCCTGCTCAGGATCGCGGGCCGTAAGTTCGCCGCTCTGGGTCGCCCCAACGCGAATGCCGCCGGGCCGCGGCGCACGCGGCGGCGCCGGGCGTTCCTGCAACGACAGACGATAGTCGCCGCCGTCCAGTCCGCTCAACGTCCGGGCCCTCAGAACATAGGTCCCCGCCTGGTCAGGCGTGAACCGCAGCCGCGCATTGGTGCCGTCCCCCAACCCGTCGTCGTCGGACGCCAGCGGCTCGCCCGCTGCGCCGTCGTCGTAGACTTCCAGATAGGCGTCGAAAGCGTCCGATCTCAGCGTGGCTTCCAGCCGCTGCCCCGCCCGCGCCTCGAACCGATAGTCGTCGTAGCGATATTCGTCATCCGCCGCCTTGGCGTCGCCGTCCGTCAGGGCGCCGGTCACATTGGCGCCGATGCGCAGCGACTGCGCGTCCTGGGCCACGGCCGGCGCGACCGCCCACAACAGGGCCAGGGTGCTGACAGCGGCGGCGAGCGACGGACGGTTCATGAATTCCTCCAGCATGGACTGCGGATCATAGACGCCGAACCGTGACGGCTGTAAATCGCCGCCATCTTGATTTCCCGCCAGACGGAGCTGCCATGTCGGCCCAATCCACGCGTGCGACCCTGATCGACGGCAAGGCGTTCTCGGCCGCCCTGGTGGACCGCGTCGGCGCGGCCGTCGCCCGGCTGGAAGCCGCGCACGGCGTAAAACCCGGTCTGGCCGTCGTCATCGTCGGCGAGGATCCGGCCAGCCAGATTTACGTCCGCAACAAGGGTGAGACGACGCTGCGCGCCGGCATGCGCTCCGACACCCACCGCCTGGCCGATTCGACCCGCCAGGATGAACTGCTGGCCCTGATCGCCCAGTTGAATGCGGATGCCGGCATCCACGGCATCTTGGTCCAACTGCCCCTGCCCGCCCACATCGACGCGACGGTGGTTCTGGACGCCATTTCGCCGGACAAGGATGTGGACGGCTTTCACGTCGTGAACGCCGGTCGTCTGGCCGTCGGCCTGCCGGGTCTGGTCCCCTGCACCCCGCTGGGCTGTCTGATGCTGCTGAAGGATCAACTTGGCGATCTGTCGGGCCTGAACGCCGTCATCGTCGGCCGTTCCAACATCGTCGGCAAACCGATGGCGCAACTGCTGCTCGGCGAAAGCTGCACGGTCACCGTCGCCCATTCGCGCACGCGGGACCTGCCCGACGTCTGCCGCCGCGCCGACATTCTGGTCGCCGCTGTCGGTCGGCCCGAGATGATCAAGGGCGACTGGATCAAACCGGGCGCGACCGTCATCGACGTGGGCATCAACCGCGTCCCCTCGGCTGATCCCGTCAAGGCCGCCGAGGGCAAGACCCGCGTCGTCGGCGATGTCGCTTTCAAGGAGGCGGTCGAGGTCGCAGGTCACATCACCCCGGTGCCGGGCGGCGTCGGCCCCATGACCATCGCCTGTTTGTTGGCCAACACCTATTCGGCCGCCTGCCGCCTCAACAATATCCAACCGGAGCCATTGGACGCTTGATGCATTCATTGGGCCGGTGAATAGTCCCGCTCAACGGCGCTATCGCCGAACGGGAGATGTCATGGTCCGCTTAAATGCCCGCGCCGTCGCTCTGAGCGGCGCTCTGATGATCGTCCCCGCCGTGACGGGCTGCGGCTACAACACCATTCCGACCAAGCAGGAACGCGCCGAGGCGGCCTGGGCCGATGTGCAGAGCCAGTATCAGCGCCGCGCCGACCTGATCCCTAATCTGGTCGCGACGGTTCAAGGCGCCGCGATCCAGGAACGCACCACCCTGACGGACGTGATCAACGCCCGCGCCCGCGCCACCTCGGTCAACGTCTCGGCCGACGACCTCGATAATCCGCAGGCCTTCCAGCAGTATCAGGAAGCTCAGGGCCAGCTGTCCGGCGCCCTGTCGCGCCTGCTGGTGACGGTCGAGGCCTATCCGCAACTTCAGGCCAACCAGAACTTCCTGACCCTGCAGTCCCAACTGGAAGGCACCGAGAACCGCATTCAGATCGCGCGCCGCGACTACAATGAGGCCGTGCGCGACTACAACACGACCTTGCGCACCTTCCCGCAGGTGATCTGGGCCAAGACCCTGCACGGCGGTTCGCAGCCGATGCAGCTATTCACCGCCACCGCCGCCGCCCAGTCGGCGCCGCAAGTCAACTTCAACCTGAACGCCGCGCCCACCAACGCCTCGGCGCCCGGCGGCGGCGCACCGGCCGTAACGCCGGGCGCGACCCCGCCCGCCCAGTGACGACCCTTCAAGCGGCGGCGCGGCGTTCGCCGGGCGTCGCCGCCCTCCTCTTCTGCCTGTTTATCGCGCTGCTGCTCGTCCTTCCGGCGGCCGCGCAGAGCAAGATCGACTTTCCGCCGCTGACCGGCCGCGTGGTCGATCAGGCCAATCTGCTCGATCCGGCGACGGAACAGGCCCTGACCGAAAAGCTCGCGGCGCTGGAGGCCAGTTCCACCGACCAGTTGGTCGTCGTGACGGTCAACAGCCTCCAGGATCAGGAGATCGAGGACTACGGCTATCAGCTGGGTCGCGCCTGGGGCATCGGCCAGAAGGAAAACGACAACGGGGCCCTGCTGATCGTCGCGCCGAATGAACGCAAGGTCCGCGTCGAGGTCGGCTATGGGCTGGAGCCCATTCTGACTGACGCCTTCTCGTCTCAAGTCATTCGCAACGACATCCTGCCGTCGTTTCGAGACGGCGATTACCAGGCCGGGGTGATCAAGGGCGTGGATGCCCTCATCGCTCAGTTGTCGCTCGACCCGGCGGAGGCGCGGGCGCGAGCCCAGGCCGCCGCAGCCGAGCAAGCCGACACCAAAGGCGAATCCATCATTCCGCTGGTCATCATCGCCGGGCTTTTCCTGTTCATCTTCTTGATCGCCATGAGGTCCGGGCGCGGACGACGCAGCAATGTCAGCTCGGTCCTGCTGTGGGCGGCGTCCGAGGCGCTGCGGAACTCCGGCAGAGGCGGCGGCGGTTGGGGCGGCGGCGGATTTGGCGGCGGTGGCGGGTTCGGCGGCGGCGGCGGCAGTTTCGGCGGCGGCGGGGCCTCGGGGGGATGGTGATGCAGATCACGGACAACGACCGCACCCGCATCGCCGAGGCCATAGCGGCGGCCGAGCGTCAGACGTCGGGCGAAATCTTCTGCGTCGTCGCACGTCGGGTCTCGACCTATGTGGACGTCAGCCTGGCCTGGGCGGCGGCGATGGCGCTTTTGGCCCCGATCGTCTTCGTTCCGTTCGTGCTGGATCTTCGCTGGCGGGGCGATGGCTGGGAGGCGGCCCACCAGGCCGCGCAGGACGCCACGACGGCGCAGGCCCTGGGCCTCTACGCCCTGTCGCAGGCCGTCGTCTTCGTCGGCGTCTTTCTGCTGACCCGTATCCCAGCCGTGCGTCGTCTGGTGACGCCCGCCGGCATGAGGCGCGGCCGCGTCAGGGAGGCGGCCTTGCAGCAGTTCCTGGCCCAAGGCGTCCATGTCACGCAGGAGCGCACGGGCGTTCTGATCTTCGCGTCCATGGACGAACATCAGGTCGAACTGATCGCCGATGAGGGCATCTACGAAAAGGTCGATGAGGACGCATGGGCTCAGGCCGTCGCCGTCCTGACCCGCGAACTGCGCGCCGACCGCCCCGTCGATGGCTTCGCCGCCGCCGTCGGTCTGTGCGGCGAGGTTCTGGCCCGCCACTTTCCGCCGCGCGCCGACAATCGCAACGAGTTGCCCGATCATCTGATCCTGCTCTGATCGTCGCATCGGGGTCGCATTCGCGCGCCAGAAGGCCTAGCCCACGGTCAACGTTCAACCAGTCGCCAGTTCATGCCTCGCCTTCTCACCTACAACGTCCACCGCTGCGTCGGCACGGATCGTCGCCTGGATGTCGGCCGGATCGTCGCCGTCATCGCCGAGTTCGAGCCGGACATCGTCTGCCTGCAGGAACTGGATGTCGGCCGCGCGCGCACGGGCGGGGTCGATCAGGCCGAGGCGATCGCCGACGGTCTGGCCATGACCTCACGCTTTCACCCGGCGATGCGGGTCGAGGCTGAACAGTACGGCGACGCCATCCTGACCCCGCATCCCGAACGGCTGATCCGCGCCGGCGCCCTGCCGACGGTAAGCGGCATCCCGGGCCTGGAACCGCGCGGGGCGATCTGGTCGGAAATCGAGATCGACGGCACGGGCGTGAACGTCATGAACACCCACCTGGGCCTGGTCCCACGCGAGCAGCGGCTTCAGGCCGCCGCGTTGGCCGGATCCGGCTGGGTCGGCGGATGCGACGGACCGATCCTGCTGGCCGGCGATTTCAACGCCACTTCGATCACACGCCCCTATCAGACCCTATGCCGCAGCCTGCAGGACTGCCAGCGTCAGTTGGGCCAGAAGCCCAGCGTAAAGACCTTCCCGTCGGCCTTCCCCGCCATTCGCATCGACCACTGTTTCGTCAGCCCGCATATCCGCGTCCGCGCGGTGCGATCCGCCTTCTCGCCCCTGGCCCGGGTCGCATCGGATCACCTGCCGCTGATCGTCGATTTCGAGGTCGTTTAACCCGGCGCGTGACCGCCCTCGGACGCCGGTCGCGTGCGTTGCGAGCGGTTCAGACGCTTCCAAGGCCGCCAGGCGTCGCTGGACGACGTCGGGTCGCCCAGCTGCCATTCAGCGAACATCCGTTGAATTCGCGTCGGCGGCTCCGAGCCCAGCGGCTTCAGCCGATCGGTTTCGAAGTTGCAGATCGCCTGCCCCACCGAGCCGAAGACGCCCTCGACCGCCGCATAGTCCTCCGTTGCGACGCCTAGCCAATGGGCGATCGTCCGGTGACGGTGCGCCGTGATGAAGGCCCGACCGGCCGCATCGACAGGCTCGGCGGCGATGTCGCATTCTGTATCCAGGCCCATCGACCGGTTGTTCAGATTGGTGGACCCAATCCGCAGAAGCCGGTCATCGATGATGGTCACCTTGGCGTGGACGATGATCCGGTCGCCGTCGGCGGTCAGCGGGGCGAAGGCGAAAAAGCGGTTGTATTTGTCCGCCTGCTCCAGCCGGTGCAGCACCTCGGCCCGCGCCGTGTCCATGGTCATGCTGTCGAACCAACTCGGGCTCTTGGCGGTCGAGATGACGATGACCTGCGGTCCATCCACTTCGGCCAGTCGTTCGGCTAATGCGGCGGCGATGACCGGCGAGGTGAAATACTGGTTTTCGATATAGATCAACCGCTTGGCGCGCCTGATGGATTCCAGGTGCAAGGCCTCGCTCTCGCGCACCTCCTGACGCCCCGACCATTTCGGCTCTGTGCGGGCGATGCCGACGGGCACGTCGGTCATCTGCACCGGCACGCCGTCAGGCCAGGGATCGTCCTCGACCTCGTCCGCGATGGTGCGCTCCCACGTCGCCTTGAACCAGCGTTCGCGCGCCAGATCGCCCAGCGCACGCGCCGCAGGGCCGTCCATCACGCTCATCACCTCGTGACGCGCCTTGCAGATCAGACCGCTAGGCAGGGCGCGGCGCGGGTCGCCATCCAGATGTTCGTCCGAATCCCAGCGATCGGTCGAGATGTCGCCGCCGCCGCAGAAGGCCACCTTGTCGTCGATGACAACAACCTTCTGGTGATGACAGGCGCCGATAGGGCCAGGGGAATCGAGCCGGAACTCCACCATCCGCTTACGGAACCAGCGCTGCGCCTTGTGCGGATAGAAGCCTTGCGACGCGGCGATCAGCAGCGGCGATTTCCAGATGAGCAGTCGCACATCCAGGTCCGGCTTCTTCTTGACCAGCATCCGCAGCTGGCGACCGATCTCGGCCGATTTGTCGCCGGGCCGCGTCTCCGGGTCCAGATGGGTGCGCGGATCGAACTGCCATCCCAGCAGCACGATGGAGCGTTGCGCCTTGTGGATCGCAGACGACAGGGCGTCGAAATAGGCTTCGTTTTCCATCAGCACCGAAAAACGGTGCGCGACGGCGGACGTCCAAAGGGCGGGCCCCGGCTCCAGCAGACTGCCTTCGTAACTGTCGCCGGCTAAAGTCATGCGACCTATCTGTCTGATTCGCGTGACATGGTGTCGAAGCGCCTGCATCCTCCGTTCCACGCGCGTGTCCTTCGGTCAATCTTTCAGGGCGGGATTGTGACGTTCGCCGATTTGGCGCATAAGGAGCGTAGCCATACAGGCTGCGAGGGAGGGTAGAATGCAGGCGCTTGTCGAACTGATCGCTGGCTTCATCGCCCTGCTGGCCGCCGCCGTCCTGACGCAGTTCGGCGTCGACACTCACAACCCCAACCACGGCGACCGCGAAGTGCGCCGTGTGGTGGAGTGTCGGGACACCGGCTCCAACGCCACTCTGCTGTCCGACTCCAAGCGCGACTGCTGAACGCTGCGGCGCTTTGCGCGCTGCATGACGCGGTTCATCGACAGGTTGCGGGCTTGAGTCGGTTTCGTCCGCATCGATCATGCTCTAGGGTTTCCTCGGCGCTGTCGGACGCCCGCGTAGAGATCGAGTTTTTGAGCTTATGAAGTCTCCCAAACGGCCGCCGCTGAAGCTGACCGACGACGAGGCCGTCGCGCCGGTCGAGCTTTCGACCTCAGACGAAATGCCGGTCGATGAGGCGACACCGTCGCTCGACCCGATCCCCGAGCCTGATTTCGAAATCGTGCAGCCGACGTTCGAGCCGCCAATGTCCGAGCGCCGCCGCCGTCGCCTGGTGGAAGAGCAGCGGCAGGCCGAGGAACGCGCCCTTGCCGCCGAACGGGGCGCCGCCCCCGTCAATGCGAAACCGACGCCAGAGACTCCTGTCGATATGGCCGTCGCCGTCGGTCAGCCGCCCGCGCCGTTCGAGCTGTCCAAACCGCCCGCTGTGAAAACCGTTCAAGCCAAGGCCCAGGCCGAGCCGTCAGGACGCCACGCCTATGTGATCGCAGGCGTCGCCTCCGCCCTGTGGATCGGCGGCGTCGCATCCTGGGCTGCTTACGAGTTCGGCGCCGGCGGGGCGGAACTGGATCCGCTGCGGATCGCCATCTACGCCCTTATCGCCCTTGCCCCTGCGGGCTTGGCCATCATGCTGGCCCATGCCGTCCGACAGGGCGCCGGTCTGGCCGCAGAGACCCGTCGCGCCCGGCAACTGGCGGAGGCCTTGGTCGCCCCGACCGCCCTGGCCGCCCAGCAGACCGGCGAGGTGCTTCAGTCGCTGCGTTCCGACATCGATCACGCCACCCTGGCGGCGGAACGCGCACGCAACGACATGGCCCTGCTTCGAGAGGCGCTGGCCCAGGAGACAACGCGCCTGAACGAGGCGGCCGAGAACGCCGGCCGCACTGCGCGTCGTCTCACGGAAAACCTAGGCCGCGAGCGCGACCAGATGCAGACCCTGGGCATCCATCTGGATACGCAGGCGTCGGGCGTCATCGACGCCGTCGAGCGTCAGTCGCGAATGGTCGCTGACGCCTCTGATTTGGCTCAGGCGCAACTGCGTGAAGCCGAGGCCGCCCTCGCCGCGCGCGCCGCCGACCTCGCCGCCGCCGCTGGTGAAGCCCAAGACGCCGCCCGCGTGGCCTCCGACGATCTGGCGCGCCAGACCATTCGACTTGAGAACGCCGGTTCGGGCGTCGCCGAGCAGATCCAGTCCGTCGAAGAAGGCCTCAGCCAGCAGCGCGCCGCCCTGGTCACCGCCGCCTACGCCCTGCGCACCGATCAGGAGGACTTCTCCGCCCAGGTCGAAAGCCAGCGCGCTCAACTGATCGAACATCTTTCCGCCACGCGCAGCGCCGCGGGCGATCTGGATCGCACCACCCAGACCTCGGTCGAGTCCATGCGCGATCTGGTCGAGGCGGCTACCGACCAGTTCCGCGCTCTCGTCGACATGTCGCAACGCGAGGCCGACGGCTTCGATTCCGCCACCAAGCTCGCCCTGGATCGTTTCGAAGCCTTGGCGGCCGAGGCGCGCGACGCCCTTATGGAAGAGACGCGCCGCGCCCTGGAGCAGATGCGCGCCACGGCCGAGGATTCTCGCGCCGCCGCCGCCGACGCCGCCGAACAGGCGCGTCTGCGCACCGACCGCCTGGGCGAATCCTTGTTCGACGCGGCCCAAAAGGCCGACACCGCCGCCGACGCCCGCATCGCCGACGCCCGCCGCATCGTCACCGAAACGTCCGGCCTGGTCGAAGAGACCGGCGAGCGGATGGTCAGCCGCCTGGAAACCCTGGTCGCACGTCTCAACAACGCCTTGTCGGAAATCGACACCGCCGTCGCCGACATCGACGAACGCGCTGCGCGCCTGCCTCAGGAAGCTCGCGCCCGCGCCGACGCCGTGCGCGCCACGGTCGAGGAAGGCCTGGCCTCCCTTTCCGCCGCCTCGCGCAAGGCGGCCGAGGACACCGAGGCGCTGGATGTCGGCTTCCAGGATCGCGTGCGCCGAAACTACGACATGCTGACCGAGGCCGTGCGTCTGATGGGCGTGGTGTCGGGCGATACGACGCCGGCGCGTCGTCGCGAGCCGGCCGCAGAGATCGAAGCCCGGCCAGAACCTCGTCCCGAGCGCCGGACCGATCGCCCAACGCCTCCCGCCTCGCCGCCCGCCGAGGAGCGCAGGTTTGGTCTGCGCAGTCGCCTGCGGCTCGAGCCCGCAGAGACGCCCCCGCCGGCGACGGACAAGGGCCTGGATTGGAGCGATCTGATCGACGGCGACGACGACAACGAGGCGCCGCTGGAACTGGACACGCCCTCCCCTTCGCCTGCCGAGGCCGAGGCGCTGTCCGACCGGGTCGCCGCCGCCATCCGGCGCATGGGCGTCGATCCCAACGCCCTTCTGCCCCGCTCCCGCGTCGAAGAGGCCGCCCGCGCCTTCAGCAATGGCGACCCCGACGCCGCGCGTCAGATCGTGCGTCGCGTCGCGCCGGCCGCTGTCCGCAGCGTGTCTCGCCGTGTCCTCAGCGACGCCGAACTGCGCGCCGACGCCGAACGCTATGTCCGCAACTTCGCAGTCATGCTGAACGCTTCCGCCCGCGCTGGAGACAGCGCAGCGGTTCAGTCCAGCCTGGCGTCGGACAGCGGTCGCGCCTTCATGTTGCTGGATGCGGCGGTCGGCGACCTGGGCTAAGACTTTTGCGGACTTGACGGCGTCGGGAAGTTACAGCCTCTTGCACGTCACCGAACTGTCATGGATGGGGCTATGGCTGGCACGATGAACGAAATCGACAGTCGTGCCAGTGGTGATCGCCGCCCTGGCATCATCATCTGCGCCTATGATGGCGATGATGACGGATGGGACCTGGTCGAGGATCTGTCGGGCGAAATCTGGAGCCCCAGCGGGGCCCGCGCTGTGCCTATCGCCGCCGCCGATCCCGACGAACTCGCCTCGACCTTGGCCGCCCGTCTCGGCAGCGGGGAATGCCGGGCTGTCCTCTTGGTCGGACGCACGCAAAAGGGCGCAGGCTTCCGGGTCCAGATGCGCGCGGAAAACCGCACCCTCGACTACAAACACCGCCTGTCCAGCACCGGGCCGGGCGTGGCCCGCACCACGGCGCCCGTCGCCGACATGGTTCGCGCCCTGACCGCTGCCGGGCTGCAGGCCGACGCGTCGTCCGACATCGAAGAGGACGCCGGCTCCTACCTTCTTTACCGCGTGCTCTCGGACCTGCCGGATGGGCCGCTGACGCCGTCGATCGGCCTGCTGCGCGCGCCCGCCCCCGCCAATGAGGCGGCCGTGCGAAAGGGCGTCAAGGCCGCCGCCTCGGCCATGGCCAGCCACCTGACGCCGCTGCCGCGTGTCGGTTAACCTTCCTGCGTCGCAGACATCGACGACCTGGCGGTCTAGGGTTTTGAAATGACAGTGAGTCGCAACCTGATCGTCTTCGCCGCCCTGAATGGCGCCCTGGCCGTGGCGCTGGGCGCCTTCGCCGCGCATGGCGCCGGGCCGCAGATCAAGACCCTGCTGACCACCGGCGCCCAGTATCAGATCGTCCACGCCGTCTTCGCCTTCGCCTGCGCCCAATGGACAGGGGGCGGCGGGCTGGCGCGCCTTGCGGGCTGGCTCGGATCGATCGGCGGCCTGATCTTCTGCCTCGCCCTGGCGGCGATCGCCTTTCTTGGCGTGCCCGCGTTCGGCGCCGTGGCCCCGATCGGCGGCCTGTTGATGATCGCCGGCTGGCTCTGCCTGGCGTTTGCGGCCTTGCGTTCTCGCCCCTGATTTCCTCGTAGAAAGACCAAGCATCCATGGCCTTCCCCACGCCCGCCGAGCCGCGTCGTGTGCTCCACCCCGAGATCGAGGCCTATGCCTCGGGTTGGATGCCGACTGGAGGCGTGCATGAAATCTATTACGAGGAATCCGGCAATCCGCACGGCCTGCCGGTCCTGGTTCTGCACGGCGGGCCTGGCGGCGCGGTCAATCCGGGCATGCGCCGCTTCTTCGATCCGGCCGTCTATCGCATCATCATGTTCGACCAGCGCGGCTGCGGTCAGTCGCGGCCCCACGCCTCGCTGGAAGACAACACGACCTGGACCCTGATCGACGATATCGAGCGTCTGCGCGTCCTGTGCGGCGTCGACAAATGGGTCGTGTTCGGCGGGTCTTGGGGGTCGACCCTGTCGATGGCCTACGCCATCACCCATCCCGGACGGGTCATCGCGCTGCTGCTGCGTGGCATCTTCCTGCTGACGAAGAAGGAGTTGCACTGGTTCTATCAGGACGGCGCCTCGATGATCTTCCCGGACGCTTGGGAACGCTTCATCGCCCCCATCCCCGAGGCCGAGCGCGGCGACCTGATGGCCGCCTATTACAAGCGGCTGATCGGCGATGATGTCGCCGAGCGCGAACGCTGCGCCGTCGCCTGGTCCAGTTGGGAGGGCGAGACCGTCAGTGTCGAGGGCCCCAACGCCCGGCCGGACAAGTTCGCCGAGCCCGACTTCGCCGTCGCCTTCGCCCGGATCGAAAACTGGTTCTTCACCAACGCCGGCTTCTTCGAGGAGGACGGCTGGCTGCTGAAGAATGTGGACAGGATGCGGCATATCCCGTGCTGGATCGCGCAGGGCCGGTTCGACGTGGTGACGCCGATTTCAGGCGCCTGGGCGCTGCACCGCGCCTGGCCCGAGGCCCATCTGGACATCGTCGGCGACGCCGGCCACGCCTCGTCGGAACCCGGCATCGTCGACAGCCTGGTCCGCGCCGCCGATTGGGCCGCAAGCCTTCGGGCATGAAAAAGCCGCCGCGCAGGACAGCGCGGCGGCCTTTCCATTTCCACAAATCAGAACCGTTTTGCGGTTCGATTGTCGATGCTCCACGCGCCTGGGCCGGCGGTGAAGATGTACAGGAAGATAAAGCAGTACAGGATGGCCGCGTCGCCGCCGTTCACAGCCGGATACGGGCTGCTGGGGAAGTGGAACATCCAGTAGGCGACCGCCATCTGGCCCGAGGCGATGAAGGCGGCCGGACGCGTGAACAGGCCAAGGATCAGCAACAGGCCCGTGATCAGCTCGATCACCCCGCCGATGCCGAACAGCGATAGCAACTCCTGCTGACCGGGTTCGGCCCCGGCCGGAAAGCCGAAGACCTTGATGACGCCATGCGCCAGGAACAACAGACCGGCGACGATCCTGAGCGCCGCCAGGGCGCGGGAAGACCAGCCATTCGCTTGATTGAACATTCTCTTTCCTCGCCATTTTGATGCGGTTGTTCACGGTCGGATCGGGTCCGACCGTGAAGCTTGTTCCGAAAATCAGGCGGCGTCCACCAGCACGATCTCGGCGTCCGACAGCGCCTTGACCGTCACGACATCCTCCTGAGCGATGGCCGCGCCGTCACGGGCGTTCAGTCGGACGCCATTGACCTCGACCTCGCCCTTCGCCGGGACCAGATAGGCCCGCCGCGCGCCGCCTAGCGGATAGTCGGCGCTGTCGCCCGCCTTCAGCGTCGCCGCCACAATCCGCGCATCGGTGCGGATCGGCAGGGCGTCCCCACCGCTTTCAAGAGTATCGCCCTCAAAGCCCGACGCCAGGACCACGAACTGGCCTGACCGCTCGCCCTTGGGGAAGGGCTTGGTGCCCCAACTCGGCGCGTCGCCGCGGCGGGTCGGCTCGATCCAGATTTGGAAGATCCGGGTCAGGTCCGGCTCGGCGTTGTATTCGGCGTGCCGTATGCCGGTTCCGGCGCTCATCACCTGGACATCGCCCGCGACGGTGCGGCCCTTATTGCCCAGACTGTCCTCATGGGTGATGGCCCCGTCGCGGACATAGGTGATGATTTCCATGTCGGCGTGGGGATGCGGCGGGAAGCCGGTGCCGGCGGCGATCTCGTCGTCGTTCCACACCCGCAGATTGCCCCAGCTCATCCGCTTGGGATCATAGTAGTTGGCGAAGGAGAAATGGTGTTTGGCGTTCAGCCAGCCATGGTTGGCGCCGCCGAGGGATTCAAATGGTCTGCGCTCGATCATCGCACTCGTCCTTTCGCGTCGGAACCGTCCGACGCCTTTGCTTGACGCCAAGATAGAGATCGGCGACCGATCAGAAATAGAAACACCCGAAACTCATCGTTTCAGGACGCAAAGCCGCCCATGTCCCGCCTGCCCGATCTGGAAGCCCTGGCCATCTTCGCCAAGGTCGCCGACAGCCAATCCTTTTCCGCCGCAGCCGAGACGCTGGGCCTGTCCAAGGCGACCGTATCCAAGGCGGTCACACGCCTGGAACAGCAGCTGAAGACGACCCTGCTCCATAGGACCTCGCGCCGCTTCGCCCTGACCGATGCAGGGCGGACTCTGGCCGCCCGCGCCGCCCACATGCTCGCCGAGGCCGAGGGCGCGGTGTCGGAGGCGCTCGACATGTCGATCACGCCGCGCGGCGTAGTGCGACTGGCGGCGCCCATGTCGTTCGGCATGGCCTATGTGGCCCCGGCCCTGCCCGAGTTCCTCGCCACGCACCCGGACGTGTCGGTCGATCTGCACCTGTCGGACGAGGTCATCGATCTGGTCGGCGGCGGCTTCGATTGCGCGCTGAGGATCGCCGCCCTGGCCGATTCCTCGCTGACGGCGCGCAAACTGCGGCCTGTGGCCCGCGCCCTGGTGGCCTCGCCGTCCTATCTCGATCAGCGGGGTCGCCCAACCCATCCCGACGATCTGGCCCGTCACGCCTGCCTCGGTTACGCCTACATGCCCAGCCCGGACACCTGGCGGTTCAGCAATGAGGCGGGTGAAGAAGTGGTCGTGCATCCGCGCGGGCCGTTGCGCGCCAACAACTCCGACGCCCTGACGGCGTCGTTGTGTGCGGGTCTGGGGCTCTTTCCCCAGCCGGACTTCATCTACTGGAAGGACGTCGCCGATGGCCATCTCGAGACGGTGATGACCGACTGGCGGCTGCCGCCCATCGCCCTGCATCTGGTGGCGCCCAGCGGCGGACCGCGCCCGGCCAGGGTCACGGCCTTCATGGACTATCTGGCGGCGAAGTTCAGCGGACCGCTGTGGCCGGGCGATACGGTGGGGCGCTAACGCTCAACCGCACTTCACTTCGCGCACGATGTTGGTCGCCTCGTCATAGACGAAGTTCACCCGGTTCTCGCGATAGTCCATGGTCGCGGCGCAGGTGGTGCACAGCACGCGGAACGTCTGGCCGGCGGGCGCGGTCGGGATGGCCGAACGGTTGCGCCCCACGTAACTCTGATAATCTGAAACCTTACACGCCTTGAAGGCGGTGTCCGATCCGGGCGCAGGCTCGGCGGTGTGGACCGGCGCGCAGGCCGACACGGCGAAGGCGCCGGCGGCCAGCAGGGTGCTCACGATGATCTTCATGGTCGTCTCCTTGCGCCGGGCTCAGCCGCAGCGGACCTGTTCGATGATGCCGGTCTGTTCGTTGTAGAAGATGTTCAGACGATAGGCGGAGAAGTCCTGCGTCACCGGGCAGGTGGTGCAGGTCACTCGCCGGTTGACGACGTCCACGGGCACTGGGATTTCGGTCCGGGACTTGCCGACAAGATATTGCATCTCGCCGGCCTTGCACACGTCCTCCGTCTGGGCGGTCGGCATCCGGCTGCCGACGGGCGGATTCAACTGGGCCTGCTCGACCGCGCGCGGCGCAGGCGCCTCGGAGACCGGCGTGGAGCAACCGGCCAGCAGAACCAGTCCGATCAGGCCGCCTTTTCCCAGCGCCCTTCGTCCGTTTGACGCCAATAGGCCAGGTTCGCGCCCTGCCCCTTCAGCGCCTTCCAGCGTCCCCGCGCGTGTTGCAAAGCCGGCTCGTCGCGACCGTCGAAAATAATGAAGCATCGTTCGAACCCTTCCGTGCCGCCCAGTTCTGCGTCGTCGACTATGAACAGCGCCTGAGCGCCGTTCAGGTTCTCGCCCGTCTCGCTCAACAGCACAGGCTGACGCTCGGCATGGGGCTGATCCGCCCGGCCGTGGGGCAGGAAGCTGTCATCGCGAAACGTCCACAGCGTCTCGTCGACCTCATCCAGTCGATGCGAATGCGACGATTTGATCATGGCCCGCCAGCCCCGCTCGATCGTCTTTTCGAGCAGGGTTGGCAGCACCTGATCCAGCGATGAACGCTCCAGGTGATAGAACCAGATTTCGGGCTTGTCGCTCACCCGGCTCTACCTCCCGACCGATTAGCCTTCGTAGGAATCCGCGACCATCCGGTCCAGAGTCCGCACAGCAAAGCCGACGCCGCCTTCCGGCACGGTGGGGCTGGGGCTCTTGTTGGCCCAGGCCGTCGGGGCGATGTCCAGGTGCGCCCACGGCACGCCGTTGGTGAAGCGTTGCAGGAACAGGGCGGCGGTGATCGAGCCACCGGCGCGGCCGTTGCCGGTGTTCTTCACATCGGCGATCTTGGAATCGATGTGCTGCTCGTAGATGGACGGGATCGGCATACGCCAGAAGTTCTCGCCGACCTTCTTGGCCGCCGCCAGGATCGGATCGGCGACATCGTCGGAGTTCGAGAAGACGCCGGCGTAATCCAGGCCAAGGGCCACAATCATGGCGCCCGTCAGGGTGGCCAGGTCGATCATGAACTTCGGCTTGAAACGCTCCTGGGTATACCAGAGGGCGTCGGCCAGAACGAGGCGACCTTCGGCGTCGGTGTTGATGACCTCCACCGTCTGACCCGACATGGACACGACCACATCGCCCGGACGCTGGGCGTTGCCGTCCGGCATGTTCTCGACCAGACCCAGCACGCCGATGACATTGGCCTTGGCCTTGCGGTTGGCCAGGGCGATCATGGTTCCGGTCACGGCGGCTGCGCCGCCCATGTCCCACTTCATGTCTTCCATGCCGTCCGCCGGCTTGATCGAGATGCCGCCGGTGTCGAAGCAGACGCCCTTGCCGACGAAGGCCAGGGGCTGAGCGCCGGCTTCGCCGCCGTTCCACTTCATGATCGCAAGCTGGCTTTCGCGACGGCTGCCCTGGCCCACGCCCAACAGGGTGCGCATGCCCAGCTTCTCCATCTCGGCCTCGCCGAGGATTTCGACTTCAAGCCCCAGGCTCTCCAGCGCCTTCACCCGCTTGGCGAACTCGGCCGGATACAGGACGTTGGCGGGCTCGGACACCAGGTCGCGCGCGAAGATCACGCCGTCGGCCACCGCCGACAACGGCTCCAGCGCGGCTTCCGCGCCCCGCAGGTCGGTCGTGACCACGCGGATGGTGGTGATCGACGGAATCTGGTCGGCCTTCTGCGTCGTGCGATACTTGTCGAAGCGATAGGCGGCCAGACGCGCGGCGAAACCGACGCGGGCGGCCTGCTCAGGCGAAAGATCAGAAGCGTCGATCGTCAACACCTCGGCGCCCGACAGCTTGACCGCCGCATAGGCGTTGCCGCCGAAGGCCTCGACCGCCAGATCGTCCAGCTTGTCCTTGGCGCCGGCGCCGACCAGCAGCACAGCGTCCGCTTCGACACCCGCCGGCGCGGCGATGCTCAGGCTCTGGCCTGCCTTGCCGATGAAACGGCCCTTGCCCGCCGCCTTGGTCAGGGCGCCGTTGGCCTTGCCGTCCAGCGCGGTCCCAGCGGCGGTGAAGGTGCGATCTTCAAAAACCGGAACGGCCAGAATCTCGGCGGCGTCCACGGCGGCGACGAATTCGATCTTCATTCAATCAACTCCAGCCAGGCCCCACCCGGCGTCTGCAAACAGCAAAATGACAACGGCGCGTCTGCTTGTCGCGGACGCGCCCTGATGTGCTACTAGATGCGCCTCAATGTCGCCGCCTGCAACCGGGCGAAGTCCATCCGCCCATGACCCTGATTCAAAGATACCTTTTTCGCCAGATCCTGTTCCCTGTGATCGCCGCGTGCGCAGCGTTGGCGGGAATCGGGATTCTTAGCCAAAGCCTTGACCAACTCCAGGTCATCGTGGAGCGGGGTCAGAGCGTGTGGATCATGGTCAAGCTGACCCTGCTCGCTCTGCCGCAACTGCTGTCGGTGATTCTGCCGATCGGCCTTTTCGTCGGCGCCCTGATCGCCCTGACCCGTCTGCAACGCGAGCAGGAGCTGACGGCGGCCTTCGCCGGGGGCATGACCCGGTGGCAGGTCATATCCCCCGCCGCCCGTATCGCCGTGCTGGTCGCCCTGGTCACTCTGCTGGTCAATGTTTTCATTCTGCCTTGGGCGCAGCAGGAGGCGCGGCGACAGGCGTTCGACATCCGCACGGACCTCGCCGCCCTACTGGTCGAGGAAGGCCAGTTCGTTCAGGGGCCTGACGGCCTGACCGTCTATGTGCAGCAGATTGAGCAGAACGGCCTGTTGAAGAACCTGTTCGTCTATCTAGACGACAAAGACAAGGTCACGACTTGGAACGCGTCGGAGGCGCGCTTCAGCCGCGACGCCGGCGGCATTCCGATCCTGACCATGATCGACGGCTCGGCCCAGCGCTATTCGTCGGGTGGCGTACTGGAGACGCTGTCGTTCGGGCGATACGATTTCTCTCTCGCGCCCTTCGTGGGGGTGACCGACACTATTCGCTACAAGCCGACCGACCTCTATCTGCGCCAGCTGCTAAACCCGACGGCCAAGGTGCTCGAGGTCGCCGGCTCGCGTGGCGAACTGCTAGCCGAGGCGCATTCTCGGCTGGCCTCGCCGCTCTACGCCATGGTCGCCATGGCCCTGGCGCTTTCGGCCATTCTGGGCGGCGCCTTCAGCCGCACCGGCTATACGTTGCGCATCGCCAAGGCGGCGGGCCTGTTCCTGGTCCTGCGCGTCGTTGGCTATGGCCTTGTCGCCGCCAGCGCCTGGAACGGCTGGATGAATGTGCTCCAATACGTCGTGCCGATCGTGGCCATTGTCGTCGCCCTGCGAGTTCTGTTCCGCGCGCTGAAGCCGCGTCGCAGCCGGACAACCGCCGCCCTGCGCGATTTGAAGGCCAAGTTCGCATGACCGCCGTCGTCGCCTCCGCCCGTCGTTCGCCGGATATCCCCCGTCTGGGTGGGATCGAACGCTATGTGCTGGTCCAGCAGCTGAAATCGCTGGGCGTGGCCCTGGCCGTGATCTCGGCCCTCGTCATGCTGATCGACTTTGTCGAGGTCTCGCGCGGCGTCGGCTCGGCGCAGGATTTGTCGGCCGTGCGCATTTTCGGCCTGGTGCTGCTGAAGTCGCCCTCGGTCATCGTGCAGTTGATGCCGTTCGTCTTCCTGTTCGGCACCCTGTCGGCCTTCATCAGCCTGAACCGACGCAGCGAACTGATCGCCATGCGCGCGGCGGGCGTCTCCGCCTGGCGTTTCGTGCTGCCGGCGGCCGGCATGGCCTTCGTCCTGGGTGTGCTGACCGTCACGGTCTTGGGTCCGATGGCCTCGGCCGGCGACGGTCTGTGGCAACGCGAGCGCGCGCGGATTTCCGGTACAGCGCCCGGCGGCGACCCCAAGGAGGCGATCTGGCTGCGCGAGGGCGACGATCAGCGTCAGATGATCATCCGCGCCGGCCAGCAGGACCGCGCCAACGCCCGACTGTTGAACGTCAGCTTCTTCATCTACACGACCGCGCCCGGCGGCGGCCGCACCTTTTCCGAGCGGATCGACGCCAAGTCGGCTTCGCTGAACGCCGGCAGCTGGCGCCTGACGGACGCCGTCGGCGCCCAGATCGGCCAGCGCGCCGTCACCTATTCCAGCCTGACCCTGGTTTCCAGCCTGGCGGACGACGAGGCCTTTGATCGTTTCGCTCGACCGCAGGCCACGCCCTTCTGGTCGCTGCCCAACCAGATCAGCCGAATCGAGAACGCCGGCTTCACCTCGACCGCCTATCGCCTGCGCTTCCAGCAACTTCTGGCCACGCCGCTCGTGTTCGCCGCCATGTCCATCCTGGCCGCCGCCTTCTCGCTGCGGCTGATGCGATTGGGCGACCTGGCGCGCATGAGCGTGGCGGCTGTCGTGCTGGGCTTCGCCTTCTTCTTCCTGAACCAGTTCTCGTCGGCGATGGGATCTGCCGAGGTCGTGGCGCCCTTCGTCGCCGCCTGGCTGCCGCCTGTTCTTACCGCGCTCGCAGCCTTGACCTTGCTGTTCTATACCGAAGACGGCTAATCGGGCGCTCGCTCCTCAGACTACGGATGGCCTATGCAGGGTGATCGGCGCTTCGACGCTTTCAAAGCAAGGCTTCTCGCCGGTGCGGCCCTGGTCGCCTGCGCGCCCTTGGCGACGCCCGCATGGGCGCAAACGACCCCTCCGGCCGCCGCCGCGCCTTCCGATGGCCTGCCGCCCGAAGCGGTCTATGTCGATGCCGACAATGCGCGTCGCGAAGGCGACAACATCATCGTCAGCGGCACGCCCGAGAACCGAGCCTATGTCCGCACGCGCGGTCATGTGCTGCGCGGGGAGAACCTGTCCTATGATCTGAACGCCGGTTCGGCGACGGCCGAGGGCCGCGTCGAGGCCATCGCGCCCGACGGCACCGTGGTCTACGCCAGCCGTCTCGAGCTGGACGAAAACCTGGAGACCGGCGTCGCCGTGGATTTCGCCACGCGTCTGGCCAACGGCGCCAGCCTGATGGCCGCAACGGCTGTGCGTCGCAGCGAGAACGTCAGCGAACTGAACTACGCCCGCTTCACACCCTGCCCGATCTGCGACGATGGCGGTCCCAAGACGCCGACCATCTCGATCCAGGCGGAAAAGGTGACGCAGGACGAGCAGTTGCGCGCGATCCTGTATCGCAACGCCGTCTTCTATATCGGGCCGGTGCCGGTCTTCTACACGCCCTTCTTCGCCCACCCCGATCCCTCGGTGGAGCGGGCCTCGGGCTTCCTGGTGCCGATCGTCAACTATGACGAGGGTCGCGGCGTCTCCGTCGAGGTGCCCTATCTGCACGTCGTATCGCCGTCCGAGGACTGGCTGATCAGCCCGCAGATCAACACCAGGGTCGCGCCGCTGCTGAACTTGCAATGGCGGCGACGGTTCGCCAACGGCATGATCGTGGCCCGCGGCGGCTACACCTACGAGCGCGAGTTCGGCGACTTCGATCGAGACGGCGACGGCGATTTCGAAAGCAACGTCAAGTTCGGCGATCGCGAACACCGCAGCTATCTGTTGTCGCACGGCGAGTTCGATCCGGATGGCCCATGGCGGTTCGGCTTCACGGCCGAGCGCACCTCGGACAAGACGCTGTTCGATCGCTACGACGTGCGCTCTCCGTATCAGGACAACGGCCTCTATTACGGCGACCGCCGTCGTCTGATCAGCCAGATCTATGCGGAACATCAGACCGATCGGTCTTACGTTTCGGTCGCGGCGTTCTCGATCCAGAGCCTGCGTCTGAACCCAGCCTTCGCCGCGACGGACTTCCGCGACGCCAATGGCTTCAAGGTGTTCGAGGACGACGACACCCTGCCCTTGGTCGCCCCGCTGATCGATGCCCGCTGGGAGCCGCGCGAACTGGTCTTCGGCGGCCGGCTGCGCGTGAAGGGTTCAGCCGTCTCTCTCTACCGCGACGCTTTCGTCGGTGCGCCGATCTTGAATCCGGAGATCGTCCCGCCCGTCACGACAGGTCTGGCCGGCGTCGACAGCCGCCGCATCACGGGCCAGGTGGAATGGCGACGGGCGATCATCCTGCCGGTCGGCATGCGGGTGGAGCCGTTCGTTGATACGCGCGTCGATCTCTATTCCATGTCCGACCTGCCGCCGATGATGGGTGTCGATAGCGACGAGACGGTGAGTCGATCCAGGTTCAGCGCGGGCGTGGACGTCGCCTATCCCCTGATCAAACGCATCGCCGACGCCGACATCATCCTGGAGCCGGTGGGTCAGTTCTCGGTCTCCAACAAGGTCAGCCTGGACCGCCGCATTCCCATCGAGGACTCCCAGGTTCTGGAGTTGGACGAATCGTCGCTGTTCCGCATGGATCGCTTCTCCGGCTACGATCTGCTGGAAGGCGGCGCGCGCGTGACGGCAGGCGGTCGCGCCACCATCCGCTGGGCTGAAGGTCGCAAGGCCAGCCTGTTCGTGGGACGCAGCTATCGCTTCGATCAGCAGGACGACTTCAAAACGTCGATTCCCGACGATCCCGCGCGTCTCTATGACCCGACGGGTCTGGCGTCCGAGACCTCCGACTGGGTGGTCCAGGGCGACTTCTCGCCGTCGGATCGCATACGCAGCTGGTTCCACGCCACGGTGGATGGTTCGGGCGAGGTGCGCCGCGCCGAGGCGGCGCTGGACGGTCGCTGGGGTCAGCGCAATCTGGCCACCGTCAGCTACATTCTGGATCAGTCGAACCCAGTCGACGGGCCCCTGAACCGCAACTATGAATTCGTCCAGCTGGCGGGCCAGCAGTTCGTCTTCCAGAACTGGGGCTTCACCGTCGCCGGCATCGCCGATCTGGACCAGAACGAGATCACGCGATCCGAAGTCGGCGTGCTGTTCGACGACGACTGCTTGCGGTTCGAGCTGGGTTATCGGCGCGACAACACCCGCGCACGGCCCGGCGGCCCGTCGGAAGGCATCTATGTGCGCCTAAACCTCGCCACTTTCGGAGGTTCAGGTTATGGACAGGGCGATATGCGTTGAGCATGCCGCTTTACGGGGCGCGACCGCCTGCCGGCCTGGCTGGCGGACCGCTGTGAGGAATCAGGACGACCAATGGGTTTGATGCGTTATTCGACGGGGGCTGCGCTCGCGGCAGTCCTCCTCGCCGGTTCGGCCTATGCCCAGACGGCGCCGGCTCCGGCACAGACCCCCACGCCCGCGCAAGGTCCTGCGGCCGGCGCGCCGAATCCTGCGGCTGAAGAGGCGCCGACGACGGCGCGCGCCGAGCCTCAGTTCGAAATGGCCGACGGCATCGTCGCGACGGTCAACGACAAGATCATCACCGGCTATGACCTGCGTCAGCGCATGCTGATGTTGATCGCCTCGTCCCAGGTCCAGCCGACCGAGCAGAACCTGCCCGCCATTCAGCAGGCCGCCCTGAACGCCCTGATCGAGGATCGCCTCAAAGATCAGGAGATGGCCAAGTTCGAGAGCCTGAAGGTCACGGACGAGGAAATCGACGGCGAGATCGCCGAAATGGCCCGCGCCGCAGGCACGACGCCGCAGGCCTACATGCAGTTCCTGCAACAGGGCGGCATCCAGCCCGCCGCCTTCCGCGACAATCTGCGCACCCAGATCGGCTGGAGCCAGCTGATCCCGGGCCGCTTCAACAGCCGCGCCCGCGCCAGCACCCTTCAGGTCGATCAGGAAGTCCGTCGGCTGAACGACGCGGCCTCCAAGCCCCAGTTCCTGCTCGGGGAAATCTACATCGACGCCGCCCGCGTCGGCGGCGCGCAGGCAGCCTTGAACGGCGCCCGCCAGCTGGTGCAACAGATCATCCAGGGCGCGCCGTTCCAGGCCGTCGCCCAGCAGTTTTCCGCCGCCCCCTCGGCCAGCGCCCGCGTCCCAGGCGATGCGGGCTGGGTCGTAAAGGACTCGCTCCAGCCGGCTGTGCAGTCAGTGCTGGAACAGCTCCAGCCGGGCCAGCTGTCCAACCCCATCGTCGTCGATGGCGGCGTCTACATCCTCTACCTCCGCGACAAGCGTGACGGCGCCTCGACCAGCCTGGTTTCGCTGAAACAGGTCATGGTCGAACTGCCTGAAACCGCATCGGAGGCCGATGTCGCGGCCGCGACCGCCAAGCTGGAAGGTCTGCGCAACGGCCTGACGTGCGACAACATCATCTCCCAGGCCCGCGCGACCCAGGGCGTCCTTGGCGCTGACCTCGGCGAATCCGATGTCGCCAACCTGGCGCCCCAGTTCCAGCAGTTCGCGCGCACCGGCGAAATCGGCTCGGTCTCGACGCCGATCCGCACCCCGCTGGGCCTGCACCTGGTCGCCGTCTGCGGTCGTCGCGTCGGCGGGCCGGAAGCGCCGAACCGTCAGCAGGTCGAAAACCGTCTGCGCGCCCAGAACCTGGCCGTGCTGGAGCGCCGCTATCTGCGCGACCTGCGCAGCGACGCCCTGATCGAGTTCAAATGAGCCCAGCGGTCGCGCCTCTGGTTCTGACGCTGGGCGAACCCGCCGGCGTCGGGCCGGAGATCGTGGCCGCCGCCTGGAAAGCGTTGCGCGCCGACCAGACGCCCTTCGCCGTCATTGGCGATGCGGCGCTATTGCGCTTGCAAGGCGTTGCTGTGGCCGAGGTCGGGGCTCCCGGCGACGCTAGTGGCCTGTTCGGGTCCGCGCTTCCCGTCATCCATCGCCCCCTCCCCGCGCCGGTCTTGGTCGGATCGCCCGATCCGGCCAATGCCTCGGCCGTGGCGGACGGCATCGAGGAGGCGGTCAGCTTTGCCCTGTCCGGCGAGGCGTCCGGCGTTGTCACCGCCCCGATCGCCAAGGCGCCGATGTACGCCTCGGGCTTTCGCTTTCCCGGCCATACCGAGTTCATCGCCGAACTCACCGCCGATGCGCCCTACGCCGGCACGCGCGGTCCGGTGATGATGCTGACGGCCCAAAACCTGCGTGCCTGCCTCGTCACCATTCACGTCGCCCTGGACCAGGTGCCGGAACTGGTCACGGCCGAGCGTGTCGCCCGCACCGCCCGCGTCGTCCACGAAAGCCTGAAACGCGACTTCGCCATCGCCCGCCCGCGCCTGGCCATGGCAGCCCTGAATCCCCACGCGGGCGAAGGCGGCGCCTTGGGCCTGCAGGAACTCGACATCCTGATCCCTGTCGCCGAACAGCTCCGCGCCGAGGGGATCGACATAACCGACCCCAGACCCGCCGACACGATGTTCCATGACGAGGCGCGCGCCACCTATGACGCCGCCATCTGCATGTACCACGACCAGGCCCTGATCCCGGTCAAGACGCTGGACTTCTGGGGCGGGGTCAATGTCTCCCTCGGCCTGCCAATTATCCGCACCTCGCCCGATCACGGCACCGGCTTCGACATCGCCGGTAAGGGCGTCGCGCGTCCGGACAGTCTGATCGCCGCCATTCGCCTGGCATCGGAGATGGCGGCCGCCCGCGCCGCGCGCTAACAGGGCGTGTGACCGACCTTCCCTCCCTCCGCGAAACCCTCGACGCCCACGGCCTTTCGGCCAAGAAGAGCTTTGGCCAGCATTTCCTGCTGGACCTGAACGTCACTCGCAAGATCGTGCGTCTGGCCGGTCCGTTTGAGGGCCGCGCTGTGATCGAGGTCGGCCCCGGTCCCGGCGGCCTGACCCGCGCCCTGCTGGAATCCGACGCCGGCCCCGTGGTCCTGGTGGAAAAGGATCCGCGCTTCATTCCCTTGCTCACCGAACTGGACGACGGCTCCGGCCGCCTGACCATCGTCGAAGCCGATGCGCTGAAGGTGAAGGAGGCGGATTTGGTCTCCGGCCCGACCCATCTGGTGTCCAACCTACCCTACAATGTCGGGACGCCCCTGCTGATCAAATGGCTGACCGGCCCGTGGCTGCCGCACAGCCTGACCCTGATGTTTCAGAAGGAAGTGGCCGAGCGCGTCGCCGCGGGGCCAGGCGAGGACCCCTACGGCCGTCTGGCGGTTATCGCCCAGGCCGTCTGCACCGCCCGCATCGTCATGCATCTGCCCGCCGCCGCCTTCACGCCACCGCCCAAGGTGGCCTCGGCCGTGGTCCACCTGGTTCCGCTGGATGAGCGCCCGTCGCCGGAACGTCTGAAGAAGTTGGAACGCGTCACCGCCGCCGCCTTCGGCCAGCGCCGCAAGATGCTGCGCTCCAGCCTGAAACAACTGGGCGGCGCCGCCCTTTGCGAGGCAGCTGGCATTGAGCCCGACGCCCGCGCCGAAACCATCGACGTCGCGGGCTTCCTGCGACTGGCGGACGCCCTTCAATGACCGTCGAACCGTTCCGCGCCATCTCCGTCAGCCGCCTGGCGCATCAGCTCAAGAGCGAAGGCCGCTCGATCATCCATATGGAGTTCGGCCAACCCTCCACAGGCGCGCCCGCCGCCGCTATCGCGCGAGCGCATCAGGTGCTGGACGCCGATGCGATGGGCTATTGGGAAAGTCCCGATCTGCGCGCGCGCATCGCGCGCCTGTACGACGAGCGTTACGGTGTCGCCGTCGATCCCAACCGCATTCTGCTGACCAGCGGCGCCTCTCCTGCGCTGGTGCTGGCGCTCAGCACTCTGTTCAAACCCGGCGACCGGATCGCCCTGGCCCGGCCCGGTTACGTCGCCTATCGCAACACGCTGCGCGCCCTTCATCTTGAGCCCGTGGAGATCGCCTGCGGTCCCGACACCCGCTTCCAGCTGACCGCCGCCCAACTCCAGGCGCTGGATCCAGCCCCTGCCGGCGTCATCATCGCCAGCCCCGCCAATCCGACCGGCACCATCATCCCGGACGCCGAGCTGGCCGCCATCGCCGAGGTCTGCCGCGCGCGAAACATCGCCATCGTCTCGGACGAGATCTATCACGGTCTCAGCTACGTCGGCCCGACGCCTTCAATGCTGCAGTTCGCGCCGGACGCCGTGGTCATCAACAGCTTTTCCAAATACTGGAGCATGGCGGGCTGGCGCCTGGGTTGGCTGCTGGTCCCAGAGGACCGGATCGACGCCACCCGCGCCTATATCGGCAACATGTTCCTGACGCCCCCCAGCCTCAGCCAGCACGCCGGTCTTGTCGCCTTGGACGCGATCAATGAGCTGGAAGGCCATATCCAGACCTACGCCCGCAACCGCCAGCTGATGCTAGACGCTCTGCCCGCGCTGGGTCTGCGCAAGATCGCGCCCCCCGACGGCGCCTTCTACATCTGGGCGGACATCGGCCATCTGACGAACGACAGCGTGGCCTTCTGCGAGCAATTGCTGCGCGACACCGGCGTCGCCACCGCGCCCGGCGTCGACTTCGACCCTGTCGAAGGCCACCATTTCATCCGTTTCAGCTTCGCCGTCTCGACGCCGGAGATCGAGGACGCCTTGACCCGCCTGCGTCCCTGGTTCGCAGCTTTGGGTTAAGCCGCCTTCGGCTGAACTGCAGCCGATGTCGCCCGGTGCAAGGCGTCGTAGAGCTTCTTCGGCTCCAGCGGCTTGGCCAGCCAGTCCGTCATGCCGGCCGCATAGCAGGCCTGCACCTGTTCGGCTTCCGTGCCCGCGCTGAACCCGATCACAGGGGCGTCCGCATTGGGCCCGTCCGATGCCCGCAAGCGGCGTGTCGTCTCGTTGCCGTCGATGCCCGGCATATTCACATCCATCAGCACCACATCGAACGCCTTCTCCGACAGCAGCGCCAGCGCCAGATGGCCGTCCGAGGCCGTGGTCAGATCGACATCCAGCGGTTGAAGCACGAGCGAGATCGTGCGGCGGTTGATCTCGTGATCGTCCACGGCCAGGACGCGAAGCCGCCGGGCCAGAACGGGCGCCGCCGTCTCCTGCCCGTCCAAAGCCTGCGTCGGCTGACCCGCTGGCAGATCGACACATAGGGTGAAGGCCGCGCCCTGCCCCGGCGTGCTCTCGACCGTCAGGTCGCCGCCCATCAACCGCGCCAGCTCACGACTGACGGTCAGGCCCAAGCCCGTCCCGCCATAGGTGCGCGCCACCTCGGCCGACCCCTGTGCGAAGGGTGTGAACAGCCGGTTCATCGCGTCTGGCGCAATGCCGGCGCCCTGGTCGATGACGGTCAGGGTCAGACAGTGCTTCCGGTCGCCACGCGGCGCCGACGCTTCAAGACGGATCGCGCCCGACGGTGTGAACTTGATCGCGTTGGACACAAGGTTGTTGATGATCTGGCGCAGACGATAGGGGTCTCCGCGCAGCCACACCGCCTCGCTGTCCACGCCCGACATGTCCAGCGTCAGTCCCTTGTCCGCCGCCGGCGCCGCCCAGAACCGCACCGTATCGCGCATCAAATCGCCCAGCTCGAAGTCGCGGCTTTCCATTGCCATCGCCCCGGCCTCCATCTTGGAGTGGTCCAGCAGATCGTTCAGCATGCCGGTCATCAATCGTCCGGCGTCGATGATCAGGTCGGCCGTCTCCTGGCGGTGCTCTGGCGACTTGCCATCACGAATGACATGGGCGCCGGCCAGGATGGCGCTGACAGGCGTACGCAGCTCATGGCTGACGATCGCCGCCATCGCCGCACGATCGGCCATGGCCGCCTGCGCCTGTTCCAGCCGTGTTTCCGCCTCCGCCCGCGATCTCACCTCGGCTTCGCGCGATCCGTGCACCCGCCAGTAGATGTTCAACACCATGCCGACGAACAGGATGGCGGACAGGGTCATGACCACGACCCCACGGGTGTCGCCTTGGATCACCTTGATCGCCGGCATCAAGGCCAGCGCCGCTAGATAGGGACTGCCGCCGATGAAGAAAATCGTTCGTGAAGCGATGCCCGATGCGACGTTAGTCAACAGACCGCCCGCCATCGTCAGGGCGGCGAGCGTGACAAGCGCTGGGTGATTGGTGGACCAGATCACCAAGGCGATGACGGCATAGGTCGTCGCCATCACGGTGGTGGACGCCAGGGCGACAAACACGGACAGCAGGCTCTGCGACGCATCGGCGCGTCTGAACGGCGCCATGGCCCACAGTTCGAACGCCTGAACCAGAACCGCGACCGCCAGCCACAGCGGGACCCATCGCAGCATTCCAGCTTCGTTCATGGCCCAACCGACCAAGGCGGCCAGCAAAAGCCTGACCGGGACCTGCCTGACCCTCTCCTTGGCGCTGCTGGCCAGGAGAGGCGCGATCGAATGAAGAAAGCCCATGATACCCCCGTTCACCGCCTGACGTTAGGTCAAGAGGGCGAACAGGACGTAAACCTGAGCCGTTGGGCGGCTACGGGACATTCCCTATGGCCGCGTTTACCGTCCGAAATCTTCTGGGCGGCAAAACAGCGTCAGTAGCGTAGCGTTGAGTACCCCACAGCGCCGCAGGTCCCCACGGCCTGTGGCGCTGTTTTTTTTCAGACGGCTTCGTTCAGAAGGGCGGCCTTGTAGTCGCCGACCCACAGGTTCCTGAACCGACGCGAACGCTCGGCGTGATAGATGTGGGCCAGTTCAGCGTAGGACCGGTCGAAATCCTCGTTCACCAGCACATAGTCGAAGGCGTCGCAGTGTTCGATCTCGCCCTTGGCGTTGGCCACGCGGCGCTCGATCACGTCGTCGGCATCCTGTGAGCGGGTGACGAGACGACGACGCAGCTCTTCCAGGCTGGGCGGCAGGATGAAGACGCGCACGGCGTCCTCGGGACATTTCTCGGCCACGTCGCGCGCGCCCTGCCAGTCGATGTCGAACAGCACGTCGCGCCCCTCGGCCAGCGCCTTGTCCACCGGCCCGCGCGGGCTGCCGTAGCGATTGCCGTGGACGTCCGCCCATTCCAGGAAGGCGTCCTCGTCGATCAGGCGCTGAAACTCGTCATGGCCGACGAAGTTGTAGTCGCGGCCATCCACCTCGCCAGGCCGGATGCCGCGCGTGGTCATGGAGACGGACAGCTCCAGCCCGCCATGATCGGCCATCAGCCGCCGGCAAAGCGAGGTCTTGCCGGCGCCCGAGGGACTGGCGACGATCAGGAGGACGCCCCGGCGGGGGCTGCGTTCATTCGACATTCTGGACCTGCTCACGCAACTGTTCGATGACGGCCTTGAGCTCCAGGCCGATTCCGGTGAGCGCGGTCGTAGCGGATTTCGAGCACAGCGTGTTGGCCTCACGCATGAATTCTTGCATCAGGAAGTCGAGTTTCCTGCCGGCGGGCGCCGAGGCCACAAGCTGACGCGCCGAGGCGACATGGGCGGTCAGCCGATCCAGCTCCTCGCGCACGTCGGCCTTGGTCGCAAGGGCGGCCGCTTCCAGGAAGATTCGGTCCTCAAGCCCCGGCGCATCGGGCGCCAGTTCGGAGATTCGACGGGTGAAGCGATCGCGGATAGCCTCGACCTGCGCCGCCGCCTCGCCTTCCGCCTGGGCGACCAGCCCCTCGATCCGAGCGATGAATTCGTCCAGCACCGGCGTCAGTTGCGCGCCCTCGTTCTGGCGTGACGCCTTCAGCGCATCCAGCGCCTCTTCGACCGTGCGGGTCATGGCCGCCTCGACCGCCGCCCGCGCCTCGGGATCGTCCGCCTCCTCGGGCGCCTCGATCACACCGCGCAGGGCCAGCAGGCCGTCAGCCGACGGCGGCGTTGCGCCGTCTTCAGCCAGTTCGTTCGCCAGCGTCAAATAGCGCGCCAGCACGGCGGCGTTGATTGTGACCGCCGCCTCGCCCGCTTCGGTTCGCTTGGCCTGAACGCCGATGGTGACCTGGCCCCGCGCGAACCGCGCCTGGCCGGCCGCCTTTGCTGCGCGCTCCAGCCCGTCGAAACCGTTCGGTCCCCGGAAGCGGACCTCCAGATTGCGTCCGTTGACCGAGCGCGCCTCGACCGACCAGGTCCAGCCTTCGCCGGCCCCGTCGGCCCGGCCAAAGCCGGTCATGCCAGATAGCGTGCTCATCGAAGCCCCTGCGTCGCGCCGGCTGGAAGGGTGATCGTCGCCTGACCATTCTCAATCGACGCGGCGGCCGGCTCGGTCGTCATCGGCGCCGCACTGGTTCCCGGCGTTGCGGGCGGCGTGGCCTCCGGCGGCAAGCCCGCCTTTTGGCGCTCGATCTGACGCCACCGCGCGACGTTTTGCAGATGCTCGTCATAGGTCAGGGCGAAGGCGTGTCCGCCGGAGCCATCCGCCACGAAGAAAAGAGCTGGATCGGCCGGCGGGCTCAAAACAGCCTTGACGGCTTCCTTGCCCGGATTGGCGATCGGCGTCGGCGGCAGCCCGTTGATCTGGTAGGTGTTCCAGGGCGTCTGCGCCAGCAACTCCGAGCGCCGGATGCCCCGACCCAGCGGCCGACCCTTCGTCACGCCGTAGACGATGGTCGGATCGCTCTCCAGCCGCATCCCCGCCCGCAGACGGTTCGTGAACACCGCCGCGACACGCGGTCGTTCCGCCGCCAGCGCGGTTTCCTTCTCCACGATGGAGGCCAGAATCACAGCCTCTTCCGGCGTGCGCGCCACGGTCGCGGGCGACCTCTGGCTCCACAGCAGACGCAGGTTCTCGGTCGCCGCGCGCTGCATCCGGTCGATAACCGACTGGCGCGTGTCGCCGCGCGAAACTTCATAGGTGTCGGGCCACAGGCTCCCTTCCTCGGGCGTTTCGGCGACCGTCCCGGTCAGCACCGCCTCCTTGTTTAGGATGTCCACCGCCTGCAACGACGACCAACCCTCAGGCAGGGTCACGAAATGGCGCACCACCCGCCCCTCGACCAGCAGGTTCAGCACCCCGGCCAGGGACGTGCCGGAAGGCACCTCGTATTCGCCGGCTCTAAGCCGCCGATCCGCGCCGGTCAGGGTCGCCGCCGCGCGGAACAGGTCCGTCGATCGGATCACTCCCGCCGCCTTCATCCGCGCGGCGATGGCCGAGACGCCCGACCCGCTGGGCAGGGTGACGACTGTCGTCTGGCCCTGCCGCGCGGATGGTCCCGGCGCATAATAGACCGCCCAGACGGCGATCAGAGCCACCAGCAGGAACAGGCCGAAGGTCGCGGACGCGGTCAGCAGCGAGACCGTAAAACCCGACCGCCCGCTGGATTTCTCGACCCGCCCGCGCCCGAACATCTCAGTCGACCTTCTTGAAGATCACCGAGGCGTTTGTGCCTCCGAAGCCGAAGCTGTTGGACATGGCCACATCGATCTTCATCGGCTTGGCCTTGTTGGGGACCAGGTCGATGGGCGTCTCCATCTCGGGATCGTCCAGATTGATCGTCGGCGGCGCGATCTGATCGCGGATCGCCAGCACGCAGAAGGCCGCCTCGATGGCGCCCGCCGCGCCCAGCAGGTGTCCGGTCATCGACTTGGTCGAAGAGACGGTCAGGTTCTGCGCATGATCCCCGACCAGCCCCTCTATCCCCTTCAGCTCGATCCAGTCAGCCATGGTCGAGGTGCCGTGGGCGTTGACGTAATCCAGGTCTGACGGTTGAAGACCGGCCCGCTTCAGCGCCGCCTTCATGGCCCGCACCCCGCCTTCGCCGTCCTCGGACGGGGCGGTGATGTGATAGGCGTCGCCGCTCATGCCGTAGCCCACGACCTCGGCATAGATCTTGGCTCCGCGCGCCTTGGCGTGTTCGTATTCTTCCAGGACCAGGATGCCGGCGCCTTCGCCCATGACGAAGCCCGCATGGCCACGGTCATAGGGACGCGACGCCTTCTCGGGCGTGTCGTTATAGGCGGTGCACAGCGCCTTGCAGGCCAGAAAGCCCGCGATGCCGATCGGCACGATCGAGCTTTCGGCCCCGCCCGCCACCATTACGTCAGCGTCATCCAGCGCGATCATCCGCGCCGCATCGCCGATGGCGTGGGCGCCGGTGGCGCAGGCGGTCACCGCCGCATGGTTCGGCCCCTTCAGGCCATGGCGGATCGAGATCTGGCCGCCGGCGAGGTTGATCAGGGCGCTGGGGATGAAGAAGGGGCTGACGCGACGCACGCCCTGTTCCTTCAGCACGATGGCCGTGTCGGCGATGGGCCCCAGGCCGCCGATGCCGGAGCCGACCATCACGCCGGTGCGCTCCTTGTCCTCGTCCGTCTCAGGCTTCCAGTTCGCATCCGCAAGGGCTTCGTCCGCCGCCGCGATGGCGTACAAGATAAAGTCGTCGACGCGCTTCCTGTCCTTGGCGGACATGATCTTCTCGGGATCGAAGTCGCCTTCGCCGCCGCCGCCGCGTCCATCTACGCTCGGCACTTCGCCGGCGATGGTGCAGCCATAACCCGTAGTGTCGAACGACGTGATCGGGCCGATGCCCGAGCGTCCCTCGACGATGCCTTTCCAGCTCTTCTCGACGCCCCAACCCAGGGGGGTCAGCAGACCGATGCCCGTAACGACGACGCGGCGCATGGTGCGTGCTCCCTTATCTCCAGCCCGACCCTTCGGAATCATTGCGGATTCGCGCGGGTCAGAAACAGTAAAGGCCGCCGGGCGTCTCCGCTAGGAGCGCCGGGCGGCCCTGTGAACCGTCAGCCTGTTCGGCCGATATCGGCGACTGAGATCAGCCGGCCGACTTTTCGTCGATGAACTTGACCGCATCGCCGACCGTCTGGATGTGCTCAGCGGCGTCATCCGGGATCTCGATGTCGAATTCTTCTTCGAAGGCCATCACCAGCTCGACGTTGTCGAGCGAGTCGGCGCCCAGGTCGTCGATGAAGCTGGCCTTTTCGGTGACCTTGTCCGGATCGGCGTCCAGATGGTCGATGACGATCTTGCGAACGCGCTCGAGGGTGTCGGACATGAGTGTCTCTCTGCCTGTTTGAAATCGCCGTAGAGGCGGGGGTAGCTCAGAAATCGCCGTCTCACGGCAGCGATGGCGACGCAAGCCCGAAAGCCCGAACCGCCGACGCATTCAACCCTTTAGCACAGGCTTTCGGGCTGGAAATAGTCTGTTGCGCGACGTGATAAGGGCCGCAGCCCTTAAATCATCGCCATGCCGCCGTTCACATGCAGGGTCTGGCCCGTCACATAGGCGGCTTCGTCGGACGACAGATAGACGGCGGCGGCGGCGATCTCGTCGCCCGAACCCAGTCGGCCTGCCGGAATCCGGCCCAGAATGGTCTCGCGCTGCTGATCGTTCAGCACGTCGGTCATCGGCGAAGCGATAAAGCCCGGCGCGATGCAGTTGACCGTAATGCCGCGCGAGCCGACCTCCTGCGCCAGCGACTTGGAAAAGCCGATCATCCCGGCCTTGGACGCCGAATAGTTGGTCTGGCCCGGATTGCCGGTCACGCCGACCACCGAGGTGACGCCGATGATTCGCCCTGAACGGCGTTTCATCATCCCCTTCACCGCCGCGCGGGTCAGGCGGAAATAGCTTTCCAGGTTGACGGTCAGGACCGACTGGAAATCCTCGTCCTTCATCCGCATCAGCAGGCCGTCCTTGGTGATGCCCGCATTGGCCACCAGGATGTCCAGGGCTGAGCCCGCCGCCGTTTCGGCTGCGTTGACCAGATTATCGACCGACTCGGGATCCGACAGGTTCGCCGTGGCGAAATGCGCCCGCTCCCCCAGTTCCTTGGCCAGATCCGCCAGCACGGCCTCGCGCGTGCCCGATAGCACCACGGTCGCGCCCTGGGCGTGCAGCGCCCGCGCCACCGCCCCGCCGATCCCGCCCGTCGCGCCGGTCACCAGCGCGGTCTTGCCTGCAAGATTGAACATCTGTTCCCTCTATTCCTTCCGTCATCCTCGGGCTTGACCCGAGGATCAGGCGCCGTGCGGCGCCAATGTCGATAATGGCGCTCAGACGCCGAAGTGCGGACGGTCCGATCCTCGGGTCAAGCCCGAGGATGGTGACCTACGTGGCTCACAACGCCTTGGCGAACGCTTCCAACTCTTCGGGCGTATTCAGCGGCAAGGCCTCGGCGTCCGGCGCGATCCGCTTGGCCATGCCGGTCAGCACCTTGCCCGAGCCGATCTCGACAAAGCGCGTCACGCCGCCTTCGGTCGCCATCCATTCCATGCTCTCGCGCCAGCGCACCCGGCCGGTGACCTGTTCGACCAGCAGGCGGCGGATGACTTCCGGATCGCTCTCGGGCCGCGCCAGGACGTTGGCGACGACAGGCACGACCGGCGCGACAATCTTCGCCTCGGCCAGGGCGGCGGCCATCTCGTCGGCCGCCGGCTGCATCAGCGGGCAGTGGAAGGGCGCCGAGACGTTCAGAGGGATCGCCCGCGCGCCCAGTTCCTTGGCCTTTTCTATGGCTCGGTCCACGGCGCCCTTTTCGCCCGAGATGACGATATTGCCGTTGTTGTTGTCATTCGCCACGACGCAGACGCCGACCTCCGATCCGGCCGCAGCGGCGGCCTCGGCCAATGCCAGATCCGTCTTGGGCCCGATCAACGAGGCCATCGCCCCCTGCCCCACCGGCACGGCGCGCTGCATCGCCTGGCCGCGCAGTTTCAGCAGCCGCGCCGTATCCGGCAGCGAGATCGCGCCCGCCGCCGCTAGCGCCGAATATTCGCCCAGCGAGTGACCGGCGACATAGGCCGCCGTCGTCACGTCGAAAGCGAACTCGACCTTCAGCGCCCGGATCGCCGCCACCGACACCGCCATCAAGGCGGGCTGGGCGTTCTCGGTCAGGGTCAACTGGTCTTCAGGCCCCTCGCGCATCAGCACGGACAGCTTCTGCCCCAGCGCCTCGTCCACCTCGGCGAAGACATCACGCGCGGACTGGAAGGCGTCGACCAACTGCGCGCCCATGCCGACGGCTTGGCTGCCCTGTCCCGGAAACAGAAGTGCGAGGGTCATCGACCGCTCCCTGAATCATTGATCAAGAGCGCGGACCCGTAAGCCCAGACTTACCCGAGGGCAAGCGGAGGCGATGCGTGCTTTTGCGTCCGACCGTTTCCACGATCGCAGGGATGTCGCCTCAAGAGCGCCTAGCGGCGCCCGGATTTTGTGAGCAGGCGATCGCGCGCGGCGTTGACGCGCGTCGCCAGCCCCGCCGTTCCGCCCTGGTCGGGGTGGGCGCGGGCCATGGCGCGTTTCCAGGCGGCTCGTATCTCCGCCTCAGTCGCGGCTGGTCCGACGCCTAGTACGGCGCGGGCGTCCACTTCGCTGATGGGTTCGGATCGGATGATTGGTCGCTGGCGGGACGACCAGGCCAGATAGAGACCAGCCCCGGCCAGCGCCGCCGCCGTCAGCCATGATCCCCGAAACGCCGCCAGCGCGCCGCCGGCCAGCAGAACTGCGCCCAGCAGGGTCGCGGTCACCCGCCAGTGGGCGCGTCCACGTCGCTCGGTCTGCCGGCCCAACCGCACCAGCGCCCAGACGGCGATCGCCGCCAGGGCCAGCCAGATCAACCCCATCAGGCGATCAGGCCGCCACGTCCAAAGGGCTGAGAACCTGCTCCAGACCCATGGCCATCATCAGATTGCGCATCTCCTGACGCGCAGCGACGTGGGCCAGGGACACCGCGACAGGCCGGATGTCATTCGACAGGTCGGCCACCGTCAGGCCGAACGGGAACAGTTCGCGATAGATGACCCGGTCGCGCAGGCCCGGACCGACGCGGAAGCCGACCCGCTTGGCCAGCTTGGTCATCCGTTCTTCCAGACGCTTGCGGTTGCGGGCCTCCGCTACGGCGAGGCGATTGGTGACCACCAGCCAATCGATCGTGGCGTGACGGCCCTGGGCGATGGCGCGCTGCTTACGCGCCTCCCAGACGCTCTCGGAATAGATGGAGGGTTTCAGCAGGTCCAGGGTGACCGGATCGACGTCGCCCAGCAGGTCGAAGTCGACGAAGCTGTCGTTCATCGGCGTCACGATCTGATCGGCGCGGGCGTGAGCGGCGTTCGACACCGCCGTGTCGCCGCCGGGCGTGTCGATCAGGATGCAATCGACGCCCCGCGCCGCCGCCTCATCGAAAGCGCGCTCGAAGGTGGCGATCTGTTCGGCGACGTCCGACTTGGCCAGGGCCTTGCCGTCGCCCATGTCGGGAATGAACGGCTGGGGCAGATCGTGCCCGTTAGCCGCCAGCCAGGCCAGACGATTGTGGAAGAAGCGCTGCATCGAGCGCTGGCGCAGGTCCAGATCGATGATCGCCACCGAGCGCCCGGCGTGCAGCAGGCCGGTCACGATGTGGATGGCCAGGGTGGACTTGCCCGCCCCGCCCTTTTCGTTGCCGAGGACGATCACATGCGGCTGCGTCATTCGAGGGAATCCTCTGTGCCGACCGCGCGACTCAGACTGCGCGGTCCTAGGTCCAGCGAGAGTCGGCCTCAACGGGCCAAACGTCAACGGAACCTTAACGCAGACCTGTGGACGGCGAACCGGGGTCGGTCAGCTGTTGCGTGCGCACCAGGCGTCGGCGACAGCGGCGGAGCGGCATACTGCAGCGGCGGTTTCGGTGGAGACCGGCCCGACCTTCAGCCGCGTCAGCCGACGGCCGTCCACCTCGACCTCCTGATAGATCGGCGACAATCCCGACAGGTCTGACGTGGCCTTCATCCGATCCCAGGCCTGACGCGCGCCGGCCGCACTGGAATAGGCGCCCAGTTGGATCGTCCGCCCGGTTTCCGGCGCCGTCGTGAGGCTGGCGGGACGCAGCACCGGCGCCTGAACCCGCGAGATCGCCTCATCCGCAACGGCTTTCACGACCGCCGGCGAGGCGGCCCGTACAACCGCGTCGCGCAGCCCGGTATCCTCACCGACGGGGCGAAGGCCCGCCTGAACGTCTCGGGCGTCCCACATGGCGTGGGGATCCATGACGGCCACCTTGACCGGCGTGAAGCGCACAGGCCGAAGTCCGGCATTTTCAGCCACGGCATGCCGGGTTTCGCGATCACCGGCCGAGAGCGGAATGTCGATCGACGCCACGTTATCGGCCATCGCGCTGAATCGATGAGGATCGCTGTCCACCGCGCCGCAGCCGGCGACGGCAAGGCTGCTGGCGAAGGCCAGGGCGATCAGAACTGGACGGGTCGCTTCTGCGGGCGTCATAAGCACGACCCTAGAGCCCAGACTTTGCGGTCTGGTGCATCAACAGGCTTAAGCGGAGAGGTTAATCGCTTCATCATGATAGACGCCGCCCCCCCGTTGGCCCCTTTGGCCGTCGTCCGCACCGTCGCCGACCTGCGGGCGATCGTCCGGGACTGGAAACGTCAAGGCCTGAGCGTCGGCATGGTTCCGACGATGGGCGCCCTGCATGAAGGCCACCTGACGCTGGTGCGCGAAGCCGCACGCCGCGCCGACCGCGTCGTCGCCTCCAACTTCGTCAATCCGACCCAGTTCGCGGCGCATGAGGATCTGGGCAAATATCCCCGCCAGCAGGAGGAAGACGCCCTTCTGCTGGCCGGCGCCGGCTGCCACCTGATGTTCGCGCCCTCAGCCGACGAGATGTATCCGGAAGGCTTTGCAACCAGCGTCGCCGTCGCCGGCCCGGCGCTGGGTCTGGAAGGCGACTTCCGGCCGCAGATGTTCGGCGGGGTCGCCCTGGTCGTCACCAAGCTGTTCAACCAGGTCCAGCCCGATGTCGCGGTCTTCGGCGAGAAGGACTACCAACAGCTGATGGTCGTTCGTCGGTTCGTGCGCGACCTGGACCTGCCGGTCGAGATCGTCGGCGCGCCGACGGAGCGGGATGGCTGGGGCTTGGCCCTATCCTCGCGCAACGCCTACCTGTCGGAGACCGAGCTTGAGACCGCGCGCCGGCTGAACGGCATTCTGGCGGAGGCCGGCGTCCATGCTTCGAGCGGCCGCCCCCTGCCCGGCGTCGAGCGTGAAGCCTATGCCGCGCTCCTGAAAGCCGGGTTTGATCGGGTCGATTACGTCGCCATCCGCCACGCCGAGGACCTGACGCCGTTCCGCAACGACATCGTCGACGCCCCCGCGCGCATCCTGGCCGCCGCCTGGCTGGGCAAGACGCGACTGATCGACAATATGGCGGTCTGAAACGACAAGGGCCGCATCCGTTCGCCGGATGCGGCCGTGTCAGATCAGCCGATCGCGCCAACGCAGCCCTCGGCGTCGCCGGGCGCCAGATCGGCGTCCGTCAGGGCGATGGTCCAGCCGTGATGGGTGTTCAGGCCCCAGCGCCGGGCGCCGCCGCCGTCGCCGGCGTCCCCACCCGCTGTGACCACCACGCGTCGGCCCTTGGGCAGAGCCGGCGGATCGATCTTCCCAACCGCCAGAGACGTCGGCGTCTCGCCGCCGTAGCCGTCGAACACGCTCAACATCGACCATTCGCGGCGCAGGCCCATCCACCAAGCGTCCTCAGTATTGATCGCCAGCACGGCGATCCCGTGGCCCTCGGCGGCGAATGCCAGGGCCTTTTGCGGATCGCGCACCATCTTGATGTCGGCGGCGGCGCCGAAACGCAGGCGCGCGCCGTCATAGGCGCGGGTCGGTTCGATCGGGGCCCAGACCTGCACCTGAAGGCGGCCCTGACGCGCCAGGCCCCAGCCCACGATCTCGCGCCACAGATGTTCGACTGCCTCGGCGTTCTCAGGCTTGGCCTGCTTCAGCATACGCGAGAGGACCGTCTGCTCTCGGTCGGGACGCAGTTTCGTGTGCGGTCCCGTGGGCGCATCCTTGGCGCGGCCTACGGTGGCTGCGATGGCGAGACGTTGCTCAAACAGCGCCAGGATCTGGTCGTCAATGCCGTCGATCGCGGCGCGCAGGGCGGCCAGAGCCTGTTGTTCAGGGGTCAGGTCGGCCATGTCAGGCCAGACTTGCTGAAGGTTGGAATGGGGCATGGAAAAGGGCTTTCGGCATTCTGAGATTCGATATGTGCAGGGGCGAACAGCCGCTCCGGTGCAGAGCGGTCGCCGGTGAAGCAGTCAGGGACGGAGTGCGCCCGACGCCTCAGCCGGCGTATCGAAAGCCGTAAAAGCCGTAGCCGAAATAGAGGCCGGAAACCGCGCGCGAACGGTCGGAGGAAACAGAAAGAGCGCGCAGGCGGGACATGGTCCGGTTCCGGTTTATGCGGATCGTGTTGCGACCCGTGGGTGTCTTAAGGACGCAAAGACCGTGCGCCGTCAAGCCTCAGGAAAGCTCAACAGGACAAAACGCGTCTGATTATCGCCGGAATCCTGCAAGTCGTTGCGCAGAATCGACAGACCATACACCTCGGCGGCGCCGACCGGAGCGATGGCCGCTCGTGTGGGATCGCCCGCTTCGGCGACATCGCGCGCCGCGCCTGCGGTATCGAAATGCTCGACGACCTCGACATTCAAACCGGCCAGCGTGTCCTTGCACTGGGCCAGGGCGATAGGGTGGCTCTCGACCGTGCGGATGTCGGACAGACGCGCGCCGTCGATCGCCATCAGAGCATGACGGATCGGCCGCCAGACCTGGGCGACCGGCTCCACGCCAAGCGCACCGACCAACGTCGCAGCCGGCTCGACCACGCCGATGGTGGAGTTCTCGACCGGGATCAGGGCGCAACCGCAGTCGCCGGCGCGCAGCGCATCCAGGGCCTGGGCGAAGGTTTCGAACGCCACAGCCTCGTCCCAAGGACGCAGGGCCAGACAGGCCTCATGGCTGAACGATCCAGGCGCGCCCTGATAGGCGACCCGGCCGGGCTTTTCGTCAGTTGGAGCCGTTACTTGCATCGATCACTCCCTCGGTCTCGGATCGATCTGGCGCTGCCTCGGTGGCGTCACCATGACCGGATCCGCCCGCATTTGGGCGCTGACGACGGCTAGGCCGCCGCCGACTGCGCCACCCGCCCGGCCTTCAGCCGCTCCGCGACCAGGAAGGCCAGTTCCAGCGCCTGGTCGGCGTTCAGGCGCGGGTCGCAGTGAGTATGATAGCGATTGGATAGATCGTCTTCTGTGACCGCCTGGGCGCCGCCGATGCATTCGGTGACGTTCTGACCGGTCATTTCCAGGTGGACGCCGCCGGGATGAACCCCTTCCGCCTCGGCCACGTCGATGAAGGTCCGCACCTCGCCCATAATCCGGTCGAACGGCCGGGTCTTGTAGCCATTGCCGGCCTTCAACGTGTTGCCGTGCATCGGGTCGATGGACCAGATCACCTTGCGGCCCGAGGCCTTCACCTCGCGCATCAGCTTGGGCAGGCGCTCGCCGACCTTGTCGTGACCGAAGCGTCCGATCAGCGTCAGGCGTCCCGAGACATTGTCCGGGTTCAGGGCGTCGATCAGCGGCAGCAGATCGTCGGCCGTCATGGTCGGCCCGCACTTCACGCCGATGGGATTCTTGATCCCCTTCATGAACTCGACGTGGGCGCCGTCCAACTGACGGGTGCGCTCGCCGATCCAAAGCATGTGCGCCGAGGTGTCGAACCATTCGCCCGAACCGCCATCCAGACGCGTCAGGGCGCTTTCGACGTTCAGCAGCAGGGCCTCGTGGCTGGTGAAGACCTCGACCCGGCTCAGATCCGGATGCGTCTCGGGCGTAACGCCGACCGCCTCCATGAAGGCCAGGGCCTCGGTAATCTTGTCGGCCAGCTCACGGTACTGGGCGCCGGCGGCGTTGTCTCCGGCGAAGCCCAGAGTCCAGCGATGGATGTTGTATAGGTCGGCGTAGCCGCCGCCGGCGAAGGCGCGCAGCAGGTTCAGCGTCGAGGCCGACTGGTTATAGGCGCGGATCAGACGTTGCGGATCGGGCGCGCGCTCCTCCGGCGTGAACCCCATGCCGTTGATGATGTCGCCGCGATAGCTGGGCAGTTCGACGCCGTCAATCTCCTCCAGCGGCGACGAGCGGGGCTTGGCGAACTGGCCCGCGATCCGCCCCACCTTCACAACCGGCTTGCGTCCGGCGAAGGTCAGGACGACCGCCATCTGAAGGATCAGACGGAAGGTGTCGCGGATATTGTCGGTCGAGAACTCCTTGAAGCTTTCCGCGCAGTCGCCGCCCTGAAGCAGGAAGGCGTCACCCCGCTCGACCTGCGCCAGCTTCGACGTCAGGCGCCGCGCTTCGCCGGCGAAGACCAGCGGCGGCAAGGCGCGCAGCTCGTCTTCCACCCGCGCGAGGGCGGCAGGATCCGGATAGTCCGCCGGCATATGCAGGGCGGTCTTGGTTCTCCAGCTTTCGGGGGTCCAGCGTGTCATCGCGCAAGAATAGGACTTCGCACCTATTCAAACAACGAAAAGCCAGGAGGATTTTGCCGCGAAATGTCAGTCTTCCGAAGAAGGCGACTTTTCCGCCGCAGCTTCAGCCTTGCGTTCGGCCTTCGCCGCCGCCTTCTCGGCCGCCTTCAGCGCTGCGGCGCGCTCACGTTCCTGACGCTCAAAGCTATAGTTGGGTTTGCGAGCCATCGGCGTCCTCGTCTCAAATCTTGATCTTGCGGTGAAGGTGGCGATGCATGGGGCCGGACGCAATCGCCAAATCCAGCACCATGCAAAAGCAGCTCACAGCAGTCTCTCCTTGCGCGTCAAAATCTTGGCTGCGGCGTCGAAGGCGATGAACAGGCGAGCTAAAAGGGTCATGGGCTCTGAACGCTTGGCCTTATTCGATGTTCAGTCCCGCAAACCTTCGTCGCACCCGAAAGGCAGGCGCCCATGTCGACCCAACCCACCCTCCTTGGCGGTGTCGAAGCCGGCGGCACCAAGTTCATCTGCGGCGTCGCCGCCGCCGACGGCGTGATTGTCGACCAGATTCGTATACCCACGACGTCGCCCGACGAGACGCTCGATGCGGTTGCAGCCTTCTTCGTCGACGCCCAGTCGAGGCACGGCCAGCTTTCTGCTCTGGCGATCGTCAGTTTCGGCCCTTTGTCCCTGAAATCCGACGCGCCGGACTTCGGCGCCATCACCAGCACGCCCAAGCCCGGCTGGAGCGACGTCAACCTGTTGGCCCGTCTGCGCCGCCGCCTCGATGTTCCAATGACGCTGGACACCGATGTGAACGGCGCGGCCGTTGGCGAACGCCTCTTCGGCAGCGGGCAAGGACTGGAGAGCTTTTGCTACGTCACGGTTGGCACGGGCGTGGGGGTCGGGGTGATGATTGACGGCGCGCCGCATGGCGGGGCGAACCATCCCGAAGCCGGTCATATCCGGATGCCCCGCGCCAAGGGCGACGAGACATTCTCGGGCGTTTGTCCCTTCCACGGTGACTGTCTGGAAGGCTTGGCGAGCGGGCCGGCGCTGCAAGCGCGCTGGGGTGCGGCGGCCGAGACTTTTTATCACGATCATCCGGCCTGGCCGATGGCGGCGGAGTATATCGCCGGTCTATGCACAAACCTGACCTACACGCTGCGGCCGGAGCGAATCATCATCGGCGGCGGCGTGATGCAGCCGCACATGTACGATCTGGTCAGACAGGCGCTGGTGAGACAGCTCGGCGGCTACGACGCCAGCCTGCGGGGTCTGGATATGAAGACCTACATCGCGGCGCCGACCGCGGGCGTGTCCGCCGGCCTGATCGGCGCATTGGCCCTCGCCTACCGTTCTGTCACGGGCGAGTGGCCCAAAGACTGGGCGACGCAAGGCCAGGATCAAATTGGATTGGAGATGGTGGACGCGACAGGGATTGAACCTGTGACCCCCTCGGTGTGAACGAGGTGCTCTCCCGCTGAGCTACGCGTCCTTGCCTTGCGGAGGCGGCGACATAGCCCGGTCGCCCGCCACGCGCAAGCGTCCGTTTCAGATTCCGGCGGCGCGGACGCCTTCGGGCGTATCGGCTTCCGGGTCGCCCGGCAGCCAGGCGACGTGACCGTTGTATATGTCCTGGTTGAGGATGCCCTCTTCCTTGGCGACCAGCACCGGCACCAGCATCTGTCCGGTGACGTTGGTCGCGGTGCGCATCATGTCGATAATCCGGTCGATGGCCACGATATAGCCGATGCCTTCCAGCGGCAGGCCGGCGGTCGACAAGGTCAGGGTCAGCATGACGATGCTGGTCCCAGGCACGCCGGCCGTCCCCAGCGAGCCGAGCACCGCCGTCAGGCCGATGAGGACGTATTGGGTCAGCGTCAGATCGATCTTGAAATACTGGGCGATGAAGATGGAGGCGATGGCCGGATAGATCGCCCCGCACCCGTCCATCTTCACATTGGCCCCCAGGGGCACGGCGAAGGCGGCGTAGGCCTGCGGCACGCCCAAACGTTCGACAGTCTGGCGAAGGGTGATCGGCAACGTCCCCAGCGAGGATGAGGTCGCAAATGCGGTCTGCTGGGCCGCGAAGGCGCCGCGGAAGAAGCTGGTCACCTTCAGCCCATGCACCTTCAGCAGGCCCGAATAGACGATCAGGATGTGGAACAGGCAGGCGGCGTAGATGGCCAGGATGAACTTCACCAAGGGCAGCAGCGCCTCCCAGCCGTAGCCGCCGACGACCGATCCGATCAGGCCGAACACGCCGATGGGCGTCAGCTGGATCACCCAGCGGGTGATGCGGAAGATGACGGCCGCGCCTTCGTCCACCAGACGCCGCACCCCCTGCGCCCGGTCGCCCAGCGCCACCAGCGCCATCCCGACCAGGGCCGAGAAGAAGATGATCTGCAGCACCTTGCCCTCGGCCAGGGCGGCGAACGGATTGGTCGGCACGACGCCGATCAAGACTTCCAGCGGAGTCGGGATCACCCGTTCCTTGACCTCGCCCAGCGGCAGGTTGGACAGACCGACGCCCGGATTGATGATGTGGCCGAACGCAAACCCGACCAACACCGCCAGCAATGACGTGATTGCGAACCAGACGATGGTCCGCACCCCCAGCCGCACGGCCCCCGCCCCCTCGCCCAGCTTGGCGATCGAGCTGGCGATGGTGAACAGCACCAGCGGCGCCACCACCATGCGGATCAGGTTCAGATAGACGTCGCCGATCGGCTGAAGCCAGGTCTCGGCCCGCTCGCGCAGGATCAGCCCGGCGATGATGCCGAGGATGAAGCCGGCGGCGGTCCGCTGCCACAGCGGGATCTTGAAAAAGCGAGCGAGCATGACGGCACTTTCAACAGGGGTGCGCCAATCTGTCCATCGCCATGCCGATCCGCAACCGCAGCAGCGATCATTCAGCCGACAGATTTCCTGTCGGCTGGTATCAGAATTTCAGCGCCCGCCTGACGTAGAAGTCGGAGAGAATGCCGTCGATCGCCTCTTCCACGTCCTCGAAAGCATCGATCAGCACGTCCCCGCCCAGGTCTTCGACGGGCGTCGGCGTAAAGCCGAAGGTCGTCAGAATGCAGGGCATGCCGGCGTCTTTAGCGGCATCCGCGTCCGGCGCGGCGTCTCCCACCATGATGGCCCGTTCGGGATCGCCGCCTGCGATCACGACGGCCTCCTTCAGATGGGCGCCCGAGGGCTTGCGCGCGCTGACCCGATCCGGGCCGACGATGGCGGCGAAATGTCGGGTCAGGTCCAGCTTGCCCAACAACAGCTCCGACAGGTCCGAACGCTTGTTGGTGGCCACGACCAGGATAGCGCCCCGCTCACTGAGCCGCTCCAGTGTCTCGACCACGCCCTCGAAGGGCTGCGAGCCGTCGGCGATATGGGCGGCGTAATCGACCAGGAACCGCTCGAACAGTTCGTCGGACTTGGCCCGCTCGACCGGCGCACCAGCGGCTTCGAAGCCGTGCACCAGCAGCGCCCGCGCGCCCGATCCGATAAGGGTCGAGGCGGACTCCGTCGGCACGGGCGGCAGCCCCTCCTCGACCAGCATCCGGTTCAGCGTGCCGATCAGGTCCGGCGCGGAATCGACCAGCGTGCCGTCGAGGTCGAAGGCGATGGTCCAGCCTTCCAGGTCGCGATCGCTCATCCACATCTCCCGCTGGCCCGCATGATGGGCTAGATCGCAGGACGACTAGACTGCGAGACGATTCATGACCAGCCAGACGCGCGCCCGCGCCGCCATCATTCTCGCCGCCGGCCAGGGCACGCGGATGAAGTCGCCTCTGCCCAAGGTGCTGCACCCCGTCGCCCACCGCGCCATGCTGGACCACGCCATCGATGCGGCGGAAGGCCTGGGGTGCGAACGCATCGTCGTCGTGGTCGGCAATCACTCGCCGGAGGTCCGGGCCCATGTGGTCAAACGGCTGGGCGAGGCCGCCATTGCGGTCCAGGACCCGCCGCTCGGCACCGGCCACGCCGTGCGCGCCGCCGAACAGGCCCTGGCCGGTTTCGACGGCGAGGTGGTCGTCACCTATGGCGACGTCCCTTTGCTGAAAGCCGCCGACATCGAGCCGGTTTTCAACGCGGATGGCGTCACCGTCATCGGGTTCGAGGCGCGCGATCCCGGCGCCTATGGCCGTCTGATCGTCGAAGGCGACACCCTGACCGCCATCACCGAGGCCAAGGAGGCGTCGCCAGACGTTCTCGCCATCACCGCCTGCAACTCCGGCGTCATGGCCGCGCCTGCGGCCCTGCTCTTCTCGCTGCTGGCCGAGGTGAAGAACGAAAACGCCAAGGGCGAATACTATCTGACGGATGTCGTCGCTCTGGCGCGGAAGGGCGGCCACCCGACCCGCGCCGTCTTCGCCGCAGAGGACGCCGTGATGGGCGTCAACTCCCAGCCCGAACTGGCTCAGGCCGAGGCCCTGTTTCAGAGCGTGCAGCGCGACACCTTCCTGGCGGCCGGCGTGACGATGGCGGCGCCCGACACCGTCCATTTCGCCTGGGACACCCAGATCGGCGCCGGAACCGTAATCGAGCCGTTCGTCGTCTTCGGTCCCGGCGCGGTCATCGAGAGCGGCGCGCGCATTCGCAGCTTCAGCCATATCGAGGGCGCGCGGGTCGCGGCCGCGGCCGAAGTCGGTCCTTACGCGCGCCTGCGTCCCGGCGCGGACCTGGCGACCGGGGTCAAGGTCGGCAACTTCGTCGAGGTCAAGAACGTAAGGATGGCGGAAGGCGCCAAGGCCAATCACCTGGCCTATCTCGGCGACGGCTCGGTCGGCGCGGGGGCCAACGTCGGCGCAGGCACGATCTTCTGCAACTACGACGGCTTCAATAAGGCGCAGACCCGGGTCGGCGCCGGCGCCTTCGTCGGATCGAACTCCAGCCTGGTGGCCCCCGTGGTCATCGGCGACGGCGCCCTGATCGCCTCCGGCTCTGTCATCACCGAGGACGTGCCCGCCGAGGCCATGGCCTTCGGCCGCGCGCGCCAGACTGTCAAACCTGAAGCGGCCGCGGCTTTCCGTGTCGAAGCCAAGGCGAAGAAGGCTGCGAAATCCAAATGAGCGACCTCCAGAAGAAGAACGCCGGCGAGGCCGCCGCCGCCCACGTGGAGGCGGACATGATCGTCGGTCTGGGCACGGGCTCGACGGCCGCCTGGTTCGTCAAGGCGTTGGCGGCGCGCAACCTGCCCGGCCTGCGCTGCGTGCCGACATCGGAGAAGACTGCAGATCTCGCGCGCGAACTTGGGCTGACGTTGTCGACGCTGGAGGACACGCCACGCATTGACCTGACCGTGGACGGCGCCGACGAGATCGGGCCGGGCTTGGCGCTGATCAAGGGCGGCGGCGCGGCCCTGCTGCGCGAGAAGCTGGTGTGGGAGGCCTCGGCCCGCTGCATCGTCATCGCCGACGCGGCCAAGGTGGTGCCTGTGCTCGGGACCTTCCCCCTGCCGATCGAGGTCGTCGCCTTCGGTCACAAGACGACGGCCAACCGCATCGCCGATGTGCTGATCGACCACGACATCAACCAGCCGGCGCGCGTGCGTCAGGCGGATCGCGGCCTGATCCGCACCGACGGCGGCAATCTGATCTATGACGCGGGCTGCAAGGCGATCCACGATCCGGTCCGTCTGGCCGACGATCTGAAACTGATCACCGGTGTCGTGGAGCACGGCCTGTTCCTGGATCTCGCGGACCTCGCCATCATCGGCACGGACGAGGGCGTTGAGGAGCGTCTTCCCTAGGACACGCCCCGTCGGCTCAGCACCGCCGGGATCGTGCGCGCCAGGATCGCCAGATAGACGCCGATGGTGCGGTTTCTGACCAACCAGACATCCATCGCCACACGGCGCGGATAGGGCACGGCATTGCGCCCCGAGACCTGCCACAGGCCCGTCAGGCCCGGGCGCACCGCGCAGTAGTCGGCCAGTCGCCGTCCGTATCGCGCCGCCTCGTCGATCACGATCGGTCGGGGGCCGACCAGAGACATCTCCCCCCTCAACACATTGATCAGCTGAGGCAGCTCATCAAAACTGGACCGTCGCAACACGCGGCCCAGCGACGTGACGCGCGGATCGTGCGTCAGCTTTCGCTTCGCCTGCCATTCCGGATCAGAGGCTGACGGCAAGGCTTGCTCAGCCCCCATCGTCATGGAGCGAAACTTGAGACAGTCGAATAGTCGGCCGTCGCGCCCGATCCGCTGCTGGCGAAAGATCGCGGCCCCTCCGTCCTGCGCTTTGACGCCCAGGGCAATGAAAACGAAGAGCGGCCAGGTCAAAAGCAGGCCTATCAGGGCGAAGACGACATCCATGGCGCGGGTCGAGTCGAGACGAACGCGGCGTCGAGACGCAATGGCGCCGCGTGTCGACGTCACATCGCACCCGGCCAGTTCCGATATCGACATTCAGCGCCCCCAAGCGTCACCATGACTTGGGATTGCGTGGTTGGCAATCTTTGCGCGTCGTCAGCACAGACTGCTCAGATCAGTCGCCGCCCCACCGACTCAACGTGAAGGGCGTGCGACGGCCGTTAACCGAAATCGTCCCGGTAACGACAGGCGTCTGATCGCCGAGATTCCGGCGCGCCGTCGCCAAAGCGCCCTGATCAATCCGCGCCGACAACTCCACCGGGCCCAAGCCGGGCGCGGAGCCGCGCATCTGCACCCGATCATCGGTGACGACGTAGGCGTCCGGCAAGACCCTGGCCTCGCCTTGCGGCCCGGTCAGCGACAGGATCAGCGGCGGCGAAGCGCGGGAGCCGCCTTCCCAGGCGGCGAAGGCCTCATCCTGTCCGATGAACAGCGATGCCACGGGCTGAATGGATGCCTCACCTGTCGGGCGATAGTCGCCCGAGATATCGCCGCTCAGACGATGCTGAAACGTCGCTTCCGGCGTCGACGTCGGTGTCGCAGCGTCGCGCCGCTCGCATGCCGCCAAGCTCAGCACGCCCATGAGGGCGACGGCCGCCCATGAGGACTTCATCGATCTAGCGCCTGATCCAAGGCGCGGAACCCGGCGATGGCGATTTCGGTCGCACTGGTGAAGACCGACGGCGTGATCCGGTCGAAGGTGTCGCTTGGTCGGTGATAATCGGGATGATAGTCGACGCCCATGTACAGGAAGGGCACGCCCGCCTCGTGGAAGGCGCCATGATCAGAGGCGTCGACCCAGTTGTTCTCGCCCGTATCCTGCGGGGTGTCCTTGCCGAAGGCGAAGGACACCGCTCCGTTCGGCACAACGGCCTCCAGCACGGGGCGCAGATTGGGGTGCTGATAGGTCCCGGTGACCCATAGATGGCCATCCGTTTCCGCCCGCGCCGTCATGTCGAAGTTCAGGTTCAGGCTGAGTGACGACAGGGGCACCGGAGGCGCCTTGACGAACTCGCGAGCGCCCAGCAGCCCCCGCTCCTCGCCGTCCAGCGCCACGATCAGCACGCTGTGTTCCGGCGGTTGGACCTTCAGTCGGGCCGCCAGCTCCAGCATCGTCGCCACGCCCGAGGCATTATCGTCGGCGCCGTGGAAGATCTGGCCGTCATTGACGCCGACATGGTCGTAGTGGGCCGTCACGACGATATAGCGGTCGGCGACGCGGGTTCCGGGGATCAGGCCGACGATGTTGACGCCGCTGAAGGTCTTCACGCCCTCGCGCGTGCGGCCCGGTGTCTCGAACCGCTGCAAACGCCCGAACGGCGGCGGCTGAACGCCCATGGCCTCCAATCGCGAGACGATGTAGGCGCGCGCCCGTTCGCCGCCTTCAGAGCCCGTATCGCGGCCCTGCATGTCGTCGGCCGACAGGATGCGAATGTCCTCCAGCAGTTGGCTGAAAACCGGCGCGACGGCGCTCGGCGCACTCGGAGATGTCGCGGGAACGGCGGTGCAGCCGCTGACGATCAGGGCGGCGCCAGCGACGACAAGGCAGAGGGTCGAACGAGTCATACAGGCTCCAAAAGGGACGCGCGAACCTAGCGAAGAGCGGACGGCGCGTCAGCCTACGGTTCTGTCATCATCGGCTTTGCGCGATGCACGGGCGACGCGTCAGATGATATGACGGCGGCCATGGCCAATGCGATTCCTCTTGAAGTCCCCGTCGAAGACCTCACCGCCGAGACGGCTGCCGAGGCCCTGGCCTGGCTGGCCGCCGAAATGGCCCGCCACGACGCGCTGTACAACGAGGCGACGCCCGAGATTTCCGACGCGGAATACGACGCCCTGCGTGCGCGCAACGTGGCGATCGAAACCGCCTTCCCCGATTTGGTCCGCCCTGACTCTCCGTCGAACAAGGTCGGCGCCGCCGCCTCAACCCAGTTCGCCGAGGTGCGCCACGGCGTCCCCATGCTGTCGCTGGACAACGCCTTCGACGAGGGCGAGGTGCGAGATTTCGTCGCCCGGATCACACGCTTCCTCAAACTGCCCGCCGACGAACCGATCGCCTTTGTCGCCGAGCCCAAGATCGACGGCCTCTCCGCCAATCTTCTCTATGTCGACGGCAAACTGACGATCGGCGCCACGCGCGGCGATGGACGCGCGGGCGAGGACGTCACCGCCAATCTGAACACCATCGCGGATGTACAGCAGACCCTGGCCGGCGACGGCTGGCCCGACCGGATCGAGATCCGGGGCGAGGTCTATGCCCCTAATGACGCCTTCGCCGCCTTCAACGCCGCCGCCGAGGCCGAGGGCCGCCGCACCTACGCCAACCCCCGCAATTTCGCCGCCGGCTCCCTTCGCCAGAAGGATGCCCGGATCACCGCCAAACGCCCGCTGAACTTCTTCGCCTACGCCTGGGGCGAACATTCCAGCGACTTCGCCGAGACCCAGTGGGAAGCCCTGCAAAAGCTCAAAGCCTGGGGATTCCGCGTCAACGCCCGCTCGCGCCGTGTCGAGGGCGCCGAGGGCCTGATCGCCGTCTATCGCGAACTGGAACGCGACCGCGCGACCCTAGGCTATGACATCGACGGCGTGGTCTACAAGGTGGATCGCATCGACTGGCAACGCCGCTTGGGCTTCGTCGCGCGCAGCCCCCGCTGGGCCATCGCCCACAAATTCCCGGCGCAGCAGGCGACCACGGTGCTGGAAGGCATCGACATCCAGGTCGGCCGCACCGGCTCCCTGACCCCCGTCGCCCGGCTCCACCCCGTCACCGTCGGCGGCGTCGTGGTCCGCAACGCCACCCTGCACAATGAAGACGAGATCGAACGTCTGGATGTCCGCATCGGCGACACGGTCCGCCTGCAGCGCGCCGGCGACGTCATCCCGCAGATCCTGGGCGTGGTCCCGGAGTTACGTCCGGCCGACGCCGTCCCCTATGTCTTCCCGGAACACTGCCCCGTCTGCGGCTCGGAAGCCGTGCGCGAGGGCGACGAGGTCAAGCGCCGCTGCACCGGCGGCCTGATCTGCGACGCCCAGATCGTCGAACGGCTGAAGCATTTCGTCGGTCGCCGCGCCTTCGACATCGAGGGGCTGGGCGAGAAGCAGTTGGTCGCCTTCCATGCGCGGGGCTGGATCAAAGAGCCGGCCGACATCTTCAGACTGGCGCGCGACGAGGCGCGGCTGAAGGCGCTGGAGCGTGACGATGGTTATGGCGAGACCAGCATCCGCAACCTGGTCGCCGGCATCGACGCCCGCCGCGTCATTTCGCTGGACCGGTTCCTGTTCGGTCTGGGAATCCGCGATATCGGCGAACAAACATCCATCGTCCTGGCCCGCGCCTTCGAGAGCTGGTCCGCGGTGAAGGCCGCCTGCCTCCAGGCCGCCTCGGGCGTGCCGTCCGACGCCTGGACCGGGCTGGCCGCCGCCCACGCCATATCGCCCCGCGTCCTGGCCCTGATGGCCGAGGCTAAGCCCCCCGCCGTCGATCCCTGGCCCGAGGCCACGATAGACATGAAGATCAGCCAGGCCTTTCCCGGCATGGCCGCACCCGCCCGCCGGTCGTTGGCGACGATGGTTCAGGACTGGTCCGGCCTTGTCGAACTGGCCCGAGTCGCGCGCGAGGACGGCCCGTCCGAAATCCTGAACCAGATCGCCGGCGTCACCGGCGTTGGCCCCGTCGCGGCCGAGGCCTTAGCCCACTTCTTCCACGAGCCACATAATCTGCAGGTCGTCGCCGCGCTCGAGGCCGAACTGACCGAAATCCTCGATGCCGAACGCCCCAAGTCCGACACGGCGGTCGCCGGCAAGACCGTCGTCTTCACCGGCGCTCTGGAACGCTTCACCCGCGACGAGGCCAAGGCCCGCGCCGAAAGCCTGGGCGCGAAGGTCTCGGGTTCGGTGTCGAAAAAAACCGACTACCTCGTCGCTGGCCCCGGCGCCGGCTCTAAGCTCAAGGACGCCGAAAAACATGGCGTCCAGGTGCTGACCGAGGACGAATGGCTGGCCCTGATCGGCGGCTGAAGTTGACCTAACGTTCGGTTTTCGTTGGTGATCGCTGGGGTTTTGGCCTTGTTTTCAACCGAAACCGCGATCAACGTCCGCTCCAACGGGCGGTGCGACCGACCCGACGAAAGGGAACGACTATGAAGATCAAGATCATGCTGGCCGCAGCGACCCTGGCGGGCGCCCTGGCCTCTCCGGCTCTGGCGGGCGACCCGACGGGCCTGTGGCAGACGCCGACCAATGGCGGTCAGGTGCGGATCGCGCGTTGCGGCCAAGCGCTGTGCGGCACGCTGGTGACTTCGGACCACATTCGCGCCGACGCGAATGCGCGCGACGCCAACAATCGCGACGCCTCGCTGCGGAACCGCACCCTGCGCAATCTGCCCATGCTGACCGGCTTCACCGGCGGTCCGACGGAATGGCGCAACGGCTCGGTCTATAACCCGGCCGACGGCGGCACCTATCGCGGCACCATCACCATGACAAACGACAACAGCCTGCGTCTGCGCGGCTGCATCGTGGCTCCGCTCTGCAAGACCCAAACCTGGACCCGCATCCAGTAGGATCAGGACCCCCACATACAAAAGGCCCGGCCGGAGCGATCCGACCGGGCCTTTTTCATTTGGCTTGTAGCTCAGCGATTCAGCGCCGCCCGCGCCGCCTCGGCGTAGCGATGCCCCGTCGCCGCGCCCTTGGGGAAGACGGCCTCGATCTGGGCGATGTCCTCAGCAGTCAGCACGACGTCCACGGCCGCCGCATTCTGCTCAAGAGTCGCGATCCGACGTGTGCCGGGGATCGGGATCAGATCCTCGCCCTGCGCCAGCACCCAGGCCAGCGCCAGTTGAGCGGCGGTTATGCCCTTGTCCGACGCAATGGCCTTCACGGCCTCCACCAGATCCAGGTTCTTCTGGAAGTTCTCGCCCATGAAGCGCGGATTGGTGCGGCGGAAGTCGTCCGCGTCCAGGTCATCGATCGAGGTGATGTCGCCCGACAGGAAGCCGCGGCCCAGCGGGCTGTAGGGCACGAAGCCGATGCCCAGTTCGCGCACGACTGCGAACAGTTCGTCTTCGGGCTCGCGGCTCCACAGCGAATATTCCGTTTGCAGGGCCGTGATCGGATGGGTCGCATGCGCCTTGCGCAGGGTGTCGGGCGCGGCCTCGGACAGCCCCAGAAAGCGGACCTTGCCCTCCTTGACCAATTCCGCCATCGCCCCGACCGTGTCCTCGATCGGCGTGTCCGGATCGACGCGGTGCAGATAGTAGAGATCGACGTGATCGACGCCCAAGCGTTGCAGGCTGCCCTCGATGGCGCGCCGCACATTGGCCGGGTTGCCGTCGGTCATCAGTTTTGTGCGGTCGGCGTTATAATTTATGCCGAATTTGGTGGCGATGAAGGCCTGGTCGCGCCGGTCCTTCAGCGCCTTGCCGACCAGCACCTCGTTGGTGTGGGGGCCGTACATCTCTGCGGTGTCGAACAGGGTGATGCCCAGATCGAGCGCGCGATGAATGACGGAGATGGACTGGGCCTCGTCAGCGCCGCCGTAGAAGGCGCTCATGCCCATGCAGCCCAGGCCAATGGCCGAAACCTCGGGGCCGTTCGCACCCAGCTTGCGCGTCTTCATGGGGGCCTTCTCCTGTCGATGTGGGGATCGGCCTAAAAACGGATAGGACGGCCGACGATCAGGAGATGGTCGCGGCGACGGCAGGCTGCAAGGCCGGCCGCGCTTTGCGATGGTACCGCCTCTCAGGCTTGAACTGAGGACCTCCGGTTCCACAAACCGGCGCTCTAACCAACTGAGCTAAGGCGGCCCGCGCATCGCGAGGCGCGTTCTCTACCGGGCCTGCGGCAGGCGATCAAGCGCCTTCCTCATATTTCGTCAGGAGATTTCGTAGGTGACAGCCCAAACAAAAACGCCCCGGAGATTGGTCTCCGAGGCGTCTTGTCTGTTGCCGTGACGATCACCCGAGGGTGAAGGGCACCCGGACGCGGAAGGTCGCGTCTTGAGCGGCGCCATCGACGGTCCGCGGAGACAGTTGTCCACGCTGAACCACCCGAATGGCGGCGCGGCCGAAGCCCATGCCTGCAGGCTCTTCGGACACCACGCGGCAGTTCGCCGGAGATCCGTTGGAGCGCGCCGTGCACTCGACCGTAGCCGAACCGCTGATTTCACGCTCCAGCGCACGCGCCGGGAAGTCATCAGCTGTCGGGCGCGGTTGGCGCGACCACTGAACGTTCGTGATCGTCGACGGACGCGGCGGAGCCGGGGGTGCGGGCGGAGGCGGAGGTCCAGGAATATTGACGGGCGGACCCGTGTATTCAACCCGATCTTCCTTCTTCGTCGGCGTGATGTTGACCGGCGGAGGGGGGACGATGTTCGGGACCGGAGCCGGCACGCGCACCTGAAGCTTCGGCGGCGGAGGCGTATCCGTCGGCGGAGGCGGCGGGGGTGGAGGCGGCGGAGGCGGCGGAACCGGCTCGACCAACTCGACCTCGACGGACTCGTCGACGTAGTTGAACTCCTTCAGCTTGAACTTGGACTGCTGAACAAAGAAGATCAGCAACGCAAACAAGATGCTGACCACCATCAGGCAGACGATCAGCACGGGGTAGGACACCCCCATGAAGCCCTTCTTCTTGGGTACGTCGTAGCGACTGCGATGATATTCGACGTCTGTCATACTATCTCCGCATCCTAACTCGTCGCCTGGTCTTCGCCGACCAGCGCAACGCTATAGAAGCCGTTATCCTGCAGCGCATTCATGACCTGCATAAAGTCGCCGTAACGGGTGTTCTGGTCGCCCCGAATGAAGATCCGCTCATCGGCCGGGTTCCGGGATCCGATCTGTTTTTTCAGATCTTCACCCAGGGCTCCGACGTCGGTCCGAAAATCGCCCACATAGACGTCGCCGTCATTCTGGATCGAAATATAGACCGGCTTGGGCGGGTTCGGGGCCGCCTTGGCGACGGCGATTGGCAACTCAACAGGCACCGACACGGAGGCTAGCGGAGCCGCCACCATGAAGATGATGAGCAGAACCAGCATGATATCAACGAAAGGCGTAACGTTGATATCACTGTTGGCCTGAGGCAGGTTGCCAGCGCCGCCCGATTTAATCTTGGCGGCCATCCGTCTTACGCCCCCTTGTCGAGCTGACGCGAGATGCCGTTCAGCAGCTCAGCGGCGAAGCCGTCGGCGCGCGTGCCGTAAGCAGCGATGCGGGTGTTGAAGTAGTTGTAGAACACAACGGCCGGGATAGCGGCGAACAGACCGATACCGGTGGCCAGCAGAGCCTCAGCGATACCCGGAGCCACGACGGCCAGGTTGGTCGTGTTCGACTGGGCGATACCGATGAAGGAGTTCATGATGCCGTAAACGGTGCCGAACAGACCGACGAACGGACCGATCGAGCCGACCGACGCCAGGAACTGCTGGCCGCCCGACAGGCGCAGGGCCAGACCGGATTGCACGGCGGCGACAGCCGACTGAGCGCGGGCCATGGCCGAGTCGAGGTGATCGCCGGTGACCGACAGACCCGATTGACGCGACAGTTCGATTTCCTCAGTGGCGGCGGCGGCCATGTCGGCCAGCGGGTTGCCGTCGAACTCTTCCTGGGTCGAAACAGCGCGCATGTCAGCGATGGTGCGGGCGCCGCGGAAGTTTTCGAGGAAGTTGTCGGTCTTGCGGTTCAGAGCGCCGAATTCGAACAGCTTGATGAGCAGCAGGGTCCACGACAGGATCGAGGCCAGCAGCAGGCCGGCCATGACGACCTTAACGACGACCGTGGCTTCCATGAACATGGAGATCGGGGTGATGTCGCCGTGACCGCCGCCGACGGCGTCGTTCACCGTTGCGGGATCAGCTTCGCCGGCAGCCGGAGCGGCGGCTGCGGGAGCCGCAGTCGAGGCAGCCGGGGTGGGCTCGGCCGGGGCCTGGGCCAGGACCGGCGAGCTCGCCATCAGCGCGGCGGCGCCGGCCATGGCGAGAAGGATATTCGTCTTTTTGCTGTTCAGCATAATTCGCCAGTTCCTGCTTGGTCTGACTCGTGGAACCAAAGGTGCGGCCATAGTCAGCGACCGCCCCCCAACCTGAAATGTTTCCTTCAACGCGCCCGTCCTTTCGAGGATCAGAGCCCGCTGAAATCTTCGGTGGAGATCGAGCCGGTCGCCCGCCTCGTCTCCGCTGGTCGAACCTTCGGAGACACGTCCCCGGCGATCCGCATTAACGTCTTCTTGCGAAGGCGCCTCAACCCTTTGACGAACCCTTACCGGAGCGTCAAGGGACAAGAGGGGCTTTTAACCCGTCGAGAGACATGGAGAAAAGTTCCACCAACCGGCGCATTAAAGTGCAGCCGCGCGACATTTTGATGATGATCTGACGTCAGATGAAGCAAGTTTGTTCAAAACGGCCATCTTGAGCGCGATCATTTCCCAATACAGCAAATTGTAGGGCTGATCGCTGCAAGCCAGTCAAAACCGATGGGCGGCGCAAAGGCCGCAGCGCAGGATCATGCGCCCAAAACAATCGATTTTCACGGTGTAAGAAAAGATGGTGCCTGGAGGCGGGTTCGAACCACCGACACGCGGATTTTCAATCCGCTGCTCTACCAGCTGAGCTATCCAGGCGCCGACGCGGCGTCGCGAGAGGCGGGTCTATAGGGGAGGCTTTTCCGCCTGTCCAGCGCCCAATCAGTCCTTTTCGTCATCATCTTCCGCACCCTCGTCCAGGGTGACCGGAATGGCGTAGCCGCCAGTGAACCAGCGCTGCAGATCGACGTCGGAACAGCGGCGTGAGCAGAAGGGCTTGTACTTGGGATCGGCGTCGGCCTTGCGGCAGATGGGACAGGAAGCCACGGCTCAACCCTCTTCTATTCGTCCGCGCCCGGCCGGGATCGCGGGATCGGCCTGGATCACCGCTCGCGGTCCCAGACGAGCCGCCAGCGGTTGAGCAATCAGGGCTTCTTCCGGCGCGCAACGCGCGATGATGCGCGGCGACAGGGTATCGGCCAGAAGCTGCCGCCGCAAAGCGCGCACGACAGACAAGGCTCGTGTTTGAACAGACGGGCGTCCGCTGGCGTCGAGCAAGACCTCCTCGGTCGGCGTACGGCGCCAGGGAAGCGACATCTGCAACAGGCCGAACCGACTGACGGGTCCGAAGACGGCCTGGGGGTCGTGACCGAACGCGGCCCGCGCAACCTTGGCCTGGGCCTCCGCGTCCGTACCGTCCCCGATCATGTCGATGACGACCAGGCCGCCCCAGTTCCGCAGGCCGATCAGCCGCGCCGCCTGTTTCAACCCCTCGCGATTCGCAGCCGCCCTTGCCTGTTTCGGATCACGACCGGGCGTGGATGCGAAGTCGATGTCCCCAGCCACCAGGGCGCGGGTGCGCTCTATGGCGAGATCGATTCCGTGCGAGGCGAAAACGCACGACCGAGCTAGGGCCTCCTCCTCCGCCTCGATCACGGCGTCGATGGCGGCGATGCCGGTGACTGATTCCTCGCCGGGCGCGAGATCGCGCAACTGTTCGGCGATGCTGGTCGCGGGCTGAATCAGGCGAGGCGTCCCCTCTCCCGCCCCCAGAAGGCGAACCACCGCCCCTTTCCCGGCCCGACGTTCGGCGGTGACGACGACTTCCAGCCGCTGGCCTTGGGTAAGCCGGTCGTTTCTCGGGAAAGGCAGAAAGGCGGCGGCCGGTGCGGCGATATCGACGAAGGCGCCGCGTAAGCCAAGGTTCACCTCGATCACACGCCCCACCGAGCGGGCGCCGAGCCGGGTCTGCGCCGCATCATCCTCGCGGTGGATCAGAAGATGAGTGTAGCGGCCGTCGCGCATGATCGCGCCACGCGTCTCGCCAGGCGTCTCGTCGAGGAATACCTCGACTGCGCCGCTCATGAACGCCAGCCGACGCCGTTCAAAAGCTGGACGGCCTCATAGACGGGCAGGCCCATCACGGACGGATGGCTGCCGACGATGCGCTGGATGAAGGCGGCTGCTGGCCCCTGGATGCCATAGCCGCCGGCCTTGCCACGCCAGTCGCCCGTGGCGACGTAGGATACGATCTCGTGGTCGGACAAGGGTTTGAAAGTCACGCGGGTTTCGTTGACGCGCGACGATATCTTTCCGTCGCGCCAGACAGCGACGCCGGTGAAGACGCGGTGATTGCGGCCGGACAGCAGTTTCAGAAAACGCGTCGCCTCGGCCTCATCCGCCGCCTTCTCCAGAAAGCGACGCCCCACGGCGACAACCGTATCGGCGGCGATGACGACCGCGTCGGGACGGCGTTCCGCGACGACCCGGGCTTTCGAGGTGGCGAGCCGTTCGGCCAGACGCGGCGGGGTCTCGCCCTTCAGAGGCGTCTCGTCGATATCGGCGGGATCGATGTGGTCGGGCGTGATCCCGACCTGCGCCAGCAATTCGATGCGGCGCGGGCTGGCCGAAGCCAGCACCAGTTCGGGGCGACCCGCAGCCACTTACTTGAAGCGATAGGTGATGCGACCCTTGGTCAGGTCGTAGGGGGTCATTTCGACCAGCACCTTGTCGCCGGCCAGGACGCGGATGCGGTTCTTGCGCATCTTGCCGGCGGTGTGGGCGATGATCTCGTGGTCGTTCTCGAGCGTCACGCGGAAGGTGGCGTTCGGCAGCAGTTCGCTGACGGTGCCGGGAAACTCGAGCAGTTCTTCCTTAGCCATGCGGCCTCTCACGCCCGTTGAATATGCGTTCGACCCCACGCCGGGCGGGCGCGAGGGGCGGAATGGACGGGCCTAATGCCCGAAAACACAGAGATAGTCGAGGTCAGCCGCGACGGTAGAGGGCGCAGAGCAATGTGAACAGGCGGCGAGACGTCTCGTGATCGACCACGATCTTGCCGTCCAACCGCGTCTTTAGCTGTTCGGCGCCCTCGTTGTGAAGGCCGCGCCGGCCCATATCGACCGATTCGATCTGGCTGGCCGAGGATCCGCGCAGAGCCTCATAGTAGCTGTCGCAGATCATCAGATAGTCTTTGATCACGCCCTTCAGCGGCGTCAGGCTGATGGCGTAGGTGCGCGTGAAGTTCTCGCCGTCGATGTCGAACACCAGACGGTTGTCCTGAAGCGACAGCTTCAGCCTGTAGGGTCCGCCCTCGGCGCCGACGGGCTCGAAGCTGTTCTTCTCGACCAGATCAAAGATGGCGACGCGACGCTCGTGCTCGATCTCGGCCGTCGCCGCCGGCAGGGTCGCGGCGTCCAGTTCGACCGAGGCCAGCTTGTGATCGGCGCTCATGCCGCAGTCCCTTCGTCCAGTTCGGGCGTGTCCAGGTGGGTCGGCGCGATCCTTGCAGGCCAGCGGTCGGAGATGTCCGTGACCACGGCATCCAGACATTCCACGTCGATTCGCAAATCACCGCCGCCGGCGAACATCAGGATGACGCGCCCGCTCAGATCCTCGGTCGGAGTGAAGTCGAGCGCGAGCAGTTCGAGCGAGGCGTCGGGACTGCGCGACAGGCGACGGCTCTTGACCGCCAGGACGTCGCCGAACTGCATGGCGCACATCACCCGCGTCCCGCCGCACTCCCAGCAGAAGCGGCTGAAGGCGATGGTCAGGGTCCGGGCCGCCTTTTCCCAGACGATGTCAACGGGCCGCAAAATCGCGTCCTGAAGGGCGGCGGAGATGATCTGAAGATCGTCGGCGTCCTCGGCCAGCAGGCGCAGCGGTTCGACTGGCGCCTTGGCTTCAGGGATGATGCCGTCGATCTCAGTGCTCATCACCTGTTCCCTTTATGCGGCGGATGTCGGCTCCGCATGCGCCGAGCTTTTCTTCCAAACGCTCGAAACCGCGATCCAGATGATAGACGCGTCCGACCGTCGTTTCGCCCTCGGCGACGAGGCCCGCGATGACCAGGCACATCGAAGCCCGAAGATCCGTCGCCATAACCTGTGCGCCGTGCAGAACTTCGACGCCGTTGACGTGCGCCTCTCCGGCGTGAACTGAAATGTCGGCTCCAAGTCGCGCCAACTCCGGCACATGCATGAAGCGGTTTTCGAAGATCGTCTCGCGAACCGTGCTGACGCCCTCCGCCGTCGTCATCAGCGCCATGAACTGGGCCTGGAGATCGGTGGCGAAGCCCGGATAGATGGCCGTCTCGACATCCACGGCCTTCAGGCGCTGCTTTGGGTCGCGCTTGATCAGAACGCCGTCGGCGGTCGGCGACACCTCGACGCCCGCCTCGACCATCTTGTCGGTCAGCGAACCGATCAGTTCAGCCCGCGCCTTGGTCAGCCGCACCTCGCCGCCCGCCATGGCGGCGGCGACGGCGTAGGAGCCCATCTCGATCCGGTCGGGAATCACAGACCAGGTCGTTCCGTTCAGCGACGAGACGCCGGTGATGGTCAGCACATCGGTGTCGATTCCCTCGATCCTAGCGCCCATGGCCGTCAGACAGTGGGCCAGATCGCCGATCTCGGGTTCGCGCGCCGCACGGCGCAGGACGGTCGTGCCCTCAGCCAGCACAGCGGCCAGAACCGCATGCTCGGTGGCGCCGACCGAAACGAAGGGGAACTCAATCTCGGCGCCCTTCAAGCCCTTGGGCGCGCGGGCGGTGACATAGCCTTCGTCCAGCTCGATCTCGGCGCCCAGCGCCGTCAGCGCCTGCAGATGCAGATCGACCGGACGCGCCCCGATGGTGCAGCCGCCCGGCAACGAGACCTTGGCTTCGCCTGTGCGCGCCAGCAACGGCCCCAGCACATTGAACGAAGCCCGCATCTGGCGCACCAGATCATAGGGCGCGAAGGTCGAGGTCAGGTCCTTGGCGTGGAACAGGCTCTCTTGCCCGTCCGCATTGTCACGCTCAGTCACTTCGATGCCGAACTGGCGCAGCAACTGACCCAGGAACCGGGTGTCGGCCAGACGCGGCATATTGGTCAGCAGCAAGGGCTGATCCGTCAGGATCGAGGCGGCCATCAGCTTGATGGCGGAGTTCTTGGCGCCGCTGACGGGAATGTCCCCGAAAAGCTGGGCGCCGCCCTGAATGGCGATGCTGTCCATGACGTCCTTAAGCGCGCCCGATGCCAACGCCTCGGGGGGAAGGTTCTCTAGCAAGCCGGCGGGCGCTTGCCAAAGGGCTGCGTGATCGCGAGCCGATGACTTTCAGTTGCTGTCGCGTGGCGCGGCCGGCGTGCGCGCCGGCGCCTTGCGCCGCCGCAGATTGGCCCGGAGCGCCGAGGCCAGCCGCATGGCCTTTTCCGCCTTCGCCCGCGCTTTCTCAAAATCGGGACCCGATTCGACGATCGGCGTCGCCTGCGCGGCGGCGGAGGGCGTATCGGCGTCATTCGGCGTGCGAGTCATGGCGCGATGATGCCGTGATCACGGGCCATGTCCAAACTTTCTTTCAGATCGTCAAAAAGCCGCTTCCCTCCCCGGAAGGGTTTGGCTATACGGCCGCTTCCTCAGTCGGGGCCGCCGTAGCTCAGTGGTAGAGCGCATCCTTGGTAAGGCTGAGGTCGTGGGTTCGATTCCCCCCGGCGGCACCATCTGAGACTTAAAAAGGCCCGGCTTTCGCCGGGCCTTTTTGATTTTCCAGATCGGACGGACAAGCCTTCAGTCGTAGCCGTAGAGGCCCCGGCGATAGGGGTCGCGGTCATCCGCATCGCCATCCTTGCTCCAGCTGAACCCCATCGACATCGACTTGGTCGTGGTGTCGGCCCCATGGCCTCGACCGCGCCAGCCGCCGCCATAAGGCGAATAGAAGCCCGGCCCGCGCAGACCATAGCCGCCATAGCCGTATCCCCAAGGCTCGTTGCGGCCTTCGCGGTAAGCGAGGTCCAGGCGACCGTTCTCGCCGACCGGCAAGGAAACGGCCGCGCCATAGCTGCGATAGCCGCCGGTGCCGATCCCGGCCTCGACGACACCATGCATCTTGCGCTCGGCCGGGGCGCCCGGCTCTGCGCTTTCGTCGAAGGTTGCGCCCGGCGTGCGCGCGCTGATCCAGTTCTGGATCTGTTGTTCGGTGGTCATGCCGTGCGGGGCGGCGTCCTGAGCCGTCGGCGCAGTCAACGACGCCTCAGGCGCCGCCGCCAGGGCCCGAGCCAGGATGGGCGCGTTTGTCGGCGCCGTCGTCACGACACCGTCCGGATCACCGTCCGACGCCGCCAGCGCCACACCCGCCAAGAGACTTGCGATCAGCATAGGCCACCTCCGTTCGACATCATCCTAGCACAGCGATTGAGGCCAAGGTCAGGCGATGCCGTCGCCACGGTTGAGAGGGTCCGGCAGAGCCTCGCCCTCGGCTACGAAACTGAGCGCGACCGAGTTGATGCAATAGCGGTTTCCGGTCGGCGGCGGACCGTCGGGGAAGACGTGACCCTGGTGGCTGCCGCAGCGGGCGCATTGGGTCTCGATCCGGATCATGCCGTAGCTGGTGTCGCGGATCGCGTGGACGTGCGCTTCATCAACCGGCTGGGTGAAGCTGGGCCAGCCGGTGCCGCTTTCGAACTTGGTTCCGCTCTTGAACAGCGGCAAGCCGCATTCGCGGCAGCAGAAGACGCCCGCCCGCTTCTCGCCCAGCAGAGTGCCGCAGAAGGGCGCCTCCGTGCCATGGGACAGCAGGACGCGCTTTTCCTCTGGGTTCAGGTCGGCTTCGAGCCGGGCGCGTTCTTCGGCGTTCGGCGGGGTCAGGTCATAGCCCGACGGCGAACGGAGGGATTCGGAGGTTTGGGCGAGATCGGTCATGGACTGCAAATAAGAAGGGCGGGCCAAGGGTTCCACCACTGCCCGCCCCTCGTTCATTCGACCGACCGTTCCTTATTGGAACAGCGTGCCCACCCAGGCGCGCACGGCCGCTTCGTCCGTCGCGGAACCGGTGTAGGCAAGGCCCTGCGCCGGCGTGAAGGGCGCATCATTGCCGCGCTGGCGCGTCGTCCAGGCCTTATGACCATAGGTCAGCTCGGCATAGTTCGACGGCAGGCGCAGAACGGTCGGCTCGATGAAGATCGAATCCTCCGCCGTCACCGATCCGGCCAGGCGCACGTTCGGCAGGCGCGTCAGCAGGTCCAGCGTATCCAGGCACCCGCTGGTGCAGCCGCTGTCGACCAGGACCACGACCGGACCCGCCACGGGGTTTGCTGCGCCCGTGTCCGCCACCGACGGGCGGCCCGGCATGGTGAAGGTCGGCTGATTGGCGGCCAAGGCCGAATCGAAGGCGGCGACGATGGCCTGGGTCTGTTCGATCACCGGGCCGGATTCGGCGACGAAGCGCGGGTCGGCCTGCATGCGGGCCAGGGTGTCGGCGAACCACTGACGGTTTGCGGTCGTGGCGCGGTAGGTGATCGAGCCGGCTTCTGGCTGACGGCTGACGGTGAACTCCGGCGTCCAGATGCGGTTGGCCAAGCCATAGCCCTTGCCCGTCGCATTCAGCGAAGTGCCGTTTGCGCCGCGCAGATCGATGACCAGACCCTGCGTGCCGCGAATGGCGGGCAGTTGGGCTTCGACAGCGGTGTAGAAGGCGTCCCATCCGGCGTCGTCAGCCAGGGTGTGAACGTTGATCCACGGACGGCCGTCGACCGTCTCGACCGACAACGGATTGGCGCCCGGCGTATAGACGGTGGCGCGATAGGCGGCTTCCAGGCTGGCGGCGTCGGCCGGCTGGGGCTGCATCTGGAAGTCGCGATCGCGACGCCCGACCTTGAAGGTGCACAGCGACGGAACGCCGCCGGTGAACGGGTTATTGCGGTTCCACAGCAGATAGGGGGCGGTGCGGACACGTCCGGCTTCCGTCGTCAGGTCGCCTTCCCAGCGGTCCAGCCGCTCTTCGGCCAACTGAGCGGCGGTCTTGTCGCCGCACTTGACCAGGGTCGCGCCGAGCGGCGGCACGTTGCGAACGCCGGGCTTCACATAGGAGACGACATATTCGCCGTTGCGCCACGCCGTGGTCACGCCCGGCCAGCTGGTCGCGAAGAAGGGACCGAGGCCTTCGTAGGTCGGGCGAATTGCGATGTTCGAATCGCGGAAGCCGTTGGCGTAGTAGCGCATCAGATAGGCGTGGCTGTCGCCGCTGTTCACGCGGCCAACCTTGCCTTGCGCATCCGTCAGGCCGGCATCGATCCAGCTGCGAAACGCTTCGCTGGGCGCGCCGGGAATCACGGCGGCGGGGTGGTTGGCGGCCAGCGCGTCATGCGCGGCCTGAAGGTCTTGCTGCGCCAGAGCGCGAAAATCCTGTGCGACAGCGGCGCCGGCGGCGACGGTCAGCGACAGAACGGCGGCCGATGCGGCGGCGATCATTCGGTTCATGGGGTTTCCTGCGGCCTTTGATTTCAAGCTCGTGGGAAAGGTTAAACCCCATGCGTCCGGCGCTTGCCAACCCCGCCGCGCGGGTTTTCGCCCGATTGTCACATGGGCTGCGGCGATGCGGCGCGCGTCAAAGCGGCGCCGGCGCCTCGACCGCTGCGCCGAAGATCCGATCGAAGCTGCGCCTCAAGGCCTCATCCGCCTCATCCATCGTCGCCAGGACGCCGAGATCGACCAGGCTGGTCACGCCGTGTTCCTGAATGCCGCAGGGCACGATGCCGCCGAAATGATCCAGATCCGGCTCCACGTTCAGACTGATGCCGTGGAAGCTGACCCATTTGCGGACCTTGACGCCGATGGCGGCGATCTTGTCCTCACGCGACCAGCCCGCCCCCTTGCGCTCGACCCACACGCCCACGCGACCCGGCCGGATGTCGGCCTTTACGCCGAACGTATCCAGGGCGCCGATCAGCCACAGCTCAAGCCCGCGCACGAAACACCGCACGTCCTTGCCGCGTCGGTTCAGGTCCAGCATCACATAGGCCACGCGCTGCCCCGGCCCGTGATAGGTGAACTGTCCACCTCGCCCCGTGCGATGCACTGGAAACCGGCCGGCATCCAGAAGGTCGTCGTCCTTGGCCGAGACGCCGGCCGTGTAGAGCGGCGGATGCTCGAGCAACCAGACCATCTCATTCGCCTCGCCGGCCGCAATGGCGGCGACGCGCGCCTCCATGAAAGCCTCCGCGGCCGTATAGTCGACGTAGCCTTTCGACACGGCCCATTCGACCGGTCGGCCATCGTCGAGACGCAGTTTCTGAAGGGACGGGCTTAACGGCTCAGCAAGCATGACGCTTCAATGTGGTCGCCAGGGCGTTTCTGCAAGAGACGGCCCTCCAGTGAAGAGAGCTTTACGTGACCCAGATCAACGCCGTCGATGTCGAAATCTCAGTGGTGCTGGGTCGCTCGGTGCTGCCGATGTCGCAACTGCTTCGCATGGGTCGCGGCGCGGTGATTCCCTTGGACGCCGCAGAGGGCGACGAGGTCTGGATCCTAGCCAACAACTATCCGGTCGCGCGCGGCGAAATCGAGATCCGAGACGACCGTATCGCCATCACCGTCACCCGCCAGGCGGACGTGTACGACTTCATGGCCGGGTCGGCCTGATCAGTCAGTGACGAGGGGCGAGTGACGAGTGGCGAGTGGCGAGTGAACGCATTGTGCCTTCCGTCGTCAAACCATGGTCGCGGCGTCGCTTAGAATCGCTTTGATCTCCTCGCCACTGACCACTCGTCACTCGCCACTGTATTCGCCCCTTTCCTTTTCCAACGGCTTCGTCTATTCGCCGCCGCTCCGATGCGAGCGGTCGTGGCGGAATTGGTAGACGCGCAGCGTTGAGGTCGCTGTGGGGCAACCCGTGGAAGTTCGAGTCTTCTCGACCGCACCATCTGGCTAAACAGGGCGATTCATCGGCTAAGTACGGCTGGACATTCTACCAAGGGAGGCGACCACGTGAGCACCACGGACACCGCCTTTGCTCCAGACGAGACGCTCGATAACGAAGACCACGCCGCCCTGGACGAGGACTATGTCCTCACCCCTCAATTCGTCGAGAAAGTCGTGGACGCCGCCGACGACGGCGACGGGATGCGGCTGCGCTCCCTTCTCGAAGACCTGCACCCGGCCGACGTCGCCGACCTGATGGGCTTTCTGACGGCGGAACACCGCGCCGTCGTGGTCCTTTGGTTGCCGCCCGAGCTTCTGGCCGAAACCCTGCCCGAGTTGGACGACAATATCCGCGAGGAGGTGCTGGAGCGCGTGCCGCACGGCACCCTGGCCGAGGCGCTGCAGGAACTGGATTCCGACGACGCCGCCGCCGTCGTCGAAGACCTGGAAGACGACCAACGCGAGCGCGTTCTGGCCGCCATGCCCGAAGTCGATCGCGCCGCCATCGAAAGCAGCCTGGGCTATGCGGAAGAGTCCGCCGGCCGCCTGATGCAGCGCGAGGTGATGGCCGCGCCCCAGTTCTGGAGCGTGGGCGACACCATCGACCACATCCGCAAACAGGGCGACGACCTACCCGAGCTGTTCTTCGACATCTATGTCGTCGATCCGCTGAACCGCCCGGTCGGCGGCGTGCCGATCAGCGGCCTTCTGCGCGCCGCCCGCACCGTCGCCCTGACCGATCTGATGGAGCCGATCAACGAGATCGCCGTCGATCAGGATCAGGAAGAAGTCGCCTACATCTTCGAGAAATACCACCTGATCTCGGCGCCCGTCGTGGACGCGGCCGGTCGGCTGGTGGGTCAGATCACCGTCGATGACATCGTCAACATCATTCAGGAAGAGAACCGCGAGGACATCCTGCGTCTGGCCGGTGTCGCCGACGAGGACCGCGGTTCGTCCGTCCCGGAGATCGTGCGCGGCCGCGTGCCCTGGCTGGCGATCAATCTGGCGACGGCGGCGCTGGGCGCCAGCGTCATCGGCCTGTTTGAAGCCACCATCCAGCAGATCGTCGCCCTCGCCGTTCTGATGCCGATCGTCTCGGCTATCGGCGGCAACGCCGGCACCCAGGCCCTGACCGTGACCGTGCGCGCCCTGGCGACACGCGAGCTGAACAGTTCGAACGCCCCGCGCACCTTCTGGCGCGAGATGGTGGTCGGCCTGGCCAACGGCCTGATTCTGGCGCCCCTGATCGGCATCGCGGCCGGCTTCTGGTTCCGGGACGAAGACTGGAAGATCGGCCTGGTGATCGGCGCGGCCATGATCCTGAACCTGCTGGTCGCCGCGTCGATCGGGGTCCTGACGCCCCTGACCCTGTCCAAGCTGAAGTTCGACCCGGCCGTGTCGTCGGCCGTGTTCGTTACGGCGACCACCGACTTCTTCGGCTTCCTCATCTTCCTTGGTCTGGCCACACTGGTGCTGCTCTAGACACGACGCGGAAGATGCGGCGCGGCCCTTGCTGGGAGCGGTGCGAGCGCCGCGCGCCTGTTTCCAATTGGGTCAACTGTGTCTGACGTCCTCCCCAAACCCAGCAAGGTGTCCCGCGAGGGCGTCCTGCTGATCAAGAGCTTCGAAGGCTTCCGGCCTCGGGCCATGCAGCGCAGCGACGGTCGCTGGGTCATCGGCTATGGCCACACCCAGTCGGCACGCGAGGGCGCGAGGGTGTCCGAGGCCGAGGCCGAACTGCTGATGCAATACGACCTGATCCCGGTCGTGAAGGCTGTGACCGATCACGTCCGCGTTCCTCTGAACCAGCATCAGTTCGACGCCCTGGCCAGTTTCGCCTTTTCCATCGGCGCAGACAGGTTCGCCGCCTCCGACGTGGTCGAGCAGTTGAACGCGGGGTCTGCGCGTCAGGCGTCCGCCTCCATGAGCGCCTGGGCCGATGAAGCGGCCGCCGAGACCCCAACCCGCCGTCGTTCGGCTGAACATGCGCTGTTCAACGCCGCACCCGGCGCGCCGGTCACCTTGGCGGACCTTCTGGCCGCGCCCCTGCCGTCTCCTTTCGAGACGGAAGAGCCGACCCTCCCCGCCGTCGACGGCGCCCTGGACGAAGCGGTCGCTCCCTTCCCGGCGCAAGACGGCGCGGCGCTGGCTCAAGCCACCACAACGCCCCAGCCGCACGCCGTCTATGCCGCGACGGCTGTCGGCTCGGTCCCGGACGTCGTGCCGTTGACCGGGCAATCGGAGACCGTCTCCGTCGCTGCACCGATCATCGCCGCCAACGACATCCATGCGCCGGTTGAGGCCAAGCAGCCGGAGACGCCGTCGGGCTTCGCCGATGCGCAGAAGACCAGCGTGGTGCTGACCGCGCCGGGACTGGCCGAAGCCACGTCCGGCGACGGCGCCGCCGCACCGGCCATCGAGGGTGATGCGGCAGCCAGCGAAGACGTGCTGAGCACGCGCGAGGTCGTGGCCCGCGCTCGGGCCAAGCGGCGTTCGGGCCTGGGGGAAACCCTGACCTTCGTCATCATGGGCGGCCTGGGCGCTCTGTGTCTCGGCGTCGCCATGGCCGCCTTTCGTCGCGCGTCGCTATCGAACAGCAGCGACACCGCCACGGTCGCCTGGGTCCTGATCCTGGTCGCCGCCGCCTGCCTCGGCGTGTCGGGCTACAACTGCTATCGGCGCTGGGGACGGGCTGACCGCGCCTGACAGCGCTTGGCGAAAGGCCGTGCGCGATGCTACGCCCTAGCGCATGAGCATTCCCTTCGCGCCCCAATCCATGGAATTCGGCCTTGGCGATAACGCCGATGCCATCCGCGACACCACCGCCCGCTGGGCCGCCGATCGCCTGGCGCCGCTGGCCGCCGAGATCGACGAAAAGAACGCGTTCAAACGCGAACTCTGGCCCGAAATGGGCGAGCTGGGCCTGCACGGAATCACCGTCGAGGAAGAGTTCGGCGGCCTCGGCCTGGGCTATCTCGAACATGTCGTCGCGATGGAGGAAGTGTCGCGCGCCTCGGCCTCGATCGGCCTCAGCTACGGCGCCCACTCCAACCTGTGCGTGAATCAGATTCGCCGCTGGGGCACGGCCGAGCAGAAGCAGAAATATCTGCCCAAGCTGATCAGCGGGGAACATGTCGGTTCATTGGCCATGTCCGAGGCCGGATCAGGCTCCGACGTCATGTCGATGCGCACCCGCGCTGAAAAGAAGGGCGATCGCTACGTCCTGAACGGCACTAAGTTCTGGATCACCAACGCGCCGCATGCCGACACCCTCGTCGTCTATGCCAAGACCGATCCGGATGCGGGATCAAAGGGCTGCACCGCCTTCCTGATCGAAAAGGGCATGAAGGGTTTCAGCGTCTCCAAGAAGCTGGACAAGATGGGCATGCGCGGCTCGGACACCGCCGAACTGGTGTTCGAGGACTGCGAAGTGCCCGAAGAGAACATCATGGGCCCGCTGGGCGGCGGCGCCGGCGTGCTGATGAGCGGCCTGGATTATGAGCGCGCCGTTCTGGCCGCCGGTCCGCTCGGCATCATGCAGGCCGCGCTGGACGTGGTTTTGCCCTACGTCCGCGACCGCAAGCAGTTCGGAAAGCCGATCGGCTCGTTCCAGCTGATGCAGGGCAAGATCGCCGACATGTATGTCGCCCTGAACAGCGCCCGCGCCTATGTCTATTCGGTCGCCCGCGCCTGCGACGCCGGCCTGACAACGCGCTACGACGCGGCCGGCGCCATCCTGCTGGCGTCCGAAAATGCGGTGAAGGTGACGATGGAGGCCGTTCAGGCTCTGGGCGGCGCCGGCTACACCAAGGAATGGCCGGTCGAACGCCTGGTCCGCGACGCCAAACTCTATGACATCGGCGCCGGGACTAACGAGATCCGCCGCTTCCTGATCGGACGGGAACTGCTGGGCGGCTGACGGCTTGTCTCCGCAGAAGGAGACAGACCATGCCCGCAAAATCCGCCGCTCAGCAAAAGGCCGCCGGCGCCGCTCTGTCAGCCAAGCGTGGAGATAGGCCGAAGTCGAAGCTGAAGGGCGCGTCCAAGTCCATGGTCGAGTCCATGACAGAAAAGCAGCTGGAAGACCTGGCGGAGACCAAGCGTAAGGGCAAACCCGAGCACGTGCAGGACTGAGACACAGTCGATTTATCTGATCGCCTGTCCGTTCTGTAAGTGGCGATCCGCGCGCCGACCGCCTAGATGGGCGCAATCTCTAGCCGAGCGCCCCGCCTGATGCCCGCCCAACCGCCTCCGAACGACGACCTGCGGCGGTTCTCCGACGTCCTTGAAGACCTCAGCCACGCCCCCGAACCCAAGCTGACCATGGCCGAACTGGTCGCTTCGTTCGGCGAGCGCGGCTTCGGGGCCATGATCCTGATCCTGTCGCTGCTGGCGCTCTTGCCCTGGCCGCCGGGCGGCAAGGCGGTGTTCGCCGTGCCGATCATCCTGATGTCTCTAGAACTCGCCTTCCAGAGGCAGAGCGTGTGGTTGCCGCGCTGGATGTTGAAGGCCTCTGTGTCCCGCGCCGCCTACACGTCCTTGATCGCCACGCCGTTCGCAGCCCCGGCCTGGCTACGCCGCTGGGTGCTGTCGGCAAAGGTGCGGATCGCCGGGCGCCGCTACATCTTCTCCGACGGCGTGAGGCGCGCCGTTCGCAGACGGCCGAATGGCCTGAGCGTCCTGAAGATGGTCCGCGCCATCGAACGACTGACCCGGCCGCGCCTGCCGCTGCTGACCGGCGATGTCGCCGACACCTTCACCGGCCTAGTCTGCGTAGTGTTGGCCCTGATTATGGCCTTGCCCATTCCGTTTGGAGACGCCCTGCCCGGCATCGCCCTGGTTCTGTTCGCCCTGGGCATGATGCAGCGCGACGGGGTCGCGATCCTGCTCGGCGTCGTCGCGACCGCCGCCAGCGCCCTCTATCTGTTTCTGATCTGGGCGACGGTGGTCGAGGTGGCGCAGCACTTGACTGGCTGGTTCGCCAAGCTGCTGCACTGACGGCGACAAAAAGGGCCGCCGGGTTTCCCCGGCGACCCTTCATTGCCTGACCGCGAACGGTCCGGCCGCAACTCAGTCTGAAAGGCTCAGACCAGACCCTCTCCGAGGGCCAGGGTCGCGGTCGCCGCTCGCGATTGATGACAATGAGACACTGGATCACCTCCTTTCGACTGTTGAACAGGGAGGTGAAACATAAGACGACTCAACGCCTTGCGCCAATGGGCTTCGCGCTTTCGTGAACGCGTGTCGATCTACTGCGTCGGCGACGCCCCGCCGGACAGGCCCTGCATGATCATGCGATTGATATCGATCAGATCCTGAAAGCTCTCTTCGCCCCGCATGATCGCCGAGGAATGGCGATTGATGAACAGGCTCAGGGAAATGATCTGCGCGCGCATCGGAGCGCCCAGAGCATTGCCTGCATCGCTGCACTCGCCGGCCAGCGTCGACCAGAGGCGCCGATTCCAGTCCAGCGCGTCGATACGGGTGGCGATGTCGGATTCGTCGACGGTCGAGGCGTGAACCAGAGCGCGCGTGACCTGACCGAACAGACGGTACTCCAGGTCGCGCGGGCTCTCAGCCCTCGCTGTCGCCGCTGTGTAGGCCTGAAGCGACATTCAGCACTCTCTCTTCATACTCGACAATCTTACGCGCCGACATCAGGGCCTTGTAGTATTCGCGCGCCAGCACATGACGCGAGGCCGAGACGCATTCGGCGAGGATGTCCGGGTTCTGCGTCGCGCCCATGAATTCGGTAATCCGTAGAGCGAGTTCGTCGAAGAACTTCGACGCCGAATTCTCGTCCAGATACATCATCATGATCGGGAAATAGATGCGGCGTGCGGGCGTGGTGACGTCCTCGGCCTGCATGATGTCCTTCTCGCGCAGGACGCTGGCGCGGTTTTGAAGGATCAATACGCCGCGACGATCGCCGTTCTGGACCACGGCGCCATTCAGAACGAACTTCTCGCCGGGTTTCAGCGACAGCTTCAAGGCCATTGAGGACCGTACTCCAGTCGTGGTCGAGCCGGTCGCGCACGACAGCTCCGAGTGAATCAGACCCTACCCCGGCATCAGTTAACCATCCCTTGTGAGATCGATCCGCTGGAACGCGTATCGTCGCCGTTGCGTTGGCTTGTCGAAGAGGAGACGACCATGCCGAACAACGACTATCAGGACGATCAGGAACAGTCTGAGACGTTTGACGAAACCCATCTGGACGACGAGGGCGACGGCGAATTTCTGCTGGATGAGGCCGATCAGGTGCTGGACGTGACCCAGGCTGACGGCGACGCCGACGAAGAGGAGTTCGACGAGGACGCCGAGATCGATCTCGACGACCAGTTAGCTCTCGACGGCATCGAACGCGAAGCCGACGCCCTGTTGGGCGTCGATGGCGAAAACCGCGATCAGATCGACGCCGACGGCGGGCCTCCGTCAGCGCCAGATGAAGTCGAGCTCGTCTATTCGGGCCTGATGGAAAACGAACGCGGCGCACAGGCAAGCGCCGCCCACTGGGAGGCCAAACGGCTCTCGGATGACGATATCACGGACCTGGGATACGGCCCGGACGGCGAGCAAGACGCTCCGGCGCGATAAGGAGAGAATGACATGACCGACGACAAAGCCCGTCACGACGCGTCGCCCGACGCCCCGCACGCCAAGCGCACGACCTCGCAGGACGGCGTGCCGGACCAACTCGACAAGATCGACAAGTCCGACAGCCGCCAGGAAGCTCTGGTCGATGAAGGCCTGGAAGAGACCTTCCCCGCCAGTGATCCGGTCTCGGCCAAGCGCATCACCTGATCGCTGTTCACGACGCAGGCGATCCGCTAACCCACTTCGTGGAAACATGGAGTGGGTTTTTCTATGAGCCGTTTCGAAGGCACGGACCGTTATATCGCGACGAGCGACCTCAAGGTCGCGGTGAACGCCGCGGTCGCACTGGAGCGTCCCCTGCTGATCAAGGGCGAGCCTGGCACAGGCAAGACGGTCTTGGCCTATGAGATCGCCAAGGCCTTTGACGCGCCTCTGATCACCTGGCACGTCAAATCCACCACCAAGGCCCACAACGGCCTGTACGAGTATGACGCGGTCAGCCGGCTGCGCGACAGCCAGTTGGGCGAGGAGCGCGTGCATGACGTCCGCAACTACCTGAAGAAGGGCAAGCTGTGGGAGGCCTTTACCGCCCCTGCCCGTCCCGTCCTGCTGATCGACGAGATCGACAAGGCCGACATCGAGTTCCCGAACGACCTGCTTCAGGAACTGGATCGGATGGAGTTCTACGTGCAGGAAACGGACGAGACGATCCGCGCCGAAGTGCGCCCCATCGTCATCATCACCTCCAACAATGAAAAAGAGCTGCCCGACGCCTTCCTGCGCCGCTGCTTCTTCCACTTCATTCGCTTCCCCGAAGCCGAGACCCTGTCGGCCATCGTCGATGTGCACTTCCCCGGTATCAAGCCGCGCCTGGTGTCCGAGGCGCTGAAGACCTTCTACGAAATCCGCGACACGCCGGGCCTGAAGAAGAAGCCGTCAACCTCGGAGCTTCTGGATTGGCTGAAGCTGCTGCTGGTCGAGGATATCGATGCTGAGACCCTGCGTGAGAAGACGCCGAACAAGCTTATCCCGCCGCTGCATGGCGCGCTGCTCAAGAACGAGCAGGACGTGCATCTGTTCGAACGTCTGGCGTTCTTGAACCGCCGCGAAGGTTCGCGCCCCGGCGGCTGACCCGGTGATTACCGCGATTTCACTGGATCATGCGGCCGCAGCGCGCAGAATGGGGGCCAAGAGAGGTTCGACCATGCGTCATGTCCTGCTTTATCTAGCCCTCAGCGCCAGCCTGGCCGCCTGCGACGGCGACAACTCGGTCCGCATCACCACCACCTCATCCAGCGACGATCAGGGCGCGGGCGTATTGAAGGTGATCGACGCCCTGCAATGCCCAGACAATCTTGGCGTCCTGACGCGAAAGGGCCTGGCGGCGGCAGGCGGCGCGAACTGCGTCTATGGCGGCCCCAAGGGCGCCGATGTCGTGCTGCATCTGGTCAAGCTGGACGGGCGCTCCGTCGATGACGTGCTGCGGGACTTCGAGGCGCGCGCCAGCGCCGATCTGCCTCATACAGTCGCGCGCCTGGCCCCGGGCGCAGGCGATGCGCCGCCGCCTCCGCCATCGATCGAGGCAGGCGATAAGACTTCCGTGCAGGCGCCTGGGGTCGACATCAAGACGCGCGGCGAAGACGCCTCGGTCCGCCTGCCCGGCCTGAAGATCGAGACCCAGGGCGATAACGCCAGCGTCCGCATCGGCGGCATCAACATCCAGTCCAAGGACGGACAGAACGTCCGCACTGAAACCTCGACGGTCAGCGTGGACGCCAACGACAACTCCACGCGCGTGCGCACCCGAGCGCCGGGCGCGGCGACGCGCATGACCTATATCCTCGCTGACGATCAGCCCGGTGATGCGGGCTGGCGCCAGGTCGGCTTCGAGGCGCGCGGGCCCAGCGGCGGCCCGATCGTGATCGCCGTGGTCAGGTCCAAGGATCGTAGAAACGACGGCATTTTCGACGACGCCAAGGAACTGGTCACACTGAACGTCGGACGCTGACGCGGCGATTTCCTGCGCCGTCTGGTCCCTCCCGCTTGATCCCGGCGTGTCTTTGCGTCACCTGACCACCCGACAAGCGATCAGGACACGCGATTTGGCCGAGCGCCCCACCAAGAAGAACGCCCCCCGCGCCTGGCAGCGCATGCTGTCCGGTCGTCGCCTGGACCTGCTGGACCCGTCGCCGTTCGACATCGAGATCGAGGACATCGCCCACGGCCTGGCGCGCGTCGCCCGCTGGAACGGTCAGACCATCGGCGAACACGCCTTCTCGGTCGCCCAGCATTCGTGCGTGGTCGAAGAGATCGCCGCCCACATCAAGCCCGGCCTGGATCCGAAATGGCGTCTGGCGGCCCTGCTGCATGACGCCTCGGAATACGTCATCGGCGACATGATCTCGCCGTTCAAGGCGGCGCTCGGCGCCGGTTACAAGGATTTTGAGGCCAAGCTGGAAGCCGCGATCCACCTGCGCTACGGCCTGCCGCCCAAGACGCCGCAAACGATCAAGACCCTGATCAAGAAGGCCGACAAGGCCTGCGCCTTCTTCGAGGCGACTCAGCTGGCGGGTTTCACCGAAAAGGAATCGTTGGGCTTCTTCGGCAGCCCGCCTGAGGGATACAGCCTGACGATCGAACCTCAACCCGCGCCGGTCGCCCAGGCCCGCTATCTGGAACGCTACCGCGTCCTGGCTGGAGCCGTCGGCTTGATCCCCGCCGACGACGCCTGGCATACGGAATAAAGCGATGACCCAGGGAGCGGAGGATGGCGTTCGCATCGGTCTGTCGGCGGTTGTGATGACCTTGAAAGACCGGCAGGCCGTCGTCCTGACCACGCCGACCGAGGACGGTTCGCGGGCCCTGCCCTTCGGGCCGTTTGATCCCGTGCGCGACCGCACCTTCGAACGCGCCCTGCGGGACTTCGTGACCGCCCAGACCGGGTTTCGGCTCGGCTTCGTCGAACAGCTCTACACCTTCGGCGACGCGGGCCGCGCCTCGCCCCGCGCGACGCCCGGCCCTGGCCGTCACAGAGAGGTCTCCGTCGGCTATCTGGCCCTTACGCCCGACGCGGCGGAAGGCCAGACCCACGACGCCCGCTGGGACGCCGTGTTTGAGTTCTTTCCCTGGGAAGATCGGCGCGGCGATCAGGACGCGCAAATCGCGGAAGGCCTGCACGCCTGGGCCGATGGCGACGAGCACCGCCTGGCCCGCGCCCGCGCCCTGTTTGCCCTGACGACCGATCACCGCTGGAACGAGGAGCGGGTCCTGGAGCGTTATGAACTGCTCTACGAAGCGCGTCTCGTCGCCGAGGCGTGGCGCGATGCCGACCTGTCGCCCACGCAGCCCATGCCGAGCCGCATCATGTCCTCGGATCACCGGCGCATCTTGGCGACGGCGCTCGGCCGCCTGCGCAGCAAGCTGAAATATCGTCCGGTCCTGTTCGATCTGACCCCTGGCGTCTTCACCCTGTCCGAACTCCAGGCGGGCGCCGAGGCCGTCTCGGGCCTCAGCCTGCACAAACAAAATTTCCGGCGCGGCGTAGAGCGGACAGGGCTGGTCGAACCCACCGGACAGCTCTCCTCCACCACAGGCGGCCGACCCGCCGAACTGTTTCGATTCAAGGGCGTGGACGCCCAGACCGGCGCCGCGCCGGGCCTGTCTTTGCCCGCGCAAAGATAGCGTCGGATTTCTTTCACAGACGGGTTGCGAAGCGCTGCGGCTCCGACTAGAGAAGCCCCTCGCTCGACCAAGCGATATCGGCGCCGCGGAGAGGTGGCAGAGTGGTCGAATGTACCGCACTCGAAATGCGGCGTGCCTGGAAGGGTACCGTGGGTTCGAATCCCACCCTCTCCGCCATCGGCCTGACTAGGGTCTGAGCCAAGTTCCAACATTCTTGAACCGAGGTTTCGGCCTTTATCTGCGGCCCGCTGCACGTGCATCTCGGCCTCGCTGTCATTCCGCATTGAATGGACATGATACCGGTGTCAGGATCGCGTTCGTTGGATATCAGATGGGCGACGATCGATGATCACGCGACGTAAGGCGCTGCTGAGCAGCTTGGCGACCGCAGGTCTGCTTTCGGCGCCCTCCGGCGTTCTTGCGGCGACGGCGCCGAATTGCGTGATGACCGCAGCCGGGCCGGTCATCGGTCTGCGACAGGACGGGATCAGCGTCTTCAAAGGCTTGCGATATGGAGCGCCGACGCGACGGTTTCAGCCGCCAGAGAAGCCAATGCCTTGGCGCGACCCGGTTCGTGCAACACGTTATGGCACGGCCAGTCCGCAGCGCGGCGATGAGCCGAATCAAAGCGAAGACTGCCTGTTTCTGAACGTCTGGACGCCAGGGACCGACGCGGGTCGGCGACCGGTGATGGTCTATATCCACGGCGGCGCTTATTCGAGCGGATCGGGATCGGACCCGCTGTATGACGGAACGCGTCTGGCGGCGCGCGGCGATGTCTTAGTGGTGACGCTGAACCACCGGCTGAATGTCTTCGGTTATGCCTATCTGGCGCGACTGGCGCCGGGGTTCGAAGATTCGGGCAACGTCGGCCAGCTGGATCTGGTCCTGGCGCTGCAGTGGGTACGAGACAACATTGCGGCGTTCGGCGGCGATCCGTCGAGGGTGATGCTGTTCGGTCAGTCCGGCGGGGGCGCCAAGATCGCCACCCTAATGGCGACGCCGGCGGCGCAAGGTCTGTTCCATCGCGCCGCGACCATGAGTGGTCAGCAGGTGACGGCGTCCGGGCCAATCAACGCCACGACGCGAGCCACGACATGGCTGAAAGCCTTGGGCCTGACGCCGGATCGGGCGGCCGAAGCGGCGACGATGCCGGTCGAGCGGCTGCTCGAAGCGCAAAGCGCCGAGGATCCGATCCTGGGCTTCGGCGGTCTGTATTTCGGGCCGGTGCTGGATTTCCGCACCCTGCCCCGCCACCCCTTCTATCCCGATGCGGCGCCGCTGGGCCGGTCAATCCCCATGATCATCGGCAACACGCGCGAAGAGACCTTGGGCTTCATGGGCAACGATCCCAAGAATGTAGGGCTGACATGGGACACCCTAGCGGCGCGACTGTCGCCCGGCGTCATGCGCATCGACATCACGCCCGAAGCCGTGATCGCCGGCTATCGCGCCATGCATCCTGAATGGTCGCCCGACCAGGTGCTGATCGCCGCGACGACGGCGGGGCGGTCCTGGCGCGGCGCGGTGATCGAGGCCGAGGAGCGCGCGAAGGCCGGTGCCCCCGCCTGGGTCTATCAACTCGACTTCCCTGGAGATTTGGCCTCGGGTCGCAAGGGCGCCTTCCATACCGCCGACATTCCGTTGGTGTTCGACAATGTCGAGGCGACAGGCTCACGGACGCGTGGGCCGGATGCGCAAATCATGTCGGACCGGATGAGCGACGCCTTCATCGCCTTGGCCCGCGACGGCGATCCGAATCATGCTGGGCTGCCGCGCTGGGACCGTTACGAGTTGCCTCGCCGCCAGACAATGTTGATGGATGTCCAGCCGCGCATGGTCGATGATCCGCGTGGCGACGAGCGGGCTTTCTTCTCGGCCATTCCCTATATCCAGCCGGGAACCTAGAGCGGGAAATCCAGCCGGGCGGCCCAGACGCGAACCAGAGCGGGCCAGACCTGGGCGGGCTTGCCCTGTATCAGGCGGATGCCAAATCCGTGGCCGCCTTCCTGGAAGAGATGCGCCTCGGTCGGGACGACGGCGGATTTAAGCGTGGTCAGCAGTTGCAGGCTGTTCTCGACCGGCACGGCCGCGTCGTCCACGGCGTGCAGCAGGAAGACGGGCACCGCATTTCGCCACTCCATCTGCTCCAGAGAATAGGCCGCGATCCGCTCGGCCGACGGCGTCTCGCCCAGCAGGTGCGTCCGCGATCCGGCGTGGACGTATGGGTCCGCCATGGTCGCGACCGGGTACATCAGAACAGTCAGATCCGGTCGCAAGGATGCGCTATCGGCGGCATCGACCGGTTCATAGGTCGCGTCCGTCCGAGCGCTGGCCAGGCCCGCCAGATGCCCCCCCGCCGAGGCTCCCAGCACGGCGATCTTGTGTGGATCGAAGCCATAGTCAGCGGCGCGGCTGCGGATCAGCCGGATCGCACGCTGAGCGTCCTGAAGAGGCGCATCGGCCCCGGCCGCCCAACCGTCAGCCGGCAGTCGATAGCGCAGGACGAAACAGGTCGTGCCGCTGGCTGCGAAAACGCGCGCAACGTCATACCCCTCCTTGTCCAGCACCGCCCAGCGATAGCCACCGCCGGGGATAAGAAGCATGGCCGAACCGTTCGACCGCTCGGGGCGAAAGACGGTCAGGATCGGATCGGTCGTGTACTGGGCGTAACGGTCGTGGAAGGCGGGATCGGTCGAGCGCTCTGGCACGACCGGCGTGACGGTCACACCCTGCCCGCCCGGCGCGCCGTCGGGCCATAGGCGGATGATCTCGGTTGGGTCGGGCGGAGCGACGCGGCGGCCGTCCGCCACTGTCTGCGCCCTCGCCCCGGATGCGCCGACCACGGCCCCCATCGCCAGACCTAATAGCGTCCTGCGTTCCATATCCATCACGGTTCTCTCTTCCTGAAAAGACGACGGCCGGACGATCGCTCGCCCGGCCGCAATCCTTGGTGACGTCGCGGCACTGAGCCACGCAGCCTTTCGTCAGACCTTGGCCAGTTCGTATTTCGGCGTGATCAGGTGAATGACGAGAAGCGCGATCAGATAGGCCGAGGCCGCCACGATGAAGATGGGCGTATAGGTGCCGATCTTTTCCAAGACGTAGCCAGCGTATTTGGCCATGGCCATGCCGCCGATGGCGCCCAGCATTCCGCCGATGCCGACCACTGATCCCACCGCCGAGCGCGGGAAGACGTCGCCTGGAAGCGCATAGAGATTGGCCGAGAAGCCCTGGTGCGCGGCCGTCGCCAGTCCGATAATACCGACCGCGACCCAAAGGTTTGACGCCTCGGCCGCGAAGGCCACCGGCACAGCGCACAGGGCGCAGATCAACATGGTGATCTTGCGGGCCTTGTTGATGCTCATACCCCTGTGCATGAAGCGCGACGAAAGCCAGCCCCCGCCAACCGACCCGATGTCGGACAGCAGATAGATGGCGACCAGCGGCGGGCCGAAGGTCTTCAGGTCCAGCCCATAGGTCTTGCCTAGGAAGTCCGGCAGCCAGAACAGGAACATCCACCAGATCGGATCGATCAGGAACTTGCCCAGAGCGTAGGCCCAGGTTTCCTTGACCGTCAGCAGTTTGGTCCATTTGACCTTTTCGACAACGTCGGCCGGGTCCTGCTCGATATAGGCCAGCTCAGCCGCTGACAGCTTCTTCTGCTCGCGCGGCTTGCGATAGACCAAGAGCCAGATCGGCAGCCAGATCAGGCCCAAGGCCCCGGTGATAACGAAGGCCATCTGCCAGCCGAAGGCCAGCACGAGGCCCGGCACGATCAGAGGGGTGACAATGGCGCCGATATTGGTGCCGGCGTTGAACAGGCCCGTGGCGAAGGCGCGTTCCTTCTTGGGAAACCACTCTGCGACCGCCTTGATCCCGCCAGGGAAACCGCCGGCCTCACCGACGCCAAGGACCATCCGCGCCATCATGAAGTGCGACAGATCTCGCGCCGCACCGTGCATGATATGGCCGATCTGCCAGATGCCGAAGGCGATCCCCAGCCCCCAACGCGCGCCGATCCGGTCCATGATCCGGCCCCACAACAGGTAGGCCACGGCATAGGACGCCTGGAACCAGAAGACGATGTCGGCATAGTCTGTTTCGGACCAACCGAATTCGGCCGAAAGGGTCGGCTTGAGGAAGCCGATCATCTGACGATCGACGTAGTTGATGACCATGGCCGCGAACAGCAGCCACATAATGATCCAGCGATACTTGCCGGGAGATGGCGCCTTGATGTGGATCGGCGGCGCGGCGGAAGCGTCTGACATGGTTATGAAAACCCGTTCCTGAATATTCCTCGACGCGTCCCTGCTCTTTTCCGTCCCTGAACGGCGGCGGGGTAGGCGTCCGATGATGTTACTGGGCTTCGGCCCTGACGACCGAACAGTGAAGTTCTGCGATACCCTTGAAGATGCACACGGCCTCGTCGCCCGCGTGGACACGGTGAACGCCGGTGACAGCGCCCGTTGAGACCAGCGTGCCCGCCTTCAACGGACGGCCCCAGCGTACGCAATGTTCCAGCAGAAACCGCACGGATTCCATCGCCCCGCCCGCGAGGGACTGCGACCCGCCCGTGCCGACGCTGGCGCCATTGATCACCGTCTCGACCGCAATGCCGTCCAGACGCTCGCGCCAGTTATCGACCTCGGGACCGATCATGAGTCCGCCATTGTTGCCGAAATCGGAGGCGACCACGGCTGATCCCAGGTCGTTGATCGTCGAAAGCGGACTGCCGGCCAACTCGACGCCGATGAACACCTTGTCCACGGCGTCCGTTGCTTCTTCGATGGTCCAGTCGGTCTTTGCAGGATCGGCGTCGACGCCGATCCGAGCAATGAACTCCGCTTCCACCGCTGCGAACCCGCCCTCGATTTCGGGCAAAGGAACGACCGTGTCGCCGGGCGCCGGCCAGACGTTGCGCGCGAAAATGGCGCCGGCCAGACGATGGATCCCCAGCTTGGGCTGCTGCTCCGGCGGGACGCCGCCCACCTTCCAGCCCACGACCTCATCGGGAAACAGGCCGATCGCGACGTCCTGAATGGCGTAGGATTCGGCCATGCTCTGGGGAATCACGCCCGGATAGTCTGGCGTGTTGCGCGCCGCCAGACGCGCGGCGACGAACTGCTGTGCGATCGCTGCCGGGTCGGCCGGCAGCGCGTCGTCCTGGCTCGCAAGTGAGGGGGTCGAAGTCAAAGGTGTCGCCTCGTAAATAGGCTCCGATAAGAGCGACGAAGGAAACCGGTGTCAATGCGCTTTGATTGAGCGCCATGGCGTCGGCCGCGAGTCGCGGCTATGCCTTTAAGCTGCACACAGGGAAGGAGCCGAACCTTGGCTCAAGACGATCCGCGATCCGGCAAGCCGGGCAAGCGGGCAACCATCAACGATGTCGCCCGTGAGGCGCAGGTCTCCAAGAAGACCGTCTCGCGAGTCATCAATCAGTCGCCCTTCGTCAAGGAAGACACGCGCGAAAAGGTCAACGCCGTCATCAAGGCTCTGGGGTTCACACCTGATCCACAGGCGCGCGGCCTGGCTTTCAGGCGCTCGTTCCTGGTCGGTCTGATCTACGACAACCCCAGCCCGACCTATGTCGTGAACATGCAGCAAGGCGTGCTGGATGCGCTGAAGGGGTCCGGCCTGGAACTGGTCGTTCATCCTTGCAATCGCAACTCCCCTACCCTGCTGGAAGACATCAGGGGCTTCGTCGAGCGCCAACGTCTGTATGGCGTCATCATGCCGCCTTCAGTGTCCGAGGACGAACAGGTCATCGACCTGCTGCGCGATCTCGACTGCCCCTATGTCCGCATCGCCTCTGTGGCGTTGGATGAACCTCAGGCGATGGTGGTCACCAATGACTGGATCGGCGCGGCTGAGGCTGCGGCGCATTTGGCCGAACTGGGACACGAGCGAATCGGTCTGGTGCGCGGGCCGGACCTGTTCCGGTCGTCGGCCGTGCGGGGCAAGGGGTTCCTGGACGCTCTGGCCGAGCGCGGGATCCCGCTGGACCCGGCTTACGATTTCAAAGGCGCCTATACGTTCGAATCAGGGGTGGAGGCGGGCCACGCCCTCTTGGCGCTGGAAACGCCGCCGACCGCCATCTTCACCCTCAACGACGACATGGCCATAGGGGTGATGCAGGCGGCGCGTGATCGCGGGCTGGAACTGCCGCGCGACCTGTCCGTCGTCGGCTTCGATGATCTGCCGATGGCGGCTCGCGTTTGGCCCAACCTGACTTCGGTGCGCCTACCGATCCGCGACATGGGACGAATGGCGGCCGAAAAGCTGCTGGCGCCGATGCGGGGAGTGGATCCAGCCAAGATGCAGCAGCCGGACGTTCGACCGGCCCTGGTCGTGCGCAAGTCGGCAATTCCGGCAGTCTGAGTAGGGTCGGCGCGCGTGATCGCGCGCCGACCTGTCTGCCTCAGGCTGTTTCGAGCGCAGGCTTGGCGGCGAGAACGCCCTTCAGATAATCGCGAATGCTTTCGTCGGTGGCGTTGGCGAAGAAGTAGTCCTGGAACTTCTCGCCGGCGATGGCGGCCTTCAGCAGGTCCTGGTCCATCGTCTTCAGAACCGTCAGCATGTCGTGGCAGGTCAGGGCCTTCAGGTCGCTGAGCACGCCGCGATTCTTGCGCATGATTTCGGCGCGTTCCCTGGGATAGCCCAAGCCGCGCTCGCCCTCGAACAGCTTGCGATAGACGTCCTGCAAATTCAGTTCCGCAGCCCAGCCGAAGCCCTTGGCATAGGGCATCGAGATGGCGTTGCCGTCGTTGATCTGGCCGAACAGGAAGGCGTCGGTCGGGTCGATCACCAAACCGCAGAAGACGCCCGGCATGCTGTTGCAGGCCAGCATCGAGCCCATACCGGTTCCGCAGCCGGTGACGACGAAATCGGCCGCGCCCGAATTCAGCAGGATGCCGGTCAGGACGCCGTTCATCACATAGGTCAGCGAGGCCTTATCTTCGGCTGCATACATTCCATAGTGGAAGACGTCATGGCCCAGCGGCTCCGCGACGGCGGTCAACGCGGCGTGCACGGTCTCACTTTTGGCGGCCTGGCTGTTTTCGATGATGAGAGCGATCTTCATGTGGAATCCTTGAGGCTTTGGCTAAGCGATGCCGACATATGTGGGCGGCGTTGGTCTAATCGATTGCATCATTATATGACACCGGTTACCTAGTCCACAGAAGGACGGACCTTAGATCCGTCACTGCGGCTCGCGGTGCGAGCTCCCAAGGAGACCCGCATGTACGACGCCATGTACAACAAAGTCTATCAGGCCACCCATCCCGACATGATGGACGGCGCCTCAAACCAACAGCTGCGCGATCGCTATCTGATCGAGAACCTGTTCGTTCCGGGCAGGATCAGCCTGAATTATTCCCACCACGAGCGCATGATCATCGGCGGCGCGACACCGGCCGAGACTGCCCTGAGACTGCCCACCCAGTCGGAGCCACCCTCCTTGACCGGCGCGCCGTTCCTGCAGGCCCGTGAACTGGGCGTGGTCAATATCGGCGGCGCCGGTTCGATCACGGTGGATGGCGAGACTATCGAATTAGGCTTCCGCGACGGCCTGTATGTGCCGATGGGATCGAGCGACGTCAGCTTCGCCTCGAATAACCCCGCCGAGGCCGCGAAATTCTATCTGGTCGCCACGCCGGCCCACGCCCGCTACGACTTGACCAAGATTTCGATCGAGGAGGCTGTGCCGCTGGAAATGGGGTCGCTGGAGACCTCCAACGAACGGACCATCTATCAGTACATCGTTCCCGCCAAGGTGAGGTCCTGCCAGTTGCTGTTGGGCGTGACGGTGCTCAAGTCGGGCTCGGTGTGGAACACCATGCCGCCGCACATTCACGACCGCCGTTCGGAAGCCTACCTCTATTTCGGCCTGGGCGAAGACGACCGCGTCTTCCACTTCATGGGCGAACCAGACAAGTCACGCCACATCGTCATCGCCGACGGTGAGGCGGTGATCTGCCCGCCGTGGTCGATCCATACTGGCGCAGGCACTTCGAACTACACCTTCATCTGGGGCATGGGCGGCGAGAACCTCGACTACACCGACATGTACAAGCTCGACATTTGCCAGTTGAAGTAATCAGGACAAGAGGAAGAAAAATATGAGCAGTCCGTTCGACCTGACCGGCAAGGTCGCCCTGGTCACCGGCGGCAACGTGGGCCTGGGCCAAGGCATCGCCCTCGCTTTGGCCGAAGCCGGCGCCGACATCGTCTCGGTCGCCCTGTCGGAGTCCGACGACACGGTCGCTAAGGTCCAGGCGATGGGCCGGCGCGCCCACGCGATCAGCGCCGACCTGACCTCGATCGAGCCGGTCGAGCGCGTGGTTCAGGAAGCTCTGGCCGCCATGGGCCGGATCGATATCCTGGTGAACAACGCCGGCCTGATCCGTCGCGCCGACGCCGTGGACTTCACCGAGGCCGACTGGGACCTGGTGATGAACATCAATCTGAAGACCGTCTTCTTCATGAGCCAGGCGGTCGCCCGCCTGTTCATCAAACAGGGCGACGGCGGCAAGATCATCAACATCGCCTCCATGCTCTCCTTCCAAGGCGGGATCCGCGTGCCGTCCTACACCGCGTCCAAATCGGGCGTCGCCGGCCTGACCAAGCTGATGGCCAACGAATGGGCGCCGCACCGCATCACCGCCAACGCCATCGCCCCCGGCTATTTCGCCACCGCCAACACCCAGGCTCTGCGCGAGGACCCGGTCCGTTCGGCCGAGATCCTGGGCCGTATCCCGGCCGGGCGCTGGGGCGAGCCGTCGGACCTGGGCGGCGCGGCCGTCTTCCTGGCCAGCCGGGCCTCCGACTACGTCCAGGGCGCCATCCTGCCGGTCGACGGCGGCTGGCAGGCGCGCTGATCCAGGGCTAGGCTTGCGACCATGACCCAGGCTGCATCTTCCCGGCGCATCCTCTGCTTCGGCGAGATGCTGCTGCGGTTTTCGCCCAACGCCAACGAACTGCTGATGCAGTCGCCTGCCCTGACCGTGCGTCCCGCCGGCGCCGAGGCCAATGTCGCCGTGTCGCTGGCCCGCTTCGGCGCGCCGACCGCCATGGCGACGGTCCTGGCCGCCAATGCGCTGGGCCGCGGCGTGCGTGACGAGGTGCGCAAGCACGGAGTCGACACCTCTCAGGTCGTCTTCAAACCCGGCCGTATGGGTCTGTATTTCCTGACCCCCGGCGCCGTGCGTCGTCCGTCGGAAGTCCTCTACGACCGCGCCGGATCGGCCTTCGTCGAACATGTCGATACGGCCTTCGACTGGGACCAAATGCTGGACGGCGTCGAATGGTTGCACGCCTCGGGCGTGACGCCGGCGACGGGCCCGAACGGCTCGGCCGCCGCCGTCGCCATCATCGAGGCCGCCGTCCGCAAAGGCGTCAAGGTCAGCTACGACGGCAACTTCCGTGGCAAGTTGTGGGAACAATGGGATGGCGATCCCCCAGCCACGCTGGGCAAAATGTTGGCAGGCGCCACGGTCGCCTTCGCCGACGACCGCGACTTCGCCCTGGTGCTGAAGACGACGTTCGACAGCCCCGATCCGGCTGTGCGGCGTCGTGAAGCCGCCAAGGCCGCCTTCGCCGCCTTCCCTCGCCTGCAACGCATCGCCTGCACCCTGCGCGTTCAGGATAGCGTCGCCGACCAGGCCTTGTCGGCTGTCATGCTGACCCGCAATGGCGGCGACGTGATCGAAACCAGAGCCGAGGCCATTCACATGGCCGGCGTCGTGGACCGGGTCGGCGGCGGCGACGCCTTCGCCTCCGGTGTGCTGTTTGGCCTGTGGAGCGGCTGGTCGGATCAGGAGGCCCTCGACTTCGGCCTCGCCGCCGCCGGCTTGAAACATTCGATCCCCGGCGACTTCAACCTGTTCTCCGCCGACGATGTGCGCGCCGCTATGGGCGACGGCGGGTTCGATATCCGCCGCTGAGGCTGCTAACATTGAGATTGTGTGGAGGCCGCATGGGGAAGTCCATGCGGCCTTTTTCAATGGCGCCATAGGGCTAGGAAACCGGTGTCAATCATGCTTCAGTGATAGTTCGAAACGGTCAGAAGAAACCGTGCGAGAGAGGTCACACCAGGAGTTTCCATGTCCGTCACGTCCATGAACCGCCGCGCCTTGCTGGCCGCAGGCGCCGCCGCCACCTTCGTCGCCGCTTCAGGGCCCGTCCTGGCCCAGGCGTCGCCAGAGCGCGCCGCCATTCTGGACACCATGAAGCGCGCCGCTCGGTTCATGAGCGAAGAGGCCGCCGTCGAGGGCGGATACGTTTGGCAATATCTGCCTGACTTTTCGCGCCGTTGGGGCGAGCTTGAGGCCAACCCGACGATGATCTGGGTCCAGCCCCCGGGCACCGCGACCGTGGGCCATCTGTTCCTGGACGCCTATCACGCCACCGGCGACGAATTTTACTATGAAGCGGCCCAGAAGGCTGCAGACGCTCTGATCAAGGGCCAGCACCCTCTGGGCGGCTGGAACTATGTGATCGACACCGCCGGCGAGGAGTCGCTGAAGCAGTGGTACGGCACGGTCGCCGCCAACGCCTGGCGGTTGGAGGAATTCCACCACTACTACGGCAACGCGACGTTCGACGACGCGGGGACAGCCGAGGCGTCGCAACTGTTGCTGCGGATCTACCTTGAGAAAAAGGATCGCAAATATCTGGCGCCGCTGAACAAGGCGATCACCTTCGTACTGGAAAGCCAGTACGAGAACGGCGGCTGGCCCCAGCGCTATCCGTTCGTCGAGAACGGCGGCCTGCACGGCCATGCCGACTACACGCCCTACATCACCTTCAACGACGACGTGGCCGGCGAGAACCTGGAGTTCCTGATCTACGCCTATCACGGCCTAGCGCGAAACGGCCGGGGCGATGCGAGGATCCTGGACGCCATCAATCGCGGCATGGACATCTTCGTGAAGACCCAGCAGCCGCAGCCGCAACCGGCCTGGGGCCTGCAACACTTTCCCGACACGCTGAAGCCGGCGGGCGCCCGGACGATCGAGCCGCAAGCCTTCGTCACCCACACGACCGGCACCAACATCAAGTCGATGATGGGCTTCTATCGCCTGACGGGCGACCGCAAGTATCTGGCCCGCCTGCCCGAGGCGATGGACTGGCTGGATCAGGTCGCGGCCAAGCCGCCGCTGAACACGCCGGGCCGCACGCACCCGACCTTCATTCTGGAGGGCGCCAACACGCCGATCTACATCCACCGGCGCGGGTCCAACATCGCCAACGGCCAATATTACGCCGACGACAACCCCACCAATCTGATCGTCCACTACGGCTCGTTCCGCAATGTGGATACCCCGGCCCTGCGCGCGGAGTACGCGCGTCTGTCGGCCATGCCGGTCGATGAGGCCACGCGCGGTTCGCCGCTGAAGGCTCGCCCCGGCTCGCTGAACCTGCCCAGGTACTTCACGCTTCAGGATGTCGACGTGTGGGACATGTCCAGCGACGCTCGTCGCCCGACCGCGCCTCACGCCGGTCGCGCGGCCGAAGTCATGGCCGGGCTGAATGCGCGCGGCTATTGGCCCACGCCGCTGACAACGACGTCGAACCCGTACAAGGGCCCCTCCCCCATCGCCATCACCGGCGGTGAATATCAGATGACCCGCGTCGGCGACCTGTGGGATACCTCGCCGTACAATACTGACTTCCCGGTCGAGGGCGTCTCCACCTCAGTCTTCATCCGCAACATGGGCGACCTGATCGAGTCGTTGGGGGCTTAGGACTTTCGAAGATGTGCTTTATCCCCGCTTTCGTGGCGGGGATAACGCACTGATCCTGTGTCAAATCGCCAGCATCTCTCGGGTGATGCCCGTTACCGATTTGGCGCCGGTCAGGGTCATGGCGACGCGTATTTCCTTTTCGAACAGATCCAGCAGGTTTTCGACCCCCGCTTGGCCCTTCGCCGCCAGGGCGTAGATGAAGGCCCGGCCCAGCAGGACAGCGTCGGCGCCCAGGGCGATGGCGCGGACCACGTCCAGACCGTTGCGGATGCCGGAATCCACCAGAATCTTCAGCTCGCCCTGCACCGCGTTGGCGATGGCGGGCAGAGCGCAGGCAGACGACAGCACTCCATCCAACTGACGCCCGCCGTGGTTCGACACCACGATGCCGTCTGCGCCGAAGCTGACGGCGTCGCGGGCGTCTTGCGGATCCAGGATGCCCTTGATGATCATCGGCCCGTCCCAGAAATCGCGGATCCATTGCAGATCCTTCCACGAAATCGACGGATCGAAGTTGTTCGCCAGCCAACCGATGTAGTCGGCCAGGCCCGTCGGCTTCCCAAGATAGGCCGACACATTGCCCAGATCGTGCGGCGTGCCGCGCACCCCGACGTCCCAGGCCCAGGCCGGATGGGTCATGGCCTGGATCATGCGGCGAATCTCGGCATTGGGCCCGCTCATACCCGAATGGGCGTCGCGATAGCGAGCGCCCGGCGTGGGCATGTCGACGGTGAAGACCAGGGTCTTCACACCCGCCGCCTTGGCCCGTTCCAGCGCATTCCTCATGAAGCCGCGATCGCGCAGCACATAGAGCTGGAACCACATGGGCCGGTCGATGGCCGGCGCGACCTCCTCGATCGGGCAGACAGACACGGTCGACATCGTGAACGGCACGCCGCGCGAGGCCGCCGCCTTGGCCGCCTGGACCTCGCCACGCCGGGCGTACATGCCGGTCAGACCGACCGGCGCCAGGATGATCGGCAGGCGCAGGGTCTCGTCAAACAGCTTGGTCTCAAGGCTGAGGCTCGTCATGTCCTGCAGCACGCGCTGGCGCAGGGCGATCGCTTGCCAGTCCTCAACGTTGCGACGCAGGGTCTGCTCGGCATAGGCGCCGCCGTCGATGTAATGAAACAAGAAGGGCGGCAGCTTGCGCCGCGCCGCTTCCCGATAATCGCTCGGCGACGAAATGATCACGGCTTGGCCTTACTGAAAGTTGGCGAAAGCGCCGCCGTCCACCAGCAGCGCCGCACCGGACATATAACTCGCCATGTCCGAGGCCAAAAAGGCGACGACCGAGGCGATGTCCTCGGGCCGACCCAGACGCCCCAGCGGAATGCGACCTTCCATATATTCGCGCTTATGCGGATCGGCGAGATCGTCCTTGTTGATGTCGGTGGCGATGGTGCCGGGCAGGACCGAATTGCAGCGGATGCCGTGACGACCCAGCGCGACGGCGCAGGACTGCATCAGGCTGTGCACCCCCGCCTTGGTCGGTGTGTAGTGGGTTTGCATCTCGCCGCCGACCAGGGCGGAGATGGAGCTTATGGCGACAATTGACCCGCCGTCGCCCTGCTTCACCATCTGGTTGGCGGCGGCCTGGGTCATGAAGTAGGCGCCGTGCAGATTGACCTCCATCGTCCGGCGCAGGGTCTCGACCGGCATGTCGAGGAAGGCGTGGAACGGACAGATGCCGGCGTTTGAGACGAAGACGTCTACCCGGCCCAGCACCTGAACGGCGGCGTCGACGAAGTCTGCGGCGCTCTCGGGCTGCGCAACGTCCCCGTCCACGGCGATGGCGCGGCGGCCCAGCGCTTGAATCTCGGCGACCACCTGGGCGGCGGCCGTCTCGTCGCGATAGGTGTTGAGAGCGACGTCGGCGCCCTGGCGCGCAGCTTCGATCGCCGTCGCCCGTCCGATACCCCGCGATGCGCCCGTGATCAGGACGACCTTGTTCTCAAGCAGCATGCGGGCTCCGGTGATGGTTCGGCTTCAGGGTTTGGGCGACCAGCCCAGGTCGGCGCTGATCGCGTCGGCGGCCTCGGTCACGGTCTTGGTCAGTTCGGTCATCCGGGCGTCGGACATATATTGCGCAGCGGAAGACACGCTAAGCGCGGCGACGATCTGGCCGTTCACCGAACGGATCGGCGCGGCGACGCAACGGATCTGGTCTTCGTTCTCTTCCAGATCGAAGGCGTAGCCCTTCTGGGCGTAGCCATGCATCCGCTCCAGCCAGACGGCGCGGGCGGCCGAGTCGAACTTGGCGCCAGGCTCGGCGTAGAAGTCGATCCAATCCGCCTCGGTCTTGTCCAGGATCAGCGCCTTGCCCAAGCCGGTCGAGGCGATGGGATGACGCTCGCCCAGACGCGAGCCGATGTTGATGCGACGCCGGCCGGCGACCTTGTCCAGATAGAGCGCATGGCGGCCGTCCAGCACGCCGAGATGCACCGTGTCGTCCGTCTGGGCCGACAGCTGTTCCAGCCAGGGCCGAGCCACGCGCGGCAGATGCATCTGCTGGCTTGCGGCGTGACCCAGTTCAAGCAGTTTGGGGCCAAGGGAATAGCCTTCGCGCGGGCGGAACGACAGCAGGCGACGCTCGACCAGGGCCGAGGCCAGACGGTGCGTGGTGCTGCGGGTCAGATCCAGCTTTTCGGACAGTTCCGCCAAGGGCAGAGAACCCTCGATGAGGGCGTCGATGACGTCCAGACCACGCAGCAGGGTTTGGCTGCCGGACGCCTTGGCCCCCGCCTCTTCTTCCCCATCGACCTGCACGGTCTTGATTGACGACGATCGTCCCATTTCGTAATCCTCATTCTCAGAATGTAGCAATACGCGCAAGTCGCTCCGCCACATCGGCCTGACTTTGACGCTATGCACGGAGGAACGCCAGTGAAATCCCGCATTATGGGAGCAAATCACCAATCACTGGTGATGACGCGATGAGCCGCCTGCCCCGCATCAAACACGTCCGCGCCTTCGTCGTGAAAAACGACGGCACGGGAGGCGGCGCCGACTATCACGATCAGGGCGACGGTCACTGGATCGACGACCACATCGCCACCCCCATGGCGAGATACCCGGAGTACCGCCAGAGCCGCCGCAGCTTCGGCATCAATGTGCTGGGCACGCTGGTGGTGGAGATCGAGGCCGAAAACGGCGTGGTCGGTTTTGCGGTGACCACCGGCGGCGAACCCGCCGCCTATATCGTCGAGAAACACTTGGCCCGCTTCCTGGAGGGCCGCGATCCGTCCGAGGTCGAGAAGATCTGGGACCAGATGTATTTCTCGACCCAGTATTACGGCCGAAAAGGTCTGGTGGTGAACGCCATCTCCGGCGTGGATCTGGCGCTGTGGGACCTGCTGGGCCGTCTGCGTCAGGAGCCGGTTTTCGCCATGCTGGGCGGGGCGGTGCGCGACGAACTGACCTTCTACGCCACCGGTGCGCGGCCCGACAAAGCCAAGGAACTGGGCTTCATCGGCGGCAAGATGCCCCTGCACCACGGCCCGGCCGAGGGCGAGGAAGGCCTGCACAAGAACATCGCTGAACTCGCAGCCATGCGGAACGCCTGCGGCGACGATTTTTGGCTGATGTTCGACTGCTGGATGGCGCTGGACCTGAACTACGCCACGCGGCTGGCTCAGGAGGCCCACAAGCTGGGTCTGAAGTGGATCGAGGAGGCGCTCAGCCCCGACGACTACTGGGGCTATCAGGCGCTGAAGAAGAACGCTCCCAAGGGGATGCTGGTCACGACCGGCGAGCATGAGGCCACCCGCTGGGGCTTCCGCATGCTCTTGGAGATGGAATGCTGCGACATCATCCAGCCGGACGTGGGCTGGTGCGGCGGCGTCACCGAACTGATCAAGATCTCCGCCATGGCCGACGCCAAGGGCGTGCTGATGATCCCGCACGGCTCATCGGTCTATTCCTACCACTTCGTGGTGACCCGCCATAACAGCCCGTTCGCCGAGTTCCTGATGATGGCCCCCGGCGCCGACGAGGTCGTGCCCATGTTCCATCCGCAACTGATCGGCGAACCCGTCCCCGTAAACGGCCGCCTGAAGGTTCCAGATACCCCCGGCTTCGGCGTTGAGCTGAACCGCGGCATCGCCCTGCATCGCCCGTACGCGCGCTAAGACGAAAGCCCTACTTCCACCATGAAACTACTGCGTTACGGGCCCAAGGGCCAGGAAAAGCCGGGCACGCTGGACGCCGAGGGGCGCATCCGCGACCTGTCGGGCGTTATCGCCGACGTCACACCGGACCAACTGCACGGCCCGGCGCTCGAGGCGCTGAAGGCCATCGACCCGACCACCCTGCCCCTGGTCGAGGGCCAGCCCCGCTATGGCGTGCCGATCAATGGCGTGCGCAAATTCCTGGCCATCGGCCTGAACTTCGCAGATCACGCGGAGGAATCGAACCTGCCGATCCCGGCCGAGCCGGTCCTGTTCACCAAGGCCATCACCTGTCTGAACGGGCCGAACGATGACGTGGTCATCCCGCGCGGTTCGGAAAAGACCGATTGGGAGGTCGAGCTGGGCATCGTCATCGGCAAGCCCGCCTCCTACGTCATCCAGGCCGAGGCGCTGGATCATGTCGCCGGCTATGTCCTGATCAACGACGTGTCCGAGCGCGCCTATCAGACCGAGCGCGGCGGCACCTGGGACAAGGGCAAGGGCTGCGACAGCTTCGGTCCCGTCGGCCCCTGGCTGGTCACGACTGACGAGGTCGGCGACGTCCAGAACCTGGACATGTGGCTGGATCTGAACGGCAAGCGAATGCAGACCGGCAACACCCGCACCATGATCTTCGGCGTCGCCGAGATCGTCTCCTATCTGTCAGAGTTCATGACGCTGGAGCCTGGCGACCTGATCACCACCGGCACCCCGCCTGGCGTGGGCCTGGGCCAGAAGCCGCCGCTCTATCTCAAGGCTGGCGACACGGTCCGTCTGGGCATCCAGAAGCTGGGTGAACAGGGTCAGACCTTCGTGGAGTGGACCCGATGAGCGCCTACCGGGATCGGTTCGCGGGCCGCACCGCCGTCGTCACCGGCGGCGCCTCCGGCCTAGGCAAGGCCTCGGCCGCCCGGATCGTCTCCGAGGGTGGCAAAGTCGTACTGTGGGATCTGAACGCCGACGCGCTGGAGGCGGCGGCCGAAGAGGTCGGCGCGACCCACGTCGTGGCCCTGGACGTCTCGGACGCAGACGCCGTCGCTGCGGCGGCCGAGGTATCCAACAAGGCGCTGGGCAAGATCGACATCCTGATCGCCTCGGCCGGCATCACCGGCGCCACCGTGCCGGTGCACGAGTTCCCGATCGACAGCTGGAAACGCGTCGTCGACATCAATCTGAACGGCGTCTTCTACTGCTGCCGCGCCATCGTGCCCTTCATGCTGACCAACGGCTATGGCCGCATCGTCAACGTGGCCTCGGTCGCGGGCAAGGAAGGCAACCCCAACGCCAGCGCCTATTCGGCGTCCAAGGCCGGCGTCATCGGCTTCACCAAGTCGCTGGGCAAGGAACTGGCCGGCAAGGGCGTCATCGCCAACAGCCTGACCCCGGCCACCTTCGAAAGCCCGATCTTGGCCCAGATGCCGCAAAGCCAGGTCGACTACATGCGCTCCAAGATCCCCATGGGTCGCCTGGGCGAGGTCGACGAGAGCGCCGCCATGGTCTGTTTCATGGCCTCGGAAGAATGCAGCTTCACCACCGCCTCGACGTTCGACACGTCGGGCGGACGCACCACCTACTAGGCGCGAAAGGTGGGTTCGGATCTTCGCATCGTCGACAGCCACGTCCACCTGTGGGACCTGTCGCGTGTGCGCTATGGCTGGCTTCAGGACGATCCCCTGCCGAACAATCCGGCGGGGGACATGAGCCCCATCGCCAACGCGAACTACCTGCTGGACGACTACCTCGACGACACGACCGGCTGGCGCGTGGATAAGATCGTCCACGTCGAGGCCGGCCAGCCGGTGGGCCAGCAGTTGGCCGAGACCGACTGGCTCCAGTCCCTGGCCGATAACCGTGGCTACCCGCACGCCATTGTCGCCGGCGCCGATATGCTGGATCCCGACCTCGACGCCCTGCTGGAGGCCCACGCGGCACGCCCGAACGTGCGCGGCGTGCGCCAGATCGTCTGCTGGTACGAGGATCCGCTGAAGACCTATACCGACCGCGACCTGTTGCGGGATCCTCAGTGGGTCGAGGGTTTCGCCAAGCTGGCGCGCCACGGTCTGTCGTTCGACCTTCAGCTCTATCCGTCGCAGATGGCGACCGCCGCCATCATCGCCTCGCGCCACCCCGACATCCCCATGATCGTCAATCACGCCGGCCTGCCGACGGATCGGGACGAGGCGGGGATGGAGCGCTGGCGCAACGGCCTGCGCCTGCTGGCCGCACAGCCCCAAGTCTCGATCAAGATCTCGGGCCTGGGCATCACCGACCGCGCGTGGACACCCGACAGCATCCGCCCCGTCGTTCTGGAATGCATCGACGCCTTTGGGACCGAGCGGGCCATGTTCGCCTCCGACTTCCCCGTCGAAAGCGTCCACGGGACCTTCGACGCCTTCTACTCCGCCTTCGAAGCGATCACGGCCGACTTCTCGGCCGACGAACGCGACCGCCTGTTCGCCGCCAACGCCGAGGCGATCTACCGCATCTAACCCAGTCCGCCGAAGCCGCACCAAGACGGCTAGGCCCCGAGGAACACCAGGAGAATATCCCATGGTCATCGAGACCGACGCCGCCCACACGCCCGGAGGCCTCGCCAAGCCTGCCGCCTCCCTGAAGGGCCCGCTGGCCTTCGCCATCGCCTGCTTCCTGATCTGGGGCCTGGCCTATGGTCTGCTGGACGTGCTGAACAAGCATTTCCAGGAGACGCTGAGCATCAGCCAAGCCGACAGCGCCTGGCTGCAGATCGCCTATTTCGGGGCCTATCTGCTGCTGTCGATCCCGGCGGGCATGCTGCTGCACGCGCGAGGCTACAAGTTCGGCATCGTGTCGGGCCTGGCGGTCACGGCCATCGGCGCCCTGTTGTTCATTCCGGCGGCTGGCGCAGGCGCCTTCCTGCCCTTCGTCGGCTCGATGTTCGTCCTCGCCGCCGGCCTGTGCATCCTGGAGACCAGCGCCGACACCTACGTCAACGTCCTAGGCGATCCGTCCAAAGCCTCCCAGCGGCTGAACCTGGCCCAGTCGTTCAACGCTCTGGGCGTCTTCTTCGGCCCGCTGATCGGCGGCGCGGTCTTCTTCAGCCCGACCACGACCGAGGCCCTGGGCGGCGCGACCCGCTCGATCCAGATCGTCTACGGGCTGATCGCCGTCGGCGTGGTCCTGTTCGCCCTCGCCGTCTGGCGCGCGCGCCTGCCGGAAACCGGCCTTTCGGACCACGGCGGCGCGGTGGAGGGCGACGCCCCCGCCCTGCCCCTGTCGCAACAGCCGCACTTCATCGCCGGCGTGATCACCCAGGCCCTCTACATCGGCGCCCAAGTCGGCATCGGCGCCTATTTCATCAATCTGGTGACCCACAACTGGCAGGGCCTGACCTCGCAGCAAGGCGCCTTCATGCTGTCGCTGGCGGCCATCGGCTATCTGGTCGGACGCTTCTTCGCCACCGCTCTGCTGCTGAAGGTCCGCCCCCGCGCCTTGCTGACGGCTTATGGCGTGATCAATGTGGTCCTGACCCTGGTCGTCGCCGCCGGCATCGACAAGGTCTCGCCCATCGCCCTGCTGGCCGTCTTCTTCTTCATGTCGACCATGTTCGCCACCATCTTCGCCCTGGGCACCACCGGCCTGGGCGCGGGGACCAAGAAGGCCTCGTCCCTGATGGTCATGGCCATCGGCGGCGGCGTGCTGCTGCCCTGGCCCATGGGCAAGATCGCCGACCTGTACGGCGCCAATGTCGCCTTCCTGCTGCCGGCCGTCTGCTTCGCCGTTGTCGCCTGGTACGGCTGGAGGGGAGCTGGCCTTGGACTGAAGAAGGACGCCGCCTGATGCGCCTGCGCACCGCCCTCCTCGCCTTCACCCTGCTCGCCGGCCCCACGGCCGCCTGCGCCCAGACGGTGACGCCTACCGCCGCCGTCGCGCCCGCCGCGCCGATAGACCGGCACGCCCTGGTCACGCGCCACAACGTCAGCCTGACCGCCATCGACCGACATGCCCCGATCATGCTGGGTAACGGCGACCTGGGCTTCACCGCCGACATCACCGGGCTCCAGACCTTCCCGGAGCAGTATTCGGAACTGTCGCCCCTGCTGACCATGGCCCAGTGGGCCTGGCACAGCTTTCCCAATCCGAACGGCTATACCGAACAGGATGGCCTGATCGACGTGCCCGTGCCGGGTCGGGGCGAGCAGCCCTATGCCTGGATGAAGTCCTGGGACGTGGCGGAAACCCAACCCGCCTACACCTGGCTGCGGGCCAATCCGCATCGGTTCTCGCTCAGCCGCATCGGCCTGACCTTCGCAGACGGCAAGCCTCTGGACTTCGCCAAGGTCGCCGACACGCGCCAGACGCTGGACCTGTGGTCCGGCGCCCTGACCAGCCGTTTCACCTATGACGGCCAGCCGGTCGAGGTCGTGACCCGCGTCCACCCGACGCTGGACATGGTGATGGTCGAGATCGCCTCGCCCCTGGTCGCCGCCCAGGGTCTGGGCGTCCAAATCCGCTATCCTGGCGTGAACCCCGCCATCAATCCCGACCCGACGACGTTCGAGGCCTCTGATACGCAAAGCCTGAGCATCGTCGCCTCCGACACGGGCGACGTCCACATTCGCCGCACCCTGGACGACACCACCTATTATTCCGGTATCACCGCGTCCGGTAAGATCGAACAGAGCGGCGCCGGCGCCTTCCGTGTCGTCTCCTCCGGTCGCGACCGGCTGACCGTCATGGTCCGTTTCGATCAGCAGGAGCCCGTCGAGAAGACACCCGCCTATTCCGCCGGCGTCCAGGCGACCGCCGCACACTGGAACGCCTTCTGGACCCAGGGCGGCGCCGTCGATTTTTCGGGGTCAACCGACCCGCGCGCAGCCGAGCTGGAGCGGCGTGTGGTCCTGTCTCAGTACCTGTCGGCCGTTAACGGCGCCGGCGAACTGCCTCCGCAGGAAGAGGGCCTGTTCTCCAACAGCTGGTACGGCAAGTTCCATCTGGAAATGCATCCCTGGCACTCCGGCTGGCAAGCGATGTGGGGTCACGCCGACATGCTGGAGCGCAGCCTGCCTTGGTATGTCGGCAATCTGGACAACGCGCGCGCCGAGGCCGTCCGTCACCACGTCAAGGGCGCTTGGTGGCCCAAGATGGTGGGGCCAGAGGGTCGCAATAGCCCCAGTCTGGTCTCGCCCTTTATCATGTGGCAGCAGCCGCATCCGATCCTTTTGGCCGAACTGGTCTGGCGCGCCGGAAAGGATCCGGCCGTACTCGATCGATACGGCGAGGTAGTCGAGGCGACCGCCGACCTGTTGGCCTCCTGGCCCATCCAACGCGACGGCCGGCTGAACCTGGGCGCGCCGATGATCCCGGCGCAGGAGAACTATGATCCCCTGACCACGGTGAACCCGACGTTCGAAGTCGAGTATTTCCGCTGGGCCCTTGAAACCGCGCAACAGTGGCGCGAACGCAAGGGTCAGGCCCGCCGCGCCGACTGGGATCAGGCTCTAGCCAAGATCGCCCTGCCACCGATGAAGGACGGCCTGTACCTGCCGATCGAGAACCTTCCGGACTTCTGGGAGACGGCCATGTCCGACGCCTGCCGCAGGCACGCGGCGGCGACCCAGTGCAAGAACCGCGACCACCCCTCCTTCCTGATGGCCTATGGCTTCATCCCAGGCGCGCGGATCGATCCAACCGCCATGCGCCGCACGTTTGAAGCGGTGGAGCAGAACTGGGACGTGCGCCAGACCTGGGGCTGGGATTTCCCGATGATCGCGATGACGGCGGCTCGCCTCGGCGAACCGGACAAGGCGGTGAACTGGCTGTTTGCTGACCTGAAAAACAATCAGTGGGGCGTTAACGGCATGACGCCTCGCGTTCACCTGGATGAACACGCCGACGAACTGGTGCCCGTCTCGGCCGGCGCCGGCGGCGTGACTATGGCGGTCAATCCGGATGGTCCGGGCTATCGCCGCGCAGCCGAGACCTATTTCCCGTCCAACGGATCCCTGCTTATGGCCGTCGGTCTGATGGCGGCGGGTTGGGACGGGTCCAGCGGCCACGCGCCCGGCTTCCCCAAGCAAGGCTGGACCGTCCGTGTCGAAGGCCTGACCCCTGCGCCATAATCCAGAAAACCCGAGAGGAACGCCCCAATGACGACCTCGAGACGCACCGCCCTGAAGGCCCTGCTGAGCGCCCCCGCCGTCGGCGCCTTCACCACGACGACCGCTCAGGCGCGGACCACGCCGGCTGTCCCGCCAGCGCCGGGACAGACCCCCGTCTGGCCCGCGCCCAACACCGCCCCGCCCTCGACTCAAGAGACGCCGGTCGAGCGGCCGCGCTGGGATGGCCCGGTGCCGACCGAGTGGGTCGATCCGAAGACCGGCCATCGCATCCGCCGCGTCTCGCCCGATGGCGGAGGCGGAAAGCCCTATTTCTACAAGAATATGTTCCTGCCGAAGAAGGCCGGGGCGCCCGACCTGATGGTCATCTCGACGCCTCAGGGCATCTCGACCGTCAATCTGGCGACCTGGGCCGTTGACGTTCTGGTCCCCAACCATGACGCCGACCTGATGTTCACGGGCCGCAAGGGGCGCAACGTCTATTACTCGGTGACCGCGCCTGGCGAAGGCCAGTTGATGGACCGCGCCAAGACCCTGTTCGTCATCGACGTCGACACCAAACAGCGTCGCGAGGTCGGCCGGATTTCGAACGGCCAGATCAACTCGGTCAATGCCGATGAGACCCTGCTGTTGGGCTTCGTGGCGTATGACAGCCAACCGCTCCAGCCGACCGTGCCCGACCCGCGCAACCGCCGCTTCGATCAGGCCGAATACGAAGCTGATGGGCCGGACGGAAAGCCGCTGAACTTCGCCCGCGCCAAGGGCGTGCGGATGCTTCAGCGCTGGGCCGCGCGCTATCCGATGGAAATCTTCGTCATCGACCTGACCACGGGCGAGCGACGCGTGATCCACAAGACCAACGAATGGATCGGCCACACCCAGTTCTCGCCCACCGATCCTCAGCAGATCATTTTTTGCCATGAAGGGCCTTGGCACCGCGTGGACCGAATGTGGGCTATCCGCGCCGATGGTACGAGCCTGAGAAAGACCCATCAGCGGACGATGAACTTCGAGATCTTCGGCCACGAATGGTTCAGCCCGGACGGCAGACAGGTGCTCTATGACCTGCAAACCCCGCGCGGCCAGGTCTTCTGGGTCGCCTCGGTCGATCTGGAGACGGGCCGCCGGGTCTATCGCAAGGTCGAGCAGAATGACTGGTCGGTTCATTACAACGTCTCGCCGGACGGCCGTCTGTTCGCTGGCGACGGCGGCGACGGCGACATGGTCGCTCATGCGCCAGACGGTAAATGGCTAGTCCTGTTGCGCCCCGAACCGATCGTCGATGAAGATCCGTCGAGCGACAAGGACAACCAGATCTTCGTCGAATATCTGCGCTCCGAGCGGCTCGTGGATATGTCCAACCATGACTACCGGCTTGAGCCGAATCTGACTTTCACGCCGGACGCAAAATGGATCGTCTTCGTGTCGAACATGCACGGCGCCAACCACGTCTATGCTGTCGAAGTCGATCGTAGCGCTTAGGAACATCGCCAGCTTCTCGAGCCCTAACGCCTGAGATGTCGAGGATTTATCGACATCTCAGCGGAATCTCTCGGTCCTGACATCACCTTGTTGCAAAATGCGGGAAGCTGTTGCAATAAGCGACACGTCGCCAATCTGAATATACGCGACAGCATGCCACAAAATGACACCGGTGCCAGATGGACGCCGGGATGGGGAGAGAACGAATGCGACGGATCAACACCCGGACTCTGTGCGCGGTTGGCGTATCCCTGGCGGCCCTGATGGGTGCGTCGGCGGCTGCGGCTCAGGCGGTTCCTGCCTCAGAACCCGTCACGCAAGACGCCGCCCAAGATGCAACCGTGGTCGATGAAATCGTCGTCACCGGCTTCCGGTCCAGCCTGCAACAGGCGCTGAACATCAAGCGCCGCGAAGCCGGAGCGGTGGACGCCATCCTGGCTGAAGACATGGCCGACTTCCCCGATCAGAACCTGGCCGAAGCGATCCAGCGCCTGCCCGGCGTGACCATCGACCGCGTCAACGGCCAAGGCACCACCATCTCGGTGCGTGGTTTGGGTTCCGATTTCACCCGCACCCGCATCAACGGCCTGGAAGCCCAGGCTGCGTCTGGCGGCAACCGCAACCGCAGCTTCGACTTCTCGATGTTCGCGTCCGAATTGTTCAACAGCATCAAGGTTCGCAAGACGCAATCGGCCGAGATCGAGGAGGGCTCGCTGGGCGCCACGGTCGATCTGCAGACGGGTCGCCCCTTGGACTTCGGCGGCAGCGGCCTGAACTCCGCCCTGTCTGTACAGGGTTCGTACAATGATCTGTCTGAGAAGACGGTGCCGCGGCTCGCGGGTCTGCTCAGCTGGTCGAACGAGGACCGAACTTTCGGCGCCTTGGTGTCAATTGCCTATTCCGAGCGGTCGCCAATCCTGGGCAGCTTCAACACGACGCGTTGGCAGAAGGGCGACCCGTCAAACGTCAACGCCGCCGGCAATCCCTATGGGCGCGGCCAGAACTTCGGCGGCTGCATTCCCTGCACCACGACAGCGCAACGTGACGCCGTCCTGAACGCCTTCTATCCCCGCATCCCGCGTTACACCTTGGGCAATACTCAAGAAGACCGCCTAGGCATGACGGGCGCGCTGCAATGGCGGCCAAGCGACCGCACCGAGGCGGTGCTGGACGTCCTGTGGTCGCGCTTTAACTCGGAACTGGAAAGCCCCAACATCGAAGCTTGGTCGTTCAGTCGCGCCAACGTCAACAGCGTCGTCGTGCGCGATTATGCGATCGACGCCGACAAGAACATCCTGTCCTACGGCGTCTTCGACAACATGCTGGTTCGCGCCGAAAACGGCTTCACCCGCAACGAAAGCAACTTCTACCAAGCCTCGCTGAACGTCCGCCACGATTTCAGCGACCGCTTGCATGGCAATCTGAAGGTCGGCGCCAACCGATCCGAAGCCCGCACGCCGCTCAACGTCGCCTATGCCTTCGAGGCTGCGGGCGTAAACGGCTACACCTTCGACTTCCGCGAGGATGATCGCCGGCCGCGCATCAACTACGGCTTTGACGTCACCTCGGGTCAGCGCTTTACCCTGGTCAATGCGACGCGCAGCAACGCCGGCGGCAACTTTGATAATAAGGTCGGCGCTGGCTCCTTGGCCTACGACTGGTCCGACTCCCTGACCTTCAAGATCGGCGGCGAGTATCGCACATATGGGTTCGAGACCTTCGGCCTGACGCGGACCAAAACGTCTCCGACCGGCGCCGATCGGCTTACCGGGGTAAACAGCATCGGACGCGTCGTCAGCATCGGGGACGGTGTAAGCGCCGGCGCAGGTTCGGACCTCAGCTTCATCGTTCCGGACATTTCCAAGATTGCTGACTTCCTCAGCTTTTATGACGATCCCCTTGTCCCTAATCGCAGCGAGCGTGAAGTGGACGAATCGGATAAGGGCGTCTTCTTCCAGGCCGACTTCAATACGACTGTTGCAGGTATGGTCCTGCGCGGCAATGCGGGCATCCGCTATGCCCAGACCGAGGTCACGGCCAAAGGCTGGCAAACCATCGCGGTGGGGACGCCGCCGGTCACGACCTATGACTATGTCACGACCGACAACGACTATGACGACGTCTTGCCGTCCTTCAATCTGGCGCTGGAGCCGCGTGACGACGTCGTGATTCGCCTGGGCGCCGCCAAGGTGATGTCCCGTCCGACCCTCGGCGATCTGACCCCGGGCGGCAGCGTCTCGCCAACCACCCGCACCGTCTCCTACGGAAACCCGCTTCTCGATCCGTTCCGCGCCACCAACTACGATTTCTCCGTCGAGTGGTATTTCCAGACTGAGGGCCTTTTGGCCGCCGCCGTCTTCTACAAAGACATCGACAGCTTCATCACATCGGAAACCGTCGGCATCCCCTACAACCAGCTGGGCCTGCCCAACGAACTGCTTCAGGGCGCTGCAAGCCCGACCGATATCTTCCAGGTCACGCGCCGCCTGAACGGCGAAGGCGGCGCGCTGAAAGGAATTGAAATCCAGTATCAGCAACCCTTCACCTTCCTGCCCGGTCTTTGGTCCAACTTCGGCTTCACCGGGAACGTCACCTGGGTTGATTCCGAAGTCAGCTACGGCACGGCCGGCAAGAATCGCCTGACGGGCCAGTCGAAGAACACCGCCAACGCGACCCTGTATTATGAGGATGGCCCGTTCCAGGCCCGCGTCTCGGTCGCACACCGCAGCCAGTATCTGCTGTCCTTCCCCGGCGCGAACGGCAACTCCGAAGAAGGCGTTAACGACACCACCAATGTCGATGCCTCAATGTCCTACGAGTTCACGCCGAACCTGACCATCTCGCTCGAAGGCATCAATCTGACGGACGCCTATACCGACCGTTATGTCGACGTGACCAACCGCGTGTCCGACTACCGTCACACCGGCCGAGAGATCGCCGTGGGATTGCGCTGGAAGTATTGAGCTTCCCTCCCTGACGCCTCCAGCGTGACAAACTAAAGGCCCGGAGCGAACGGCTCCGGGCCTTCTTTTTAGCTAGGCGAAAAGCGGCGATTGAGGTTTTCGGATCCCGCGCCGCCTCTACAAATACGCTCCCACCTGCCAAGGCACGAACTCGTTGTCGCCGATGCCGAGGGCCTCGGATTTGGACGGCTCGCCTGACGCGACATCGAGCATCTTGCGGAAGATGACCTCGCCGACCTCGGCCAAGCTGGTTCCCGTCAGGACGGGCGAGGCGTCGATGTCCATGTCCTCGTCCATCCAGTTCGCCAGCCTGGCGTTGGAGGCGACCTTGATCGACGGGGCGGGCTTGGCGCCGAAGACCGAGCCCCGGCCGGTGGTGAAGACGATCAGATTGGCGCCCGAGGCGATCTGGCCCGTGGCCGAGCACGGGTCGTAACCGGGGCTGTCCATGAAACTGAGGCCCTTGGTCTTCAGCGGGTCGGCATAACCGATCACGTCGTTCAGCGGGGTCGAGCCGGACTTGGCCACCGCCCCCAAAGATTTCTCGAGGATAGTGGTCAGACCGCCTTTCAGATTGCCCGGCGACGGATTGTTGTTCAGCTCCATCTGGTGGCGATCGGCATAGTCGCGCCACCAGGCGAGACGCGCGTTCAGCTTGTCCGCCACGTCCTGCGACGCCGCACGCCGCAGGAGCAGATGTTCGGCGCCCCATATCTCGGGTGTCTCGGACAGCATGGCTGATCCGCCGTGCGCGACCAGCATATCGACAGCCGCGCCCAAGGCCGGATTGGCGGTGACGCCGGACCAGCCGTCCGAACCGCCGCATTGCAGACCGACAGTCAGGTGAGATGCGGAAACAGGTTGGCGCTGGACCTTTGCGGCCTCCACAACCAGCTCGCGCACCACCTTAATCCCGGCCTCGATTGCACGGGCCGTGCCGCCGGCCTCTTGGATCGTCAGGGCGCGCAGACGCGGGCTGGATTGCAGGCCCTCATTGGCGAGCAAAGCGGGAATCTGATTGGCCTCGCAACCCAAACCCACGATCAGGATGGAGTGGAAGTTCGGATGCTTGGCATACCCCGCTAAAGTCCGCTGCAGCAGGGTCACGTCGCTGCTGAGCGACGAGCCGCCACAACCGCCTTGGTGAGTGAAGGCGACCACGCCGTCGACGCCCGCAGGCAGGCTGGAGTCCGGGAAGGCGTCGGCGATGCGGCGCGCCACGGTGGCCGAACAGTTCACGCTGGTCAGGACGCCGATGTAGTTTCGCGTGCCGACGCGACCCTCCGGGCGAACGATGCCGTTGAACGTCGCGCCAGACAGCAACGAGGGCGCACGCAGGTCGGCCCCGACCTCGGCCTCGCGGCCGTCTTCCGCCATAGCCAGATTGTGAATATGGACATGATCGCCGGCGGCGATAGCGGCTTTGGCGCGTCCAATGACCTGGCCATATCGGCGGACCAGACCGCCTTCGTCCACCGCGTGACGGGCGATCTTGTGGCCGGTGGCGATGTCCGCGCGCGCCGGGGCGTTCAGGCCAACGGGCGTATCGCCGCTGGCGATGTCGTCCAGGGCGATGGCGACGTCATCGGCGGGGTTCAGGATCAGGACGCGAGACATGGACTACTCCGCGACCAGGCGCGCGGCCTCGACGGCGCCGTTCTGGCTGAGCGACAGATAGGCGGACGTGACCGCTTCGGCGAACCGGTCGTCAGCGCCCAGCGCGGGCGGGAAGACGGCGGACAGGCTCAGCAAGGCCGAAACGCGCGCTTTATCAGTGTCGGCGTCGGCCAACAGTTCAGAGGTCTTGGCCGCCAGAGGATCGTCGACGACGAAGATCTCGTCACTTTCGGTCACGCCCGACTGCCATTTCATCCAGGCGGCGACGCCCAAGGCTATGGCATCGATACCCTGCGCCGCCGCAAGACGTTCGGCGGCCCCGGCCAGCAGGCGCTGGGGCAGTTTCTGCGAGCCGTCCATGGCGATCTGGCGCGTACGGTGCATCAGGGCCGCATTGGAGAACCGGGCCATCAGCGCCTTACGATAGGCGGGGATGTCCAGACCTGGCGGGGGATTTAGCGTCGTTTCGGCCTCGTCCCACAGGGCCTCGACATAGGCGCGGAAGCCGGGAACGGCCACGACTTCGTGGACATGTTCATAACCCGACAAGGCGCCCAGATAGGCGATGGCCGAATGTGCGCCGTTCAAAAGGCGCAGCTTGGCGTCTTCCCACGGTTCGACCGCGTCGGTCAGTTGCACGCCGAGAGAGGCGAAATCGGGCCGTTCGCCGGCGAACCGGTCCTCGATCACCCACTGGGTGAAGGGTTCGGCCTTGACCATGCCCTGGTCCTCGACGCCCAGGCGGGCAGTCAGGCGGGCGATGTCGTCGGGAATGGTCGCCGGGACGATCCGGTCGATCATCGTCTGGGGGAAGGCGCCCTCGGCTTCGATCCAGTCCGCCAGCGACGGGTCGATCCGGCGCGCCATGGCGATGACCCCGGCACGGATACGCTTGCCGTTGTGGGGAAGGTTGTCGCAACTGATGACGGTGAAGGGCTTCAGCCCCGCCGCCCTTCGCGCCTTCAACGCCGCGACGATGAATCCAGGCGCGGTGCGGGGCGCGGCGAGATCAACCAGATCGGCCGCGACATCAGCGTCGCTCAAAAGCAGGTCGCCGGCCGCCGGATCGAGGCGATAGCCCTTTTCGGTCACCGTCAGGGTGACGATGTGCGCGTCGGTATCGGCCATGGCGGCGACCAGGGCGGCGGGATCCTCCGGCCCGACCATCACGCCCGCGCAGGCGCCGATCACCCGCAGATGATCGTCCGATCCGTCACGCACGACCAGGGTGTACAGCCCGTCCTGCGGATTCAGCTGATCGCGTACGCCGGGCGACCGAAGCGAAGCGCCCAGCACACCCCAGCGCGGATCCCCCGACTTGATTGCATCGTCGAACACGACCGCCTGGTGGGCGCGGTGGAAGGCGCCGATGCCCAGATGGACGACACCCGTCTTCACCTGGGCGCGGTCGTAGCCGGGGACGGCGACATCGGCGGCCAGCCCCTTCAGAGCGGCTTGGTTCAGTCTGCTCACAGCTTGTACGCCGCCTTGACCAAGCCATAGGTTAGGGCGTGGGCCAGTTCGTGCGCCTCGTCCTCCTCCATCCGGTGCTCGACGACCAGTTTGGCCAGGAAGCCGCAGTCCATGCGCCGCGCCACGTCATGACGGGCGGGAATGGAAAGGAAGGCGCGGGTGTCGTCGTTAAAGCCGACCGTATTGTAGAAGCCGGCCGTCTCGGTCACCTGTTCGCGGAAGCGACGCATCCCTTCGGGACTGTCGTGAAACCACCAACTCGGCCCCAGCTTCAACGCCGGATAGTGGCCGGCGAGCGGCGCGAGTTCGCGGCTGTAAGTGGTTTCGTCCAGGGTGAACAGGATCAGAGACAGACGGCTGTTCGACCCGAACCGATCCAGCAGCGGCTTCAGCGCCCGGACATAGTCGGTCTGGGTGGGTATATCGCAACCCTTGTCGCGGCCGAACCGGTTGAAGACGGTGGCCGAGTGGTTGCGGAAAGATCCGGGGTGAAGCTGCATCACCAGACCGTCCTCGACCGACATGGCCGCCATCTCGGTCAGCATCTGGCCGCGGAACAGTTCAGCGTCGGCGGCGCTGGCGGGCGCCGTCGACACACGCCGGAACAGGGCCTCGGTTTCGGCCTTGGGCAAATCGGCGGTGAAGGCGGTCGGGTGGCCGTGATCGGTCGAGGTGGCGCCCATCTCTATGAAGAAGGCGCGGCGGTCGCGCAGGGCCTGCAGATAGCCGTCCCACGACAGGGTGTCGCGGCCGGTCTGTTCGGCCAGGATCTTCAGGTTGTCGCGGAAGCCTTCATAGTCGGGGTCCAGCACCGGGTCGGGGCGATAGGCGGTCAGGACCCGGCCCTTCCAGCCCGAGGTTGCGATGGTCCTGTGATGCTCCAGCGTGTCGAGCGGGCTCTCGGTCGTGGTCAGGACCTCGATATTATAGCGCTCGAACAGGGCGCGCGGCCTGAAGGCGTCCGTCTTCAGGACCGCATCAATCACGTCGTAATAGTGATCGGCCGTCTCGGCCGACAGGCGCACGTCGATGCCGAAGGCCTCGGCATAGACCCAGTCGTGCCACATCCGTGAAGGCGTCCCCCGGAACAGGTGATAGTTCTCGGCGAAGCGCCGCCAGATCTCGCGTGGATCGGTCTCGACCGGCCCGCCATCGGCGCGCGGCACGCCCAGATCCTCCATCGCCATGCCCTGCGAGTGCAGCATGCGGAAGACGTAGTGGTCGGGTGTGATCAGAAGTTCGGCCGGATTGGCGAAGGGTTCGTTCAACGCAAACCAGCTAGGATCCGTATGACCATGCGGGCTGATGATCGGCAGCCCCTTGATCTCGCCATACAGACGACGCGCGATCGCCCGGGTGTCGGCGTCCGCCGGAAACAGGCGATCGGGGTTCAGTTTGAGCGGATGAACCATAGCGTTCCTCATGGCCTCGTGGCGGAGGCTTGGTTCGCCTCTCGATCTTGATCCAACAAACTTACAACATCGGCCGCAAAAAGACACCGGTTACCAACATTGAAGCTCAGCTTGTCTTGCGTGTCGCACGTCGGATTTTTCGCAAGCCTGCTCTGGCGCCTTGCGTCCGGACGCGAGGCTGGACATAAGGGCCGCTCACCGCCCGTTCGGGCCGGCTTAGCTCAGTTGGTAGAGCGCCAGTTTTGTAAACTGGATGTCGCGGGTTCGATTCCTGCAGCCGGCACCACGCCTTTCGACCATCGGGGACATGGCCGACACAACCAACAAGCTGGGCCACAAGATCGGTGCGCGAGGCGGCAGAACCCGCCAAGCGATCCTCGACGCGACCCAACGCCTGTTGAACGAGCGGCATTACGGTGAAATCCGCGTCGCCGATCTGGCCTCGGCCGCCGGTGTATCGCCTTCCAACTTCTACACCTATTTCAAGACAGTCGAAGAACCTGTTTTGGCGCTGTGCGAGGTCGCTGCGACGGATTTTCAGGGGCTGGCGGCGCATTTCCAGGCCGACTGGCCGGGCGATAAGGCCTTCGTCATCGCGCGCGCCTTCATTCTGGATGTGATGGCCATCTGGCGCAGCCACGGTCAGGTGCTGCGTGTCGAACATATGCTGGCCGACAATGGCGACGCCGCCTTCGTCGAAAGCCGGGTGCGCCGTTTGCGCCGGCTGCACCTGTCCATCGAACGTCGCGTGGCCCAAGCCCACGCCAGCGGCCTGCATCCCAAGGACTATAGTCCGCGGCTGGCCTCGTATCAGATCGCCTCGATCGCCGAATCGACGGCGGCCAGTTTCGATCTTCTGCGACGGGCCGATACGCCCGAAGCCATTCTGGATACGGCGGCCATTATTATCGTCAAGCTGACGACCGGACGTTAGAGGCCCAACGGCCCATACAGCCAGGTCAGCCAGATCCCGACGGCCAGGAAGACGCCGAAAGGCAGCTTCTCTGATCCGCTGACGCTGCGCCGGACCACCAGAATGCCGAAGACCACGCTGAGCCCGACCGCGCAGGCCCACAGCAGCACGCTGGGCAGGCCCATCCAGCCGACCCAGGCCCCTGCCCCCGCGAACAGGAAGGGGTCACCTCCCCCCAGTCCCTGACGCTTTCGGACGAGTTGGTAGAGCCAACCGACCAGCCACAGACCACAGAACCCGACAGCCGCACCGATCAGATGGGAAAAACCGAGGCCCCAATCCAGAATCAGGGCGACCGTAACCCCTGTCGAGATCAAGGGCAGCGTCAGACTATCCGGCAGCCAGAAGTGTTCGCCGTCGACGATGGCGATCAGCAACAGCTGCCAACCCAGAACGGCCGTGGCGGCGATCATGAATGTCGAGGTGCCGCCCGTCACACCCCACACGCCGGCCCAGATGCCGACGCCGGCCGAAGCTAACTCGATCAGCGGATAACGCGGCGAAATCCGCGTGTGGCATCGCGCACACCGCCCGCGCAAACCAAGCCAGCTGAAGACCGGCACAAGCTCCCAGGGACGTAGCGTCTGATCACAGCCCCGGCAGCGCGAGCGGGCGACGACGATGTCCTCGTCGCGCGGCAGGCGAACGCTGACGGCGGCGATGAAACTGCCGACGATCAGGCCCAGCCCGCCCATGACGGCGGCGGCGAGTACAGGATTCATCAGGACGTCCCGAAGGCGGCGAACCCTTCTGGCTTAGCCGCCTCCGAGCGCCACCGCCACATGATAGGTCACCAGCGACGCCAGATAGGCCAGACCGAACATGTAGCCGATCATGATCCAGGTCCATTTCAGCGAGTTGGTCTCGCGCCGCACGACGCCCAAGGTCGCCACGCACTGGGGCGCGAAGATGTACCAGGCCAGGAAGGACAAGGCTGTCGCCAGCGACCAGTGCGACGCCAGGGTCGAGGCTAGAAGGCCCGTCGCATTCTCGGCGTCAGCGATGGCGTAGGTCGTGCCAAGCGCCGCCACTGCAACCTCACGCGCCGCCATGCCGGGGATCAGGGCGATCACCATCTGCCAGTTGAAGCCGATGGGCGCGAAGATCGGCTCCAGAGCGCGGCCGATCATGCCCGCGAACGAATAGTCGATGGCCGGCAGGGTCGCGTTCTCGGGCGGATAGGGGAAGGTCGCCAGCACCCACAAGATGATCACCAACGGCAGGATGATGCGGCCCGCGCGGTTCAGGAAGATCTTGGCCCGGAGCCACAGATTGAAGCCGACGCTGCGCAGGTCCGGCGTCTTGTAGGCCGGAAGCTCCATCATGAAGGGCTCGACCGCCCCTCGCCAGAACACTTTGCGGATCAGCAGGGAGACGATCAGGGCGCTGACGATGCCGGCGGCGTAGAGGCCGAACATCACAAGGCCCTGCAGATTGGCGAAGCCCCAGACCGTCTCATTCGGAATGAAGGCGGCGATGATCAGCGTATAGACCGGGATGCGCGCTGAGCAGGTCATCAGCGGGGCGACCAGGATGGTGGTCAGGCGGTCGCGTCGCGAATCGATCACCCGCGCCGCCATGACGCCGGGAATGGCGCAGGCGAAACTGGACAGCAGCGGGATGAAGGCCCGGCCGTGCAGCCCCGCCCCGCCCATGATCTTGTCCATCAGGAAGGCCGCGCGCGCCATATAGCCGAAGTCTTCCAGCGCGATGATGAACAGGAAGAGGATCAGAATCTGCGGCAGGAACACTAGCACGCTGCCGACGCCGGAAATGATCCCGTCAACGATCAGGCTTTGCAGCAGACCGTCAGGCAAGACGTTGGCGACCAAGCCGCCCAACCAGGCGATGCTGGCCTCGATCCCGTCCATTACGGGCGCGGCCCAGCTGAACACGGCCTGGAACATCACGAACAGCAGGGCGAACAGGATCAGCAGCCCGCCGACCGGATGCAGCAGCACTGAGTCGATCTTGCCGGTAAGGGTATCGGGCCGCTCCGGCGGGCGGACGCAGGCCTTCATGATCCGCTCGGCTTCGCGGGCCGCGGCTCGTAGCTCGGCGGCGTCCGGACTGCGCCATTGGCTTTCGGTCACGGCCGCGACGGCCGCCTGGTCCTCAATGGCGGCGACCAGATCGTCGATGCCGCGCTTGCGCGTGGCCACGGTGGTGATGATCGGCACGCCCAGTTCGGCGCGCAGTCGCTCCAGATCGATGCGCAGGCCCTGGCGCTGGGCGATGTCATACATGTTCAGCGCCAGAACCATGGGCCGCCCGACGGCCTTCAGCTCCAGGATCAGCCGCAGGACCAGACGCAGGTTGGTGGCGTCGGCGACGCAGACCACGACGTCGGGCGGCGTCTCGCCGGCCAGTCGCCCCAGAACGGCGTCGCGCGTGACCTCCTCGTCCGGACTGCGGGCGCGCAGGGAATAGGTGCCGGGCAGGTCCAGCACCGACATCGTGCGGCCGGAGGCGGCGCGGATCAGGCCTTCCTTACGCTCCACCGTCACGCCGGCGTAGTTGGCGACCTTCTGATGAGCGCCGGTCAGGGCGTTGAACAGAGCGGTCTTGCCGCTATTGGGATTGCCGACCAGCGCGACGCGGGCCGTCTTCAGCGCGATGTCCATCAGGCGGCGCCCAGCCGGATCGAGAGGCTTTCCGCCTCGTGGCGACGCAGGGCCACGCGCATATCGTCCACCTTCATGGCGATGGGGTCGCGTCCGAACAGACCTTCGTGCAGCAGTTCGATTTGCGCGCCTTCGACAAAGCCCAGTTCCAGCAGACGGCGTTCCAGCTCGACCGCCTCGCCCTGATGGTGACAATGGGCGCCCACCTGAACGATGACGCCGCGATCGCCGCGTCGGGCCTGGCTCAACTTGATGGTGTCGGTCAATTCTACGCTCGCACGGGCGAGGCCGCTCCCCGACGGCTCCGCGTTTCTTTGACACTGATTATCAGGTGCGAGGGGTCTACGTCCAGCAGGACAGCTTGACCAATTGCCGCGCCGGTGCGTTGCGGTATCACAAGGCAAACAGGAAGCCGCCATGACACGCCACGCCCTCGTCGCCCCCCTTCTTCTGGCCCCGCTTTTGACCTTGGCCGCCTGTGGTCAGGGCGAGCCGTCCACGACTACGCCTGCCGCGCCGGTTCACGTGCTGACGGATGCGGAAAAGGCGACCCTGCTGGCCTCCCTGCCCGCCCCCTACAATGCGGGCGATCTCGAGAACGGGCGTCGGGCGTTTGCGCGCTGTCGCGCCTGCCACACCATCGGCGAGGGCGGCCCCGACATGGCCGGGCCAAACCTGTATGGCGTGTTCGGCCGCAAGGCGGGAGATCGTCCGCACTATAACTATTCCAACGCCATGCGCACGGCGACCTTCACCTGGGACGCCGAGAAGCTGGATCACTGGCTGGAAAATCCGCGCACCTTCCTGCCCGGCAACAAGATGACCTTCCCCGGTCTGCCCGACGCCACGGATCGCCGCGACGTCATCGCCTTCCTGAAGGTGGAGACGGGCTACAAGCCGGAGCCTGCGCCCGCCGCTTGATCCGTCAGGCCTCAGGCAGTTCCTTGGGGCCGCCTTCGCGCAGTTCTTGGGCTTCCCACTCCTCGATCTTGCGGGCGGTCCATTCCGGCGACTTGGTGAAGCGCGCCAGGACACCATAGATCACCGGCACCACGAACAGGGTCAGGACGGTGGCGAAGATGGCGCCGGTGAAGATTACCACGCCGATCGTCTGACGGCTGCCGGCGCCTGCGCCTTGCCACAGCACCAGCGGCAGGGCGCCAAAGGCGGTTGCGATGGAGGTCATGATGATTGGACGCAGACGCAAGGACGACGACTCAATGATCGCCTCCCTGATCGACCGGCCCTGGTCGCGCAGCTGATTGGCGAACTCGACGATCAGAATGCCGTTCTTGGCCGCCACGCCGATCAGGATGATAAGGCCGATCTGGCTGTAGATGTTCAGGCTGGAGCCCGCCATCAGCAGGCCGAACAGACCGCCCGCCGCCGCCAGCGGCACCGTCAGCATGATGACCGCAGGCGTGATCCAGCTTTCGAACTGGGCCGCCAGAACCAGGAAGACGAGCAACAGCGCCAGACCGAACGCCGCGAACACCGCCCCGCCCGCTTCCTGCTGATCGCGCGCCGCCCCACCCCACTGGGTGACGACGGCGCCTTGCGGCTGCTTGGCCGCCTCGGCGTTCAGAAACTGTATCGCGTCGTCGATCGTGGTGCCGGGATTGAGGTCGGCCTGCAGGGAGATCGCGCGCTGCCGATCCAGACGGCGACGGTCCGGCGTGTCCCCGCTGGTCTTGGTCGTGACCACGGCCGACAGCGGCACGAGTTGGCCGCCCCCGGTCGCGACATACAGGGCTTCCAGGTCGGCGACCTCGCGACGATTGTCGCGCTCGGTCTGCAGGATGACATCGTATTCCTGACCACCCTTGATGTAGGTCGTGGCGCGGCGAGAGCCAAACATTGTCTCCAGCGTGCGGCCGATCGACTGGGACGAAACGCCCAGCGCGGCGGCTTTCTGCGGATCGACATCGACCAGCAGACGCGGCGAGTTCGGCTCATAGTTCAGGCGTGGACGCGAGAAGCCGGGATTGGCCTGGGCCGCAGCCAGCATAGGCTGGAGCCAGGCGTAGATTTGCTGATAGTCGCTGCCGGTCGCGATCAGCTCGATGGAGTTGGAGTTGCCGCCGCCGCGCTGGAAGGCGCCGGGGGTCGAGGCATTGACCTGGGCGCCCGTCTGGCCGCGCAGCTTGCCATTCAGTTCCTGAGCGATCTCGGCCGCCGAGCGGTCGCGCTTGGACCAGTCGGCGAGCGTGAGGACCGCATTGCCCGAGTTGAAGCTGCCGCCGCCGAAGCCGGGCGCGGACACCAGATAGCTGTCGGCCTCGCCGCTGGTCTTGTATTCGGCCAGCAGAGGCTCCAGCCCCAGCATGATCTTCCGGGTATAGTCGAAGCCCGCGCCTTCGGGGCCGGCGACGCGCACCGTGACCCGGCCGCGATCTTCGTCCGGCACCAGTTCGTTAGGCAGGGTCAGGAAGATGCCGCCCGCGCCCGCTGCGACCAGCAGGATCAGGGCGCCGACGCCGATCACCGCGATGCGACGGCCCAACAGCATGTCCAGCGACCGGCCATAGGACGACTTCAGCCGGTCCATACCCCAGTCGACTTTGCGCGCCACCCAGCCTCCGCCATGTGCGGGTCGCAATATCTTGGAGGCCAGCATCGGCGACAGGCTGAGCGCCAGGAAGGCGGAGAACGCCACGGCCGCCGCGATCGCTGCGGCCAGTTCGACGAACAGACGTCCGACATACCCCGGCAGGAACAGCAGCGGCGCAAACACTGACAAGAGGACGATGGTGGTGGCCACGACCGCGAAGAAGACCTGGCGCGCGCCGCGTTCGGCGGCGACCAGAGGCGGCTCGCCCAGATCCAGACGGCGCTGGATGTTCTCAACCACCACGATGGCGTCATCGACCACGAGGCCGATGGCCAGAACCAGGGCCAGCAGCGTCAGAAGGTTCAGCGAGAAGCCTAGCGGGGCCAAGACGATGAAGGTCGCCAGCAGACAGATCGGCGCCACGATGGAGGGGATCAGCGCGGCTCGCAGGCTGCCAAGGAAGATGAAGTTCACCAGGGCCACCAGGGCCATGGAGATGCCGATGGTGATCCAGACCTCGTCGATCGCGTGCGAGGTGAAGACCGAGTTGTCGGATCCGACCTCGATGGTCACACCCGGCGGCAAGGTCGGCCGGATTTCCTCGATCATCTTGTGGACGCCGTCCGAGATGGCGAGGTCGTTCGACTGCGCCTGACGGGTCACGGCCAGGCCAATTTGATCCATCCCGTTGCCACGGAACAGACGCCGGTCTTCTTCCGGCGCTTCCTCGACGCGGGCGATGTCACCAAGGCGCGTCACATAGGTCGGCTGCCCCTGGATGATGGCCGACGATCCGCTGCCCGTGCCTGTGGCGACCGTCGCTGAGGCCGAGGCCGAGCCTCGCGTGCCGATGGGCAGTTGGCGGAAGTCTTCCGGCAGCGCGTAGGTGCGCGCCACGCGGACGGTGTAGTCCTTGTCCGTCGATTCCAGCGAGCCGGCGGGCAGTTCGACGTTCTGGTTCGTCAGGGCCGTCTCGACGTCGTTGACCGTCAGGCCCCGCGCCGCCATGGCAGCGGAATCCAGCCAGATGCGCATCGAATAGCGCTGCTCGCCATAGATGTTGACCTGGGCCACGCCGGGCACCGTCGCCATCCGGTCGATCAGATAGCGGTCAGCGTAATCGGTCAGCTGCAGCCGGTTCATGCTGGTCGAGCGCAGGAAGACGATGATGATCGGCTGGCTGTCGGAGTCGGCCTTGGCCACCTCAGGCGGGTCGGCCTGGTCCGGCAGGCGGCCGACCACGCGGCTGACGCGGTCGCGTACGTCGTTGGCGGCATCGTCGATGTTGCGGTCCAGCGAGAACTCGATGTTCACGTTGGAGCGTCCGTCGCGGCTAGTCGAGTTGATGCGTTCGACGCCCTGGATGCCGGCGATCTGCTGCTCAACCGGCTCGGTGATGCGGCTTTCGATCACCTCAGCCGAGGCGCCGGCGTAGCTGGTGTTGACCGACACGATCGGCGGATCGACGTCGGGCAGTTCACGCACGGGCAGGAAGAAGAAGGCCGCCGCGCCGATGACGCACAGCACGATGGCCGCGACGGCCGCGAAGACTGGCCGCCGGACCGAAACGTCGGACAGCATCATTTGGCGGCGCCCGACTTGCGACCCTGGCCGCCCACGCTGACCGGTGCGCCCGGCTGAATACGGTTCAGGCCCGATCCGACGATGCGGTCGCCGGCCTCGATGCCGGACAGTATCTCAACAAAGCCGTTCTCGACGGCCCCGGTTTCGACCTCGACCCGCTGAGCGGTGGAGCCGTTCTGACCGGGTGCGATGCGATAGACGAAGGCGCCGGCGCCTTCATATTGCACGGCTGACTCTGGCACGGCGGCGCTCTGACGCTGGCCCTGCTGGACCGCCACGCGCATCAACATGCCGGGACGGATGCGACCGCCGGGGTTGGGGAACTCCGCGCGCGCGGTTGCGGCGCGGGTCGTTTCGTTGACGCGCGTGTCGATCAGGGCGATCCGCCCAGTGAACGGCTCGTCGCCATAGGCGTCTGCCGTCGCCGTCAGCTGGGCGCCGGGACGCAGCAGGTTCAGATAGCGCTCAGGCAGGGGGAAATCGACGCGGATCGTCGATGTGTCGTCCAGCGTCGTGATCACCGCGCCCGGGTTGATCAGCGTGCCGGGCGTCACCGTCGTCAGACCGACGCGCCCGGAGAACGGCGCCCGGATCACCCGGTCGCCACGACGCGCCTGGGCCGCCTGCAACGACGCTCGCGCGGTTTCCAACCCGGTCTCGGCCTGTTCCAGCATGACCTGGGGCGCAACGCCCCGGTCGGCCAAGGCCTTGTAGCGATCGTATTCACGCTGGGCTTGATTGACGTTGGCGCGAGCCTCGATAATGGCCGCGTCTTCTTCACGCGCTTGGAGTTCGACCAGTGGCGCGCCGGCCGAGACGTACTGGCCGTCCGCGAACAGGACGCGGGTGATCAGTTCGGTGGTCGAAGAGGTGACGTTCACCGACCGCTCGCCGCGCGCCACGCCCAAAACGCGAATCTGATCCGAGAAGGGCCACTGCGCGACGACGGCCTCGGACACCTGCTGCGCCCCGCGTCCGCGACCGCCGCCCGGCCCTGCCGCCTTCTTTTCGTCTCCAGCGGAGACTTTGACGATGGCGGCGACGACCATCAGGGCAAGCAGGACGGCGGCGGCGACGAGGAAGAAGTGACGTTTGATCACGCGGGGGTCTCTCGGTCAGGGGGACGCCGCATGCATTACCGGGTAATGAAGTGCGCGCAATGTTACGTATCAGTAACGTGCCGGATCACATTTTCCGTCGCAGAAATCTTGCCTAAAATCGTCTCCAGATCGAAAGAACAGGCCCGCGGCTGATGGGGATCTCCTGGCCTGCGACGGTTTGTCTCCATCCGGCCTGCAAGCTCCAGGCGCCGAAATCACGCACCACCGAGGCTTCCAAGGACAGCCAGCGCGCGCCGCCGTCGGCCGCGCCGCCAAACGTCTGACCCAGCACCATCCAATCCTCGCCGAGCCGGGCGCCCGCCGTGGCGTCGATGCGGGTTTCATCCGGCAGGCCGTCACGCAGACGGCGTGCGGCCTGAAGCTCGACGAATGCGCCGGCCATTCCCCAGCGCTCGCCCATCTCGCCGAGAGACCGGCTGACCGACACGCGCGCCTCCCAATCGTGATCGCCGACGCCCGGCGCGGCATAGCCGGCGTTGCGCCCCTCCCCGGCTTGGGTATAGCCGCCGTAAAGGCTGACGGCGTTCCGGTCGTCGCGCCAGACCTGCCAGGTCGCACCGATCTCGATGGGGCCGCGCCCGCTGTAATCAACGAAGGCGTCCTCGCCGTCCTGCAAGTCCGCCTTCAGCTGAAGCGTCAGCCGATCCGACACGCCGTATTCGGCGAACAGACCCAAGGTCGCGTCGCGCCGCTGGCCAGGCAGATCACGCTCCTCGCCAGCAGCGTCGAAGCCCGTGTCGGCGCTCAGCCGCTCATATTTGACGATGGCCTGGCCCTTGCCCTTCGGCTGGGTCCAGGCGCCGGCGAGAGCTTGGGTCGGCGTCAACGCCGCGAGGACCAGCGTCCCCGCGACAACGGCACCTAGGCGTCGTAGCCCGGCGACTTGCGATCCAGCTGTCGCAGAGCGCCCGGCCAGGCCAGCGACGAGATGAACCCAATGCCGCGCCCCTGCTCCTTGGTCTCGGCCTGCGCTTCGTCCGGCGCCAACAGGATGTGCTCGCGCCCGCCAGACAACGCCGCAACCTGCTGCGCGCAGGCTCTCTCCAGGAAGAAGATGCCGATCCATGCCTGAGCCGCCGTTTCCCCGACCGCCAGCGTGCCGTGGTTTCGCAGCAGCATCAGCGGTTTGTCTCCCAAGTCGGCGACCAGACGTTCGCGTTCGTCATGGTTCAGAGCCAACCCCTCGTATCCATGATACGCAACCTGATGCTGTAGTAAACACGCGTTCTGACTGACGGGGAGCAAACCTTCGGCCTGAGCGGCGACGCCCACGCCGTTCACTGTATGCAGATGGATGACGAACTTGGCGTCCTCGCGCGCGGCATGGACGGCCGAGTGGATGGTGAAGCCCGCCGGATTGATGAAATAGGGCGTGTCCTGGACGATGTTCCCTTCCAGATCGACCTTCACCAGCGACGAGGCCGTAATCTCGTCGAAGTAAAAGCCGTAGGGATTGATCAGAAAATGATGCTCCGGCCCGGGCACGCGCGCCGAGATATGGGTGAAGATCATGTCGTCCCAACCGTTCAAGGCGACGAGCCGATAGAGGGCCGCCAGCTCGACACGGACCTGCCATTCGGCTTCGGACACCCGCGACTTGATCGAGGGACTGGTTCCGTCCGCCATGATTTCCTCCTGCCTCTGGATGGGCTTTTACAAACCGTCACCCCGCGCGGTCGCGTCGTCAAGCCGACAAGGCCGCGGTTGACGTGACGTCACCCCCTGCGGCGGCCTTGCTTAACCCGGTCTTCATCACGCAAGCATATGGTTAAGCATCGTCGCCGGTTCGGGGAGCCGCCTTGTCTGTCGTTCAACTGGAGCCGCCCCGCGACGCCTGGGACGACCGGACTGTGTCTGAGCTTCTGGCGCTGGCCAGCAGCCGTTCGGCCGACGACCGTCAGCGCCTGCTGCTGAAGGTCACCTCGCTGTGTGAATCCAATCCGCCGCCACCCAAGGTCGCGCCGCTGCTCAGCGACATCTTCCTCGCTCTGACAGCCCAGGCCGAGCGGGATATTCGACTGGCCCTGTCCGAACGGATCGCGGGCGTCGACTGGGCGCCGCCTGCGCTGGTCAACATGCTGGCGCTGGATGAGATCGAGATCGCCCGCCCGGTCATCACCTCCAGCCCGCTTCTTCAAAACGCCGACCTCATACGCCTGCTGATCGAGGCGACGCTGGAACATCAGATCGCTGTCGCACGGCGCCCACAACTGGCGCGGCCGGTCGTGGACACGATTGTCGATCGCGCCGAGCCCGTCACCATGACGGCGCTGGCGTCCAACCGTACGGCCGACATTGGCGAAGACGCCATGCGCAAGCTGGTCGATCATTCGCGCCGCATCGCGGGCCTGCGGGCGCCGTTGACGCGTCACCCCAGGCTGAACGAACAACTGGCTCAGCAGCTTTATCAATGGGTCGGCCAGGCTCTGCGTCAGTCGATCGGCGAACGCTTCCGCATCGACGACGCCCAGTTGAATGCGGCGGTTCAGGACGCGGCGGCGAAGGCTGTCGGCAGCCCGGAATGGCGCGCCATGTCCGCCCGGATGACCGAGGATCGCGCACGCATCGACGCGGAACGACGACTGGTGGAAAAACTTCAAGCCGCCGGCCAGCTCCGCCCCGGTCTGCTGGTCCGCGCGCTACGAGAACAGCGTTTCGAACTGTTCGAACAAACCCTGGCGGCCCTGGGCGGCTTCAGCGAGGCTCAGGTGCATCACGCCATCCGCGCGCCGACTGCCGAGCCGCTTTACCTGGCCTGCATCGCCGTGGGCGTGGACAAGGCCGTCTTCGCCTCCCTTTTGGTCGAGGTGCGCAAGCTTTCGGGCGGAATGCCTGCCGACGGCGGCTGGAAGGCGACCCCAATGAGCGCGCATGCAGCCTCTCGCGCCTTCCATCAGATGATGCACAAGCCCGCGACCGTTTGACTCTGCGCCCAAGCTGGGGCCACGTCGCCAAGTGACTCAGTCAAGCTCCCCTCCCCTGCCGTCATCGCCCCGATTGGCCTTCGTCGCCAGCGACCGGCCCGAAGCCCAGGCGGCGCGCAAAGCCCTGATCGACCGCTATGGCGCCGTGCCCGAAGACGAGGCCGATGTGATCGTGGCGCTTGGGGGCGACGGGCAGATGCTGGAAACCCTGCACGGCAACCTGCGGCAGCGCACGCCCGTGTATGGGATGAACCGGGGGTCGGTCGGCTTTCTGATGAACGACTACGACGACAACGGTCTGCTGGAGCGGATCGCGACGGCCGAAAGGACAGTCATCCATCCGCTGCAGATGGACGCCTGGACCGAAAGCGGCGAAGTGCACACCGGCCTGGCCATCAACGAGGTGTCGCTGCTGCGCCAGACGCGCCAGTCAGCCAAGCTGCGGATCACCGTCGATGAGCGCGTTCGACTGGAAGAACTGTCCTGCGACGGCTGCCTCGTGGCGACGCCTGCGGGATCGACCGCCTATAACCTGTCGGCGCACGGCCCGATCATTCCTCTGGACGCCCGCATCCTGGCCCTGACGCCGATCAGCGCCTTCCGTCCCCGTCGCTGGCGCGGCGCCCTGTTGTCGCACGGCGCCAAGGTGCGGTTCGAGGTCCTGGAGGCCGACAAACGCCCAGTCTCGGCGACCGCCGACAACTTCGAGGTCCGACGCGTCGCCCGCGTCGAGGTGCGCGAGCGTCGTGACGTCACCCTGACCATGCTATTCGATGCGGGCCGGTCGTTCGATGAGCGGGTGATGGCCGAACAGTTCGCGAACTGATCGGTCACGGCTTCTTAAGCCCGCTACCGTATCTTGGCGTGAACGTCCTATGGAGCCCGCCATGAGCAATCCGGCGCAGATCACCCCTCCGACCAACTCGCTACGTCTCAAGGTCGGCGGCGGCTTCGGCATCAACGCCGACGCCATCGCTCGTGCAGAGGAGGCGCTGAAAGCCATGTCGGCCCAGTTCGGCCAGTGGCTGAACGACGAGATCGTCAAGCTGGACAAGGCTCAGGGCGACATCCGTGAGCAGGGCTACACCGCCGCCACCGCCGAGGCTCTGTATTTCCGCGCTCATGATCTGAAGGGCTTGGGCACCACCTACGAATATCCGCTAGTTACCCGCATCGCCGGTTCGCTGTGCAAGATGCTGGACGACGCCGATCGCCGCATGACTGCGCCGATCGCCATCCTGGACGCCCACATCGACGCCATCCGCGCCGTCGTCCGCGACCAGATCAAGACTGACGAACACCCGACCGGCCGCGCCTTGGCCGAGACCCTGGAAGCGCGCGTCGCAGATCACCTCGCAGGCTGAAGTCCCTCCAGCCGTTTGCGAAGGCCCGTCGTCTTCGGCGGGCCTTTTTCTTGAAGCTTGATCGGTTGAGACGAGTCACTTCGCGACTTCGTCGATGCCGTGAATCAGGCTCTCAGGATCAGGCCGCGTTGGCGGCGGTCAGGCTGAGCGACGGGGACTGATCCAGCCGCTCCATCAGATAGGCCAGATCGTCGCGCAGTACGGCCGGACGCTGGGTCAGGAACCGCTCCAGCATCTGATCTCGGAAATAGGCGCTCGACGTATCGATCCCCTCCGCCGCCAGCGCACGCCAGGTGTCGACGCCCGCCCTGAAGACCTGGAACAGGCGCGGCGGCAAACCCGCGCGATCATAGATGGCCTTCAGCCCCAGCGGGCCGGCGTCATGCACCATCAACCAGGCGCGGTGATGCGGCGTGTTGGCCAGTTCGGCCAACCCATATTCGAACATCGCCATCTGACCTCGCGCCAGTCCGCGCAGCAGCAGCGATGCATTCAGCACGCGACGGGCGTTCAGCTGGGCCATGAAGGCCGCCAGATCGGTGCTGACGCTGGCCTGATCGACCAGATCCACCGTCATCCGCTCACGAGAGTATTGGGCCAGACGGATCGCAGTTTCCGGCGCCACAGCGTGATGGCTGATCAGATGTTCGCGCACCGCCTCGCTGGCCAGCTGGATCAACCGTTCGGTCACATGCAGCGGCAGGACCTGGCGATAGGCTACGGCGGCCAGGACTTCAGGCGCTTCGGCGAAACGATCGACGACGGTCGCCAGCGCCCCTTCGGACAGGTCGGCGTTGTCATTCGCCGCCAAGGTGCGAACCGACTGCTCGCAGCCTTCGGCCGCCAACACGGTTGCGACATCGCGCGACACCCGCGCCCGCCCCGCCACGGCGACCTGACGCACGACCGATCCGGCACGCACGATCTCGATCAGATCTTCGTCGCTGAACGCCGGCGAGGAAGCGATGATCGGCAGGGCGATGCTGTCCAGATCGCCGGCCAGTTTGCGCGCCACGTCGTTGGGAATCAGATCGGACGCCTTCAGCGTGACAGCCATGGCGCGACGCACCAATTCGGCGGCGTCATTGGCCAGCAGACGCAGGATTTTCTGCGCCGCCGCCCGGTCGTCCTCATTCAGTTCCGCGCGCTCCATGTTGCGGCACAGCTTGTGCGCCGCCTCGGCCCGCTCATCGTCGTCCGTCGCCTTGATCAGGCGTCGAATGTCCACTTCTGTCAGGCGGGCGCGGAAGGCGGTCATGGACGGCTCGTGATGGAATCGGACGTTGATCCCAGAATGAGACTGCCATGCTTAACGGGTGGTTTACCATCGGTTGCAATGCAACGACTCAGGTCGATTCCTTGCCATTTGGCGAGAAAGCGCCGCCGAAGCCGCTGCTGGATGATCCATCCTGACCGAGCAATAGCGCCAAAAGGCCTTGATCCTGCTTCAGCCGATCCAGACGTGCGGCCAGCATCTGGTCCTTGTCGCTCAGGTTCGGCACGGCGTATTTCGTCTCGCCGGCTCCGGCGGCGGGTGCGCCCTCGCCTGCCGTGCGCTGCAGATTGGCGTGGACCTCGGCGACGGTGGCGGCGCGTCCATTGCGATAGAAGATGCTGCGGTTGGCCCGCGCAGCGTCGGGGAACAGCGCTGCGGCGCTGCCGCCCGGATTACGATCCATCGCCTCCATCAAACCGGCGGCCCCAGCCGGCCCCAGGAAATGAGCCGCATACAGATCGCCTGCGCCCGGTTCCTTGCCCGTACGTCCGCGCAGATATGCGGCATTGGACGCCGTCAACTCAGCCGCCATGGTCGAGGCCGCGTGGGGATCGAACCGCAGGTCCAGCACCACGTTGCGCGCCGAACCCTCGACGCGCCAACGTCCGTCCGACCCGCGATGGATCAGATCGGCGTATTGGCCGTAGCCGTGCTGGGCCCCGTGCTGCTTGACCGTGCCCAGCCAGGTCTGTTCGATGAATTGAAACAGGCCGGCGGCCGACGAGGTCGGGGCCTTGGCCGACGGGTTCATCGCGCTCTCGCGCCGCGCGGTCTTGACCAGGAAGTCATAGTCCACGCCAACGGCGTTCGACGCGCGCCGGATGGCCGCCTCTACTCCGCCTGTCGATGGAATCGCTCCGATACCCATGTGCGAAGGGTCGGCGAACGTAGTTAACCAACTCTTAATTCTTAACGATCGCGTTAACGCCTCGACCTTCGTCGAACAGGAAAACTTCGCCGTAAAGCCGCCACAACCTGCGCGCTCAACTTGCAGTTACGGGCGCTGCGGGGGCGGTGAACGAGGGAGTGACGTTATGATGATCCGTGCTGCCGGTGGTCCCGGCTTGATCAGCCCGATCGACTTCGGGGAACGCAAGAAACCCATCCCGCGCTGGATGCTGGGCGCTATCGGCGTCTCGCTGGTCCTGCACGTTGCGGCGGGCGTGGCGCTTTATAATCAACGGTTCGAGTTGAGTGCGGCGCCCATCGAAGACATCCTCGACCCGCCGGTCTCGGTGATGATGGCGCCGCCCAAACCCAAGCCCTTGCCCACGCCTGAAACGGCGGCGCCGCCCACGCCCATTCACAAGTCGGCGATCCCCGTGCCCTCGACGGTGCAGACCATCCCGCTGACGCCGCCCGAGCCCGGCGTCGTGACCGCTCAACCCGGTCTGCCGACCATCAGCGTCGCTCCCACCGGCGTCGAGGGCGGCACGGCAACCGTCGAGACGCCACCGCGCCCGCCGTCGGTGATTAACAATCCAACCTGGGCCAGCCGGCCTTCGGCGGCGCAGATGGCGCGGGCTTATCCGACCCGCGCCGCAGAGAACGGCACGCCGGGTTCGGCGACGCTCAGTTGCGTGGTCAATGCGGACGGCGGCCTGAACGGCTGCCGAGTCGTGGGCGAGACACCGAGCGGCCAGGGCTTCGGCCGCGCCGCGCAGAGCCTGACGCGGTCGTTCCGCATGAACCCGCGCACCGTGGACGGCCGACCTGTCGACGGCGCGACCGTCAACTTCACCGTCCGGTTCGCGATGGAGGGCTAGAACCGACCAGGGTCGAGGGCGCGGGCGTGCGGCGACGCCGTCCGCCCCTCGATCGCATCGGCGACCACGGCGCCGACCAAGGGCCCCAGCAACCAGCCGTTTCGACGCGGCGCCAAGGCCAAGAACAGACCCTCTGCACCGGGCCCCGCGCCCGCGAGCGGCAGACCATCCGCCGTCGCGCCCCGGATGCCGACGCGCCATTCGATAGACAGCGGCTCAGGCGACCGACCCAGCGTAGCCCAAGCCGCCTGGGTCAGGCGTTTGGACGCCTCGGCATCCGGCGCCGTATCCCGCCGCCTCGGCTCCATCGTCGCTCCGATGGCCGCGCCAGACGCCATTGGCGCGACATAGGCGCCCGGCCCGCGCACGACATGATCGACAAGATGTCCGGCTGCCACGCCGATCTGTCCGCGGATCGGCTGGATTTCCTCGATCAATCGGCGCGCGGTCTCGGGCAGACCCGCAATGGCGTCACCGGCGCCGGTGGCCAGCACGACCGCGTCTGCATCCAACCACCGATCACAGACTTCGAGCCGCCAGCCGCCATCGGCGCGGGCGATCGTCGTCACCGTCCCCGCGATGACAGCCTCGCCCAGCGCCTGCCTTAGCGCCGCCAGAGCCTTGGTCGGCTCGACCTGATAATCGTCATCGGTCGTGACGCCGGCGCCATCGCGCCGCGCGTCGAAGCCCAGCGCGCGCAACCGCGCCTCCATCGCCTCCACGTCGCCGCCTCGCCACTCAGCGGGTCGATGCGCCAGAGCGATGCCGGCGGCGCTCGCGAACGTGGGCCACAAATCACGGCCGTCTCTAAACAGCCGCGCGCGATCAACCGACACGTCGTCGATGGCCGATTCCATCGCCGGGGCGATCATCCCCGCAGCCACGAGGGAGGCGTTCACCCCGCCCGGATCGACCACCAACACCGCCCGGCCGCGCCGATGCAGCTCGTACGCGGTGCAAAGGCCCAGCACGCCGGCGCCGACGATCACGATGGGAGAGGAAGACGTCACGGGCCGTCTGATCGACCCGCAACGCCCCTATTGCAAGATGACTTTCGCCTATTCCGCCGCCATCGAGGCCGCGCCGGCGTCGTCCAGGCGCGCGACCAGGGCCGCGTGCTGGTCCCACAGGGCGGTCGGCAGACGCTCGCCGAACTGGCGATAGAAGTCCGGGATCAGCGCCGCCTCTTCGGCCCAGACGCCCGCATCCACGTCCAGCAGGATCGACAGTTGCGCCGACGTCAAGTCCAGGCCTGACAGGTCCAACGCGGAGACGGACGGCACGCGCCCGACCGCCGTATCGACCGCCTCGGCCTCGCCGTCGATCCGCTCGCTGATCCACTTCAGCACGCGCGCGTTGTCGCCGAAACCGGGCCAGACGAACCGGCCGTCCTGATCCTTTCTGAACCAGTTGACGAAGAAGATGCGCGGCAGTCTCGAGGCGTCCTGCCCCTGCCCCATCTTCAGCCAGTGGGCGAAATAATCGCCCATGTTGTAGCCGCAGAACGGCAGCATGGCGAAGGGATCGCGGCGCAGTTCGCCGACCTTGTTCTCGGCCGCCGCGGTGCCTTCGGACGCCACGGTCGAGCCCATGAAGACGCCGTGCTCCCAATCGAAGGCTTCGGTCACCAGCGGCACTGCGCTGGCGCGGCGGCCGCCGAACAGGATCGCGTCGATCGGCACGCCCTTGGGATCTTCCCATTCCGGGGCGATGGCCGGGCATTGGCTGGCGGGCGCCGCGAAACGGGCGTTGGGGTGCGCGGCGGGTTCGCCGGACGCCGGATCGTGCGGCTGCCCCTTCCAGTTCGTCAGGCCCTCAGGCGCCTGTTTCGTCAGACCTTCCCACCACACGTCGCCATCGTTGGTCAGGGCGGTGTTGGTGAAGATGGTGTTGGAGGCCAAGGTCTCCAGCGCATTGTGATTGGTGTTGCGGCTGGTGCCCGGCGCGACGCCGAAGAAGCCGGCCTCGGGATTGACCGCATACAGCCGCCCGTCGTCGCCGAACCGCATCCAGGCGATGTCGTCGCCGATGGTCTCGGCCTTCCAGCCCGGCAGGCTGGGCTGCAACATGGCTAGGTTCGTCTTGCCGCACGCGCTGGGGAAGGCGGCGGCGACGTATTTCGCCCGGCCCTTCGGATCCGTCAGCTTCAGGATCAGCATGTGCTCGGCCAGCCATCCCTCATCGCGAGCCATGATCGAGGCGATGCGCAGGGCGTAGCATTTCTTGCCCAACAGGGCGTTGCCGCCATAGCCCGAACCATAAGACCAGATTTCCCGCGTCTCCGGGAAATGCACGATCCATTTGTCGTCGTTGCAAGGCCAGGCCACGTCCGCCTGACCATCGGCCAGCGGCGCGCCCAACGTATGGACGGCCGGCACGAAGACGCCCTTATCGCTCAACTGAGCCAGCGCCGGTTTACCCATGCGGGTCATCACACCCATCGACAGTGCGACATAGCCGCTGTCGGTGATCTCCACGCCCAGGGCGCTGATCTCGGACCCCAGCGGGCCCATGCAGAACGGGACGACATACATTGTCCGCCCGGCCATGCAGCCGTCGAACAGACCGTCCAGACGCCCACGCATCTCAATCGGATCGGCCCAGTTGTTGGTCGGGCCGGCGTCAGCCTCGTCGTCCGAGCAGATGAAGGTGCGGCTCTCGACCCGCGCCACGTCGCGGGGATCGGAGGCGGCGTAGTAGCAGCCCGGCCGTTTGGTCTGATCCAGCGCCTTCAGCGTACCCTTGGCCAGCAGGTCGGCGGTGATGGCCTCTTTCTCGGCCTCGGAGCCGTCGCACCAATGGACCTTGGCGGGCTTGGTCAGGGTGGCGATCTGCTCGACCCAGGCGATCAGCCCGGCATGGGCGGTGGGCGCCGGGCGCAATCCGGGCATAGTGAGAATGGACAAGGGCGTCTCCTGAGCGAAAAGGTCCGACGATCTGACGCCGTCGTGGCCTTCAGAGCGTGACGATCACGCACTGTTACAAGCGAATTGCGCCGGGCCTCGGTGATCGTCAAATTGCGCAAAAAATGCACAAACAACCGGCCTTTCGCGGTGAGAAATCGCAGATGTGTTCGTCGCGTTTCGACGATACTTTGGACGAATGAACAGCCTGGACTCCATCACCGTCTTGCCGGACGGCGCACTGACATCGCCCGCTGCGCGGCGCAATGCCGAGGCGATTCTTCGCGTGCTCCGCGCCCATCTGTCGGCGCGTGGATCGGTGCTCGAGATCGCGTCCGGATCGGGCGAACACGCCGCCGCCTTCGCCGCCGCCATGCCGGATCTGGACTGGACGCCCAGCGACCCCAGCGATCAAGCCCGCGAAAGCATCGCCGCCTGGAGCCGCCAGCTCGATCTGTCGAACCTGAAACCGCCGTTGGCGCTCGACGCCGGCGACCCCACGACATGGCCGACCGACACCTTTGACGCCCTATATTGTGCGAACATGACGCACATCAGCCCCTGGTCGGCGACCGAGGGGCTGATGGATCTGGCCGGTCGGGTCTTGCGACGGCCCGGCGGCCTGCTGGCGCTTTACGGCCCCTACCGCGAGGCCGAGGTTCCGCTAGCGGAGTCGAATGCTACCTTCGAGGCCAGTCTGAAGGCGCGAAACGTGGAATGGGGTCTGCGTGATCGCGAAGCGGTCGAGGCCCTGGCCCGCTCGCATGGCCTTGCGGCCACGCTGCGGGTTCAGATGCCGGCGAACAATCTCATCCTGCTGTTCCGCGCCTTCTGATCAGACGATCGCGCCGACCAGCTTGGACAGTTCGGCCCGCTCGTTTAGGAGGGTCACCCCCCCGTCCTTGAACACCGCGCCCTCGGCCTGGGCCGATAAGCCGAAGCTGTCGGCCGCCAGCGCAACGCCGTCCGCGAAGGCGATGACCGTCAGGCCGCTTGTACGCGCCAAGTCGATCAGCGACCGCACGGCCGCCAACGACGCCTCTTCCGTCGAACCGCCCGGAACGACCAAACCCTTCAGGCGGCCTTCGACGATGTCCTTGGCTGTAGCGGTGGCCAGCACGGTCACGCCGCCGGCGATCAAACTGGCGTCGCCCGTCGAGATCGGGGCCAAGCCCACGCCTTCGGCCCGCAACGCGCCCTCCACGTCGCCCAACTCGCCGAACGCCATGTCACGCCGCATCACCAGCCCCATGCGCAGACGGGTGGGAACAGGACGGTTGTAACCGGTGCGACGGGGGCCTGCGGAAGATTTGTTTTGAGCGAACAAGACGTCTCCTTGAGATGTTTCAATACTGATCCAGATCCGACAAGCGACGCTGTCGAACCACCCACGCCGATGACCAGAAAAATGAAAATCGACGGGTCCGACGCGTGTCGTCCCGCACTCTGGCTCATTTGTGGAATGCCGTCAGATATAGTGACGATCCCGTCTGGATCAACCTGCCAGTTCAAACGGACCGGCCTTGCTAATCCTGAAAACGGCGACCCGCTTGCTCGCGATCCCGCCCGGCTCTAGACAGCCGCATCGACTGGACGACGGAATCGCATGGCCTTCACCCGCACCTATGATGGCGACGAACCCGTTCGCGTGAACAAGTGGCTGGGCCAGACCGGCGTCTGTTCGCGGCGCGAGGCCGATACCCTGATCGCCAATGGTCTGGTCTCCATCGATGGCGAGACGATCAGCGACGCCGGCCGAAAGATTCAACCGGGCGAAACCCTGAGCCTGAACGACACCGCCCAGGCGGCCTTGGCGACGGGCATGACCCTGGTGCTGCACAAGCCGGTCGGTTACGTCTCGGGCCAGCCCGATCCCGGCAAGATCCCGGCCGTGCGACTGCTGAAGACGCCCAATCGTATCGGCGAGGGCGAGACGCCTGCCCGCGACGCTTCCCTGCCCCCCATCGGTCGGCTGGACGAAGATTCGCGCGGCCTGCTGCTGCTGTCGTCCGACGGCGTCGTCGCCAAGGCGGTGATCGGCCCGGCGTCCGAGTTGGACAAGGAATATCTGGTCGTTGTCGAAGGCCAGATCACCGAAGGCAAGCTCAGCAAGCTGCGCCACGGCCTGTCTCTGAACGACAAGCCGCTAAAGCCCGCCCGCGTCACCCAGATCGAGCCGCAGCGCCTTCGCTTCGTCCTGACCGAGGGCAAGTATCGCCAGATCCGCCGCATGTGCGAACTGGTCGGGCTGGAGGTCGTAGACCTCTATCGCACCCGCATCGGGCCGCTGGTATTGGGCGACCTGCCCGAGGGTCGCTGGCGCCACCTGACCGATCAGGAACGTGCGATGCTGATCTCAGCCTCGACGACGCCTCCAGCGCCCTAACCGAGCGCTCTGAACCACCGGTCCAGCAGCTGGGCCTCCGCGCGGCGCGACTCGGTGCGTTCGGCGGCCTCCGCGTCCACGCCCCACTGCTCTTCCTGAAACAGCTCGTCGATCCGCGACAGGTCGAACGCCGCGCCGCCCTCCAGCGCGCCCTTCTCCACCGCCAAAGCCAACACGGCCGACCCCAGCAGAGGTACGGCCGTCGCCAGTCCGGTCAGGCGGAAATCGTCCAGCGACAGCGCATGCGCCTTGACCCGCGCAATGGCGTCAGGCGATTGCGGTCGATGCACGATGCCGGCGACCGGCTCCAGCGCCACCCCCATCTCGCGCGCGGCCCAATCGCGCCACGCCCCCCACTCGCGCGCCTGCCTTTCGACCAGCGGCGTCGGATGTTCGGCCAGATAGCAGACCACGTCCGATCCGGCATAGGCCGCGATCTCGTCCGCCACCGGCTCGCGCGCCTGACCGATCCGATCGATGGCGGTCGAGGCCAGCCGGGTCGCCGGCATGGTCGAGGGATCCAGAAACTGCCCTTGCGCCGCCCATTCGTCCGCGACCAACTGCGCCGCAGCCTGGGTCGGCAAGACCAGTGCCGCCTTGTCCGGCGTCTTCGGCGTGCGTCCGTCCAACAGCACGGCCCAGCCCCCATCCGCATGCGGCCCGACGCCCGCATCGGTCCAGAAGCGGGAGATGCGATCCGGCGACTGCTCGACGAAACGTGGGCGATGCGGGGGGGGGTGATCGGTCATCAGAAGGTCCGTTGGAATCAGGCCGGCACGACGTCGAACGCCAGCGTCAGACGCGACGCCTCGCCGCCGAACGGCTGGGTGCCATGCCACATATAGGAAGGAAACAGCACCAACGTGCCGGGTCGGGGCTGCACATAGTGTTCTGCCGCCAAGCTCGGCAGGCCGGGCGGCGCGCCAAACCGCAACCAGCCCTCGCGGCGCTCGCCCTGCACCGCCGGCGGCAGTTCGATATGGCAGGCCGAGGACAGCCATCCGTTCGAATGGATATGGTCGGCGTGAAATCCGTTTGGCCTCAACCGCACCGACCAACTGCCTTGGATGCGATAGTCACCTGTATTCCGGGCCCTCAGCGGATCGTCGCCCTGACCCAACGCGGCCATATAGTCGCGGATCGGCTTGTCGATGGCCTGGAAAAAGGCGCGAATGGCCGGATTTTCGCTCTGCGCCAAGCACGCGCTGGTCTGCGATCCCCCGCGCAGCGACTGGCCCACCGGATGGGTCTTTAGCGTATGCAGGTCGTACAGCGCCTTCGCCAGATCGACCAGATAGGCCTCCAATGACGCCCACCCGTCAGGCGCCTGCAGCCGATACGGCCGCACGAAGGCGTCGTAGTCGTAAAGCCGGCCGTACCGCACATCGCCGAGCATCCGCCAGGCCGTCGCCTGAAAGGCCAGCACATGCTGGTTCAGCGGCTCGCGGCCCCGCAACGTCTCGATCGTGACCAGCGCCGCCTCGGCCTGACCCAGCGCCAGCAGGCATTCGGCCTGGGTCACCATGATCGCCGGAACCTCGCCGCCCGCCAGCGCCGCCGCCCGGTTCGCATGGTCCAGCGCCCCGAGGGGATCCCACGTCAGACACGCCTGCGCCGCCGCCAGTTTCCCGGGCCCATCCAGCGGTCCGGCGACCAGGGTGCGATAGGCCCACTCGCCCTCCCCTGCATATTCCAGCAGCTTCGCTTTGATCTGGCGCAGCAAAGGCGTCGCTGGCGATACGGCTATGGCGGCATCCAGCGGCGCGCAGGCGGTTTCCAGATCGGCATCTCGCATCCAGATCAACTGGCTCAGATCACGCAGCGCATCGCCGTAGCCTGGCCGCCGCAGCAGCGCCTGACGGTAGGCGTCCTCGGCCTCGTCGAACCGACTCTGCGCCTGCAAAGCCCGCGCCAGCACCAGCGAGGTTTCCGGCGCATCGCCGCCGATGGACATGGCGGCGCGACACGCGACCTCCGCCTCGGCCGCCCGCCCGAGATCGCCGAGGGTGGACGCCAGATTATGCCACGCCGGAATGCTGTGCGGCCGAACCTCGACGAGGCGCTGCGACAGCGCCGCACTCTCTTCCAGACGCCCCACACGCTTCATCAGATCAGCGTGGACAGACAGCGCCTGCCACGGCGCATCGGCCTGCTGCGCCATCGGCGCCAGCATTTCCAAGGCCGCGTTCAGCTGGCCGGCAGCGGCCAGAGCCTTGGCCCCTTCGACCCTCGCCTGAACCTCAGCAGTCACCGGATTCGCTTCACGCCCAGGAAGGGGTCGTCCTCAGCCTCGTCTTCAGAAAAGCCGAAGTGGGCGAAGCCGGTTTTCATCTCGGGGCTCAAGGGGGCGGTGACCTTGAGAACGCCGCCGCGCGGGTGATCCAGTTCGATGCTGCGAGCGTGCAGCTGAAGCTTCAGTGGCCCTGACAGTTCACGCGATTTCTCGTCGCCGTATTTTGGATCGCCCAGAATGGGATGGCCGATCCCCGCCATATGGGCGCGTAGCTGGTGCGTCCGTCCGGTGAAGGGGCGCAGGGCCATCCATGACGCCCGGTGCGCGGCGCGGCTGATGGTCGAGAACGCCGTTTCGGCCGGTTCGGCGCGCGGGTCCTTGCGCTCGGCCGGGCGCATCATCTCGAAATCGTTGATGCCGGTCTTCTTCAACGGCATGTCGATCTGGCCCGAATAGGGTTTCGGATTGCCGATGACGATGGCCCAATAGGTCTTTTTGGCCTGCCGACGCGCAAAGGCGCCCGCCAGACGCTTGGCCGCCTCTGGCCCCTTGCCCAGCAACAGGACGCCCGAGGTGTCGCGGTCCAGCCGGTGAACCAGGCGCGGTCGCTCCAACCCCTCGCCCCAGGCCGACAGCAGACGGTCCACATGACGGCTCGTCTTGGTCCCGCCCTGCACCGCAAGGCCATGCGGCTTGTTCAAGGCGATAACCATGTCGTCTTCGTAAAGTACCAGCGACTTGGCGAAGGCGATGTCCCTTTCGGACAGGGTGTGGGCGTCGCCAGCCTGGCGAGAGGTGTCATCGGGGATCGGCGGCACGCGCACAGCGGCGCCGGCAGTCAGTCGGCCTTCGGGCTTGATGCGGGCCCCGTCCACGCGGATCTGACCGCTGCGGGCCATCTTCTGCACTTGGATGTTGGACAGGTGCGGCCAGCGACGGCGGAACCAACGATCCAGCCGGATGCCGTCCTCGTCCTCGGCGACATAGATCGTCAGGACTTCGCGCTTGGGCGCATCTGCTGCGGGCGGCTGATCGGTCAAGCGGGAACTCCAAAGGCGCGGCGAGCGACCATCAGGCCGACGAACAGGGCCGCGATAGCCAGAACCACCGAGCCGATCACATAGGCGGCGGCCAGGCCGATCTGGCGGCGCTCGATCATCTGCACCGCTTCCAGCGAATAGGACGAAAAGGTCGTGAACCCGCCCAACACGCCGACGGCGGCGAACAGGCGCACTATCTCCTGCTGCGCCCCGCCCCGGAACGCCAGCCAGCCGACGAGCAGACCCATCATCAGACCCCCTGCGACATTGGCGGCGAAGGTGCCCACGGGCCAGCCGGCATTGGGCGCGAGCCGCCCGGCGGCGAGGCCCAGGCCATAGCGCGCCATGGAGCCGATCGCCCCGCCTGCCGCAACGAGAAGAAAACGTGTCATCGTGCGGCGATATATACGCCGCCCGCGCCGAAAGCGATGGTCAGCGCGGGATGGAGCTCTGCACCGAACGTGCGTCATAGGCGTTCGGACGATCGGGCTTCTGGCCGCGTCCCAGAACGACTTCCAGCGTCGTCGAAGTCGGCTGCGGTCCGCTGAAGTTCAGACCGACGCCCACGCCGACGCCAGACGCCGAATAGCCGCCATATCGGCTGCTGCCGCCGCCGATGGAGACGCTCGGGCTGACGCCGCCCGCGCCACCCGGCCGACCATCGGTCCAGCTCTGCGTCACCTCGAACCAGTCGTAGCCTTGTTCGGTAGTCAGGTCGGCGGCGCGCACCAGCGCCCAATCGGCGACACGGCCCGCAGCGCCGACGCCGTTGTAGGTGACACGGTAGCGGTTGGATTCGATCCGCTGCTCGGAATACCCCTGCCCGTTCGGACCCATCTGGGCGCCATAGGGCGCCAGGTTGGCGCAGGCGGTCAGGGCCAGGGCGGAAAGACCGGTCAAGGCGAGGGCGAGACGCTTCATCAGAGGTATCCTTTCAACGACATAGCGCCAAAACGCGCACGTCGTTCCCTGAGGCGCCCGCGCCCTAAAGACCCAGCGCCGTTCTCAGCTTCGCGAAATCCTCGGGCGGCGGCGCTTCGACCGTCGTCGTCCCGCCCTCGGGATGCGGAAAGCTCAGTTTGGCGGCGTGCAGCATCAGACGCGGCGCAGGTCCAACGGGCGTGGTCAGAGCGCCGCCGTAGCGCACGTCTCCGATCAACGGCCGACCGATATGGGCCATATGCACACGCAGCTGATGCATCCGCCCGGTCAGCGGCTCCAGCTCGACCGCAGCCCCTTCCGGTCCCGCGGCCAGGGTCCGATAGCGGCTCTGCGACCCTTGCGCGCCCGGCGCATCAAAGGCGACGACCCGCATATAGCTCTCGCGCCCGATTTCTTCGCGACGCAACGGCGCGTCGATGGTCGCCGCCTTGGGCTCAGGCGCTGCCGACAGCAGGGCCAGATACTGTTTCCTGAACCGCCGCATCTGCAACGCCTTGCCCAGAAAACTCGCCGCCGGCTTGGTCTTGGCCGCCAGAATCACGCCGGAGGTGTCGCGATCCAGCCGATGAACCAGCTCCGGCCGCTTGCCGTTCGAACGCGCAAACGCCCACAGCAGATCGTCCAGCGTATGCGCCTTGATCCGCCCGCCCTGGCTGGACAGGCCCGGCGGCTTTGAGAAGGCGATGACGTGCGCATCCTCGTGGATCACCCACGACCGAACGGCGGCGATATCATCTTCGGACAGGGCGACGGGCTGGCGTTCGAACATCGGGCGCTTCTAGAGGTCAGTCGCCCGCCGCGTCCACAGCACCGTTCACCGCCATCCGCGCCCGCATCTCGGCCCAACGTTCCAGCCGCGCCTTGACCTTCTCCTCGTGCCCCTCGCCCTTGGGCTTGTAGAAGGTGCGGCGGTCCATCTCGTCGGGGAAGAAGTTCGCGCCAGAGAAGCCTTCGGGCGTATCCGGATCGTACTGGTAGCCCTTGCCGTACCCCAGCGACTTCATCAGCTTGGTCGGGGCGTTGCGGATGTGGGCGGGGGGCATCAACGAACCCGTCTCATAGGCCGCCTTCTTGGCCGCTTTGAACGCCTCATAGACCCCCACCGACTTGGGCGCCGTCGCCAGGTGGACCACGGCCTGGGCCAAAGCCAGCTCGCCTTCGGGACTGCCCAGAAAGTCATAGGTGTCCTTCGCCGCATTGGCGACCAGGATCGACAGCGGATCGGCCTCGCCGATGTCCTCGACCGCCATCCGCACGATCCGCCGCGCCAGATACAGCGGATCCTCCCCCCCGTTCAGCATGCGCGCCAGCCAATAGAGCGCCGCGTCGGGGTCCGACCCCCGAACCGATTTATGCAAGGCGGATATGAGGTTGTAGTGCTCTTCTCGGCTCTTGTCATAAGCGGGCGCCCGGCGTTGCAGCACGCCCGCCAGCCCCTGCACGTCCAGCTTTTCGCCCTCAGCCAGGTCGAACAGCACCTCCGACATGGTCAGCAGATACCGCCCGTCGCCGTCGGCCAGGGCCAGCATCGCCTGCCGCGCCTCCGGCGTCAGCGGCAGGGTCCGGTCCATATGCGTCTCGGCCCGGCTCAGCAGCAGATCCAATGCAGCATCGTCCAACCGCTTCAGCACATAGACCTGACTGCGCGACAGCAAGGCGCCGTTAAGCTCGAAGCTCGGGTTTTCCGTCGTGGCCCCGACCAGGGTCACCACACCTGCCTCCACGAAAGGCAGGAAGCCGTCCTGCTGGGCGCGGTTGAAGCGGTGGATCTCATCGACGAACAGCAGCGTGCTCTGTCCCGCTGCACGCCGCATCCGCGCCGCCTCGAACGCCTTCTTCAGATCGGCGACGCCCGAAAACACCGCGCTGATCGCCTGATATTCATAGCCCGCGGCCTGGGCCAGCAGGCGCGCGATCGTGGTCTTGCCCGTCCCCGGCGGTCCCCACAGGATCATCGACCCCAACCGCCCCGCCTCGATCATGCGCCGGATCGGCCCGCCTGGCCCCAGCAGATGATCCTGCCCCACCACCTCGTCCAGCGTGCGCGGACGCAGGCGGTCGGCCAAGGGGGCGTCGGGGGGCAGAATGCCGGAGGCTTCGAACAGGTCGCTCATGGGTGCGACCTATGTAGGCGTTCGCCAAAGGCTTTTCACGCGTTAGTATGGCGAACCGCCACGGAGACCGCACCATGACCGACGCCAATCCGAACCAGGGTCCGACTTCTGGCGTGACGCCGCATCTGACAATCCCGTCGCGCGGGGCCTCTGCGGCGATCGATTTCTATATCATCGCCTTCGGCGCCGAGGTGTTGGACCGCCGTCTCGCCGACGACGGCGAGCGACTGATGCACGCCCACCTGAAGATCAACGGCGCCAGCGTCATGTTGAATGACGAGTTCCCGGAATACGGCGGTTCCCAAGATGTGCGGCCGGCCGGCGTCACCCTGCATCTTCAGGTCGCCGATCCCGACGCCTGCTGGACGCGCGCGATGACCGTCGGCGGCGCGGAACCTGTGCTGGACATGGCCGATCAGTTCTGGGGCGATCGCTACGGCGTCCTGCGCGACCCCTTCGGCCACACCTGGTCGATCGGCGGGCCGACGAAGGCCTGACGACCTATCTCAGCACGCCGCGGATCTGACGGCCGCCACGGTTGACGACGACCTCCCATGGGCCGCGACCGGAACTGGCGGCCTCGACATCGCGGGCCGAGCCGATGGCGCGGCCATTGATGCTGACGATCAGGTCGTTCTGGCGGAAGCCCGCCCGCGCCGCATAGCCGCGGCCGGAGACGCCGGTCACGATAACGCCCGTCGCGAACGGATCGCCGCCCAGCCGGTCCGCCAGAGCGGGACTAAGCGCCACGACCTCGGCGCCGGCGAAGGGGCCGGACTGGATCGTCACCCCCTGCTTGGGATCAGCGTCGCCCGGCAGGGTCTGCACCCGCGCGGTCAGCGTCTGCGCCCGACCGTCGCGCAGGATGGACACCTGCACCTGATCGTTCGGATTGCGCGACCCGACGCGGTAGTTCAGTCCGTTCTGGTCGTTGATCTCCTGACCATCGACGGCGGTGATGACGTCGCCCTGACGAATACCGGCGCGCGCGGCCGGGCCGTTGGCGTAGACGTCGGTGACGACCAATCCCTGCGGCCGGCTCAGACCCAGGCTGCCGGCGATGTCGCCAGTCACAGTGTCGCCCTTCACGCCTAGCCATGGCCGAACCACAGCCGTCGCGCCGCCCAGGGCGCTGTCCACCACACGCTTCACCATCGCGGCGGGCACGGCGAAGCCGACCCCGGCCGAGGAGCCCGAGCGCGAGAAGATGGCGGTGTTGATGCCGATCAGGTCGCCGTCCATGTCCACCAGCGCCCCGCCCGAGTTGCCGGGATTGATGGCCGCATCGGTCTGGATGAAGGAGCCACTGTCGGAAATGCCGGTCTCGGTCCGGTTCAGGGCCGAGATGATGCCGTTCGTCACCGTCTGCCCTACGCCGAACGGATTGCCGATGGCCAGGACCAGATCGCCGACCTGCTGCTCTTCCTGATCGTCGATAGCCAGGACCGGCAGGCGGTCGCTGACGTTCTCCAGCCTCAGCACCGCAATGTCGCTGCGTTCGTCGGCCAGGATGACGGTGGCGGGAAACTCGCGACGGTCGTTAAGCACGACCTTGATCTGCTGGGCGCCGTCGATGACGTGGTTGTTGGTCACCACGATCCCGTCAGAACGGACGATGACGCCAGAGCCCACGGATTCCGCCACCCGCGCCTGGGGAATGCCGCCGCCAAAGAATTGGAAGAAGGGATCTGCCTGCACGCGTTGCACGCTGCGCGCCGAGATATTGACCACGGCCGGCGCCGCCGATCGAACCACCGGTGCGAAGCTGGACTTCATTCCCGCCGCATCGGCCGGGGCGGTGCGCGTCGGCTGGGCGAACTCGCCCTCCTGCGCCTTGGAGTTCGAGGGATTGCCGCACGCCGACAGGGCGAAGGCGGCGGCGAGCACGAGCGATCGGGTCTTCATGGGCATCCGAAACTGGGGCATCCGAGACTGGCAAGCGTAAAGCGACGCCATTCCGCACCCGGTTTCGGGCTGGATCAAGGCGTATGATGTCATCAACGGACAAGCTTTACAGCCGTTCCGTTCGGCCCCCTGCCCGCCATATTTGCCCTTCGCGCGCAGGATCGCTACATCCGGCGCAACTCCCCATTCAGACGAACCCGAAGGGCGCACCGCACCTCATGGCGCAGCAATATATTTTCCAGATGCAGGGTCTGACCAAGACCTTCCCCGGCGGCCGCAAGATCTTCGAGAACATCTGGCTCAGCTTCTACAACGACGCCAAGATCGGCGTCGTCGGCGTCAACGGCTCGGGTAAGTCCACCCTGCTGAAGATCATGGCCGGCCTGGACAACGAGTTCAACGGCGAGGCCCGCGCCGCCGACGGCATCAAGCGCGGCTATCTGGAACAGGAGCCCCAGCTCGATCCGGCCCTGAACGTGCGCCAGAACGTCGAGGCCTGGTGCGAAGAGAAGCAGTGGGTCAACCGCTTCAACGAAGTCGCCGCCGAACTGGGCGAAAACTACACCGACGAACTGATGGAGGAGATGACCTCCCTTCAGGAGAAGATCGACGCCGGCGACGTCTGGGACATCGACAGCCGCATCGACCAGGCCATGGGCGCCCTGCGCTGCCCGCCCGACGATTGGGAAGTCACCAACCTATCCGGCGGTGAAAAGCGCCGCGTGGCCTTGGCCCGCCTGCTGCTGTCCAAGCCCGACATGCTGCTGCTCGACGAACCGACCAACCACCTGGACGCCGAATCCGTCGCCTGGCTGCAGCACCACCTGGAAAACTTCCCCGGCTGCGTCATCCTGGTGACCCACGACCGCTATTTCCTGGACCTCGTCACCAAGTGGACGCTGGAACTGGACCGCGGCAAGGGCCACCCGCACGAGGGCAACTATTCCTCGTGGCTGGAAGCCAAGACCAAGCGCGTCGTGCAGGAGCAGTCGGAATCCGAAGCCCGCCAGCGCGCCCTCACCCGCGAACTGGAATGGGTTCGTTCGGGCGCCAAGGCCCGTCAGGCCAAGTCCAAGGCCCGTCTGGCCGCCTACGAGCGGATGGTCGAGGAACAGGAATCGATGCGCGGCGCCCAGACGCACGCCCACATCCAGATCCCGCCCGGGCCGCGCCTCGGCAACGTCGTTCTGGAAGTCGAGGGTCTGCAAAAGACCTACGGCGACAAGACGCTGTTCGACAACCTGACCTTCAAACTGCCGCCCAACGGCATCGTCGGCGTCATCGGCCCGAACGGCGCCGGCAAGTCGACCATGTTCAAGCTGATCACCGGCCAAGAACAGCCTGACGGCGGCACGATCAAGGTCGGTGAAACCGTTAAACTGGCCTATGTCGATCAGTCGCGCGACGACCTGAAGCCCGACGAGACCATCTGGCAGGCCATCTCGGGTGGCACAGACGTGATGATGGTCGGCAAGCGCGAGATCAACACCCGCGCCTATGTCGGCAGCTTCAACTTCAAGGGCGGCGACCAGCAGAAGAAGGTCGGCCAGCTTTCCGGCGGTGAGCGCAACCGCGTCCACCTGGCCAAGACCCTGGCCTCGGGCGGCAATCTGATCCTGCTCGACGAACCGACCAACGACCTGGACATCGAAACCCTTCAGAACCTCGAAGAGGCTCTGGAAGAGTTCGCGGGCTGCGCCGTGGTCATCTCCCACGACCGCTGGTTCCTTGACCGCCTGGCCACCCACATCCTCGCCTTCGAGGGCGACGGCCACGTGGAATGGTTCGAGGGCAACTTCGAAGCCTACGAACAGGACAAGATGCGTCGCCTGGGCGCGGACAGCATCATTCCGAAGCGTATTCAGCACCAGAAGTTCGGGCGCTAATCGCCTAACCTGACAAGAGGAGCCGCTGCATGACCCAACGCCCCGCCGTTCTCATCATGCAGCGGCATCTCGCTCCGCTCTCGGGATTTCTGGAGAGCGCCTACGACGTCTATCGCTTCTGGGAAGGTCCGCCGATCGAGGCCGCCCACGACATCCGCGCCATGGTCGTCGCCGGCGAGGCGCCGCTGGACAAGGCGCTGATCGAACGCCTGCCCAATCTCGACCTGATCGCCTGTTTTACCTCCGGCTATGACGGGATCGACATCGACTGGTGCCGCCAGCGCGGTCTGCCCGTCACCCACGCCCCCGGCGTCAATCACGAGGATGTCGCTGATCACGCCTTGGGCTTGATCCTGGCAGCACGCCGCCAGATCACCTCGGGCGACCGTCAGGTCCGCGCCGGCGGCTGGACCTTCGAGACACGCACCATCACAACGTCGCTCGCGGGCCAGAAGCTGGGCATCGTCGGCTTGGGCCACATCGGCAAGGCCGTCGCCGACCGCGCCGAGGCCTTCCGAATGGCGGTCAGTTGGTGGGGGCCGCGGCCGCACGACGCCGAATGGCCACGCGCCGACAGCCTGCTGGCGCTCGCCAAGGCCAGCGACATCCTCGTCGTCGCCTGCAAGGCGGACGAGACCAATCGCGGTCTGATCTCGCCGGACATCATCGAGGCGCTTGGTCCCGACGGCCTGCTGGTCAACGTCTCGCGCGGTCAGGTCGTGGACGAGGACGCCCTGATCGCCGCCTTGAAGTCAGGGACATTGGGTCAGGCGGCCCTGGATGTCTTCATCGAAGAGCCGACAGACCCAGCCCGCTGGGCCGACGTGCCCAATGTCATTCTGACGCCCCACACCGCCGGGGCCACGACTGCCGGGGTGCAGGGCATGCTGATGCTGCTGATCGAAAATCTGCAGGCGCATTTCGCGGGCGAGCCGCTGAAGACGCCCGTCGTCTGACTTTAGCGGGAACGCTGCGGACGCTCGTCCGCCGTCACCACGCCGTCGCCGTTCTTGTCCATCGCCTTGAAGGCGGCGGCGAGGCCCACGTCGAACTCTTCGCGAGTAATGCGTCCGTCGGCATCGGCGTCGAAGCGCGTCAGCATCCGACCGCCGCGCGCATTGGCCAGTTCGCTGGCGTCGACCACGCCGTCTTCATTGGCGTCTAGGCGGTTGAACATCTGGGTCATGCGCGCCTGCATCTGGGCCAGATTTTCGCGCTCCGGCGGCCGCATCTGTCCGCCCATGGACCGTCCTGACATTTCAGGCCCAGACATTTGAGGCATGGGCGTCTCGGGAAAGTCGCTCTGGGCCAACGCCGTACCGGCGGTGGCGAGAGCAAGGGCGGCGATGAACAGGCTACGCATGAGATCACTCCAAGACGGGTCTGTGGGCTTTAACGCGCGCACAAACCATTCCCGTCGACGCGGTTCCAAGGAACCGATTTCACTTGCCAAATCATATAAGGATATCTTTATATGAGCATATGAGTTTGTCCGCAGATCAGACTGTCGAAGCCCTCCGCGCCGCCGGCGAACCCACCCGTTTGCGTGTTCTGTCGCTGCTGGCGGGCGAAGAGCTGTCGGTCATGGAAATGTCCCGCATCCTGGACCAGAGCCAACCCCGGGTGTCGCGCCATCTCAAGCTGATGACCGACGCCGGGCTGATCGAACGCTTTCCCGACGGCGCCCGCGTCTACTACCGCCTGTCGCATGACGCCCAGGCGCGCCGGCTGATCGACACGGTGCTGGACATCCTGGCCGAGGACGCCGGCGAGGCGGATCATCGGCGTCTGGACGAGGTCCGCAAGGACCGCGAGGAAGCCGCTGCCAGCTATTTCGAACAGGTTGCGCCCCAGTGGGACCGCCTGCGTTCGCTCTACGTCAGCGAAAGCGCTGTCGAGGCGGCGCTGGAAAAGGCGGTCGGTCCCGGCCCCTTCGAACGTGTCGTCGATCTGGGCACAGGTTCTGGCCGGATGCTGACCCTGTTCGGCAAGAAGGCCAAGATGTCAGTCGGGCTGGACCTCAGCCAGAACATGCTGAACATCGCCCGCACCAACGTCACCAAGGCGGGCGTGGAGCAGGTCGAACTGCGCCACGGCGACATCTTCGCCACCCGCCTGCCCGCCGCCAGCGCCGATCTGGTGATCGTGCATCAGGTGCTGCACTACCTGTCCGATCCGTCCGCCGCCGTCGCCGAGGCCGCGCGTCTGGTCAGTCCGGGCGGCCGCCTGGTCATCATCGACTTCGCCCCGCACGACTTCGAACATATGCGTGAGGCGCATCAGCATCGCCGCCTGGGCTTCGCCGACAGCGAGATCAACGGCTGGCTGATTGACGGCGGCCTGACGCCATCGGCCCCCATCGCCCTGCCCCACGATGCCGAGGGCCTGACCGTGACCATCTGGACGGCGGAACGCCGCGTCCAGGACAGAAAGACCGCCTGATGGCCTCCTCCGCCTCCCTCAATTTAGCCGACGCCCGCGCCCTGCTGCTGTCGCCGCTTGGCCCCGTTGCCCGCGCCGGATCGAACCGCGAAGCCGTGCGCGTCTCGTTCGAATTCTTTCCGCCCAAGACCGATGAGGCCGAGGCCAATCTGTGGAAGGCGATCCGTCGTCTGGAGCCGCTTAACCCCGCCTTCGTCTCCGTCACCTATGGCGCCGGCGGTTCGACCCGCGAGCGGACCCACCGCACAGTCCAGCGCATCATCACCGAGACTTCGCTCCGCCCTGCCGCCCACCTGACCTGCGTCGAGGCCAGCCGGGAAGAAGTCGACGAGGTCATCGAAGGCTACAAGGCGATCGGAGTCGATCACATCGTGGCCCTGCGCGGCGATCCGCCCGGCGGGGCTGGGATCGGCGGCGTCTATCAGCCGCGCGCCGACGGCTATGCCAACGCCACCGAGCTGACAGCCGCCATCAACCGCATCGGCGGATTCGACGTCACGGTCGGCGCCTATCCAGAACGCCATCCCGAAAGCCCTTCCATCGATAACGACATAGAGGTGCTGAAGGCCAAGGTCGACGTCGGAGCAACCCGCGCCGTCAGCCAGTTCTTCTTCGACATCGACGCCTTCCTGCGGTTCCGCGACCGGGTGCGGGCGGCGGGCGTCACCATCCCCCTGATCCCCGGCGTCATGCCCGTGTCCAACTTCGCCGGTCTTCAGCGGATGTGCGACGCGTGCGGCGCCAGCATCCCTGACTGGCTGAAGGCGCATTTCGACGGCCTGGACGACGATCCCGAAACCCGCAAACTGCTGGCCGCCTCGGTCGCCGCCGAGACTTGCGCGCGCCTGCAGGAAGAGGGCTTCTCGGACTTCCATTTCTACACCCTGAACCGCGCCGACCTCGTCTATGCGATCTGTCGCGTTCTGGGCGTGCGCGAGACGGCGGCAGCTCAATGACCTGCGCAGAACGCATCGCCGCCCTGCATCGGGCGGCCAAGGAGCGCATCCTGGTCCTCGATGGCAGTTGGGGTGTCATGATCCAGCGTCGCGGGCTGGACGAGGCGGACTTCCGCGCGGACCGCTTCGTCGCCGCCAACGGCTATGACGAGAAACACCAGATGAAGGGGAACAACGACATCCTCTGCATCACGCGGCCCGACGTCATCGCCGACCTGCACGACCAGTATTTCGCCGCCGGCGCCGACATTTCCGAAACCAACACCTTCTCCGGCACCACCATCGCCCAGGAGGACTACGCCCTAGACGCCCAGGCGGTGTGGGACATCAATCTGGAAGGCGCGAAACTGGCCCGCGCCGCCGCCGACCGCTGGACGGAAAAGGAGCCGCACAAGCCGCGGTTCGCCGCCGGCTCCATCGGCCCGCTAAACAAGATGCTGTCGATGTCGTCCGACGTGAACGACCCCGGCGCCCGCAGCGTGACCTTCGACCAGGTCTACGAGGCCTATCGTCATCAGGTGAAGGCGCTGAACGAGGGCGGGGTCGATCTCTATCTGATCGAAACCATCACCGACACGCTGAACTGCAAGGCTGCGATCAAGGCGATTAAGGATCTGGAAGACGAGGGCATGGACGCCCTGCCCATCTGGATCAGCGGCACCATCACCGATCGTTCTGGCCGCACCCTGTCGGGTCAGACCGCCGAGGCCTTCTGGAACAGCGTGCGCCATGCCAAACCCTTCGCCGTCGGCTTCAACTGCGCCTTGGGCGCCGACCTGATGCGACCCTTCATCGCCGAGCTGAGCCGCGTCGCCGACACCCTGGTCGCCGCCTATCCCAACGCCGGCCTTCCCAACGCCATGGGCCAATACGACGAAGAACCGCACGAGACCGCCCACTTCATCGAGGAATGGGCCGCCTCCGGCCTGGTCAACATCGTCGGCGGCTGTTGCGGCACGACGCCGGATCACATTCGTCACGTCGCCGAAGAGGTCGCGCCGCTGAAGCCGCGCGCCATCCCGGAACGGCCGGTGGCCCTGCGTCTGTCCGGCCTCGAACCTTTTGAATTGGTAGCGTAAGTGCGTCCTGTCTTCATCAACGTCGGCGAACGGACCAACGTCACCGGCTCGGCCAAATTCCGCAAGCTAGTGGTCGAGGGCGACTATTCGGCCGCGCTGGACGTCGCCCGTCAACAGGTCGAGGCCGGCGCCCAGATCATCGACGTCAATATGGATGAAGGGCTGCTGGACGGCGTCGTCGCCATGCGGACCTTCCTGAACCTTATCGCGGCCGAGCCCGACATCGCCCGCGTGCCGGTGATGATCGACAGCTCCAAATGGGAAGTGATCGAGGCGGGCCTGAAGTGCGTTCAGGGCAAGCCCATCGTCAACTCGATCAGCATGAAGGAGGGCGAGCAGGCCTTCCGTGACCATGCGATCAAATGCCTGCGCTACGGCGCCGCCGTCGTGGTCATGGCCTTCGACGAGGTGGGCCAGGCCGACACCGCCGCGCGCAAGATCGAGATCTGCACCCGCGCCTATGACATTCTGGTCAACGAGGTCGGCTTCCCGTCCGAGGACATCATCTTCGACCCCAACATCTTCGCCGTGGCGACAGGGATTGAAGAGCACGACAACTACGCCGTCGACTTCATCGAGGCGGTCAAGGTCATCAAATCCACCCTGCCCTACGCCCGTATCAGCGGCGGGGTGTCGAACGTCTCGTTCAGCTTCCGCGGCAACGAGCCGGTGCGCCGGGCGATCCACAGCGTCTTCCTGTATCACGCCATTGCGGCCGGCATGGACATGGGCATCGTCAACGCAGGCGACCTGCCAGTCTATGACGACATCGATCCCGAGCTGCGCGAGGCGGTCGAGGACGTGATCCTGAACCGCCCCCAGCGGACCAATGTCTCGAACACCGAACGGCTGGTCGACATGGCCCCCCGCTACAAGGGCGAGAAGGGTCAGGCCCGCGTCGTCGATCTGAAATGGCGCGACCAACCGGTCGGCAAACGGATCGAACACGCCCTGGTCAACGGCATCACCGAGTTCATCGAGGCTGACACCGAAGAGGCCCGACTGGGTGTCGAACGTCCGCTGCACGTCATCGAAGGCCCGCTGATGGATGGGATGAATGTGGTTGGCGACCTGTTCGGCTCGGGCAAGATGTTCCTGCCGCAGGTGGTGAAGTCCGCACGCGTGATGAAACAGGCCGTCGCCTGGCTGGAGCCGTTCATGGAGGCCGAAAAGGCCGGCAAGCCGCGCGAGCAGGCGGGCCGCATCCTGATGGCCACCGTCAAGGGCGACGTCCACGACATCGGCAAGAACATCGTCGGCGTCGTGCTGCAATGTAACAACTACGAGGTCATAGACCTGGGCGTCATGGTCCCGGCCGACCGCATCCTGGACGAGGCCAAGGCCCATAACGTCGACATCATCGGTCTGTCGGGCCTGATCACGCCTTCGCTGGACGAAATGGTCTTTGTCGGCGCCGAGATGGAGCGGCGCGGCTTCGACATCCCTCTGCTGATCGGGGGCGCAACCACTAGCCGCACCCATACGGCGGTCAAGATCGAGCCCGCCTACCGCCGGGGTTCGACCACCTATGTCGTCGACGCGTCGCGCGCCGTCAGCGTCGTTTCGGGCCTGCTGTCCAAGACCGAGCGCGCGAAGAACGAGGCCGCCACCCGCGACGAATACATTCGCATCCGTGAGCAATATGCTCGCGGCCAGGAGGTGAAAGCCCGCGCCACCCTGGCTCAGGCACGCGAGAACCGCTTCCGCATCGACCCCGCCCAGCCCATGCCCGGCAGGCCGTCCTTTATCGGCGTGAAATCCTTCGACGCCTGGGACCTGCAGGACCTCGCCGACCACATCGACTGGACCCCCTTCTTCGCCAGCTGGGAGTTGATCGGTCGCTATCCGCTGATCCTGGACGACGAGATCGTCGGCGAGGCCGCGCGCGACCTGTTCGCCGATGCGCAAGTCATGCTGAAGCGGATCATCGACGAGAAGTGGTTCACGGCCAAGGGCGTGGTCGGCTTCTGGCCCGCCCGCGCCGACGGCGACGATGTCATCGTCTTCGCCGACGAAGGCCGCGACGCGGAGATCGCCCGCTTCCACACCCTGCGCCAGCAGATCAAGAAGTCGAACGGCAAGCCGAACCTGGCTCTATCGGACTTCATCGCCGAGGAGAGCGACGACTACATCGGCGCCTTCGCCGTTACCGCCGGCCACGGCGAGTTGGAGATCGCCAAACGATTCAAGGACGTCGGCGACGATTATTCCGCCATCCTCGCCACAGCCTTGGCCGACCGCCTGGCCGAGGCTTTCGCCGAACGGCTGCACAAGGAAGTTCGCACCACCCTGTGGGGCTATGCCTCCGACGAAACGGCCGACATCGATGCGCTGATCGCCGAACAGTACCAGGGCATCCGCCCTGCCCCCGGTTATCCAGCCCAGCCCGATCACACGGAAAAAGCCACCCTGTTCCGTCTGCTTCAGGCCGAGGATAATGCCGGCATGGCCCTGACGGAAAGCTTCGCCATGACGCCGCCGGCCTCGGTTTCGGGCCTCTATTTCGGCCATCCGGGCAGCCACTACTTCGGCGTCGGCAAGATCGATCTGGACCAGGTCGAGGACTACGCCCGCCGCAAGGGCTGGGACGTCGCCACCGCCGAACGCTGGCTGGCCCCCATCCTCAACTACGACCAGTACGCCGCCAAACGCGAAACGGCGGCTTGAGCCGGGCTCAAGCCGCCGTCTGCCATCCGGTAACCGCCGAACCGATCAGTTGATGCCGACGCTCTCCAGCGTGGCGGGCGGCGTAGTGATGTTATCGCGCAGGCGGCGCGCGGCGTGCTCACAGCGGCCCGGCAGACCGAAGAACAGGCCGAACGACTGGCTGCGCGCCTCGGCGTCGGGATTGGCCATCAGCGGCGCCCACTGCGCCTTGACCGCGGCGACGGCCTGCTCGGCCTCGGCCTTCGAAGCCGCCGACTGGCGCGGCGCGGCCGCCGCCAAGGCGCTACGGAAATCCTGGGCTTCGAGACGGCCCAGACGCACCAACTCGACATCCTCCGGCGCACGCGACGTCAGCGTCTCGCCCAGATCGGCATGGCCCGTCACCAGGGCATCGCACCACGCCACCAGCGGATAGTCTGCACTCGGCGCGCCGCGCGGCAACGGCCGTGCATAGGCGATGGCCTCGCGCGTCTTCAACGCATCGGCGGTCTCGCCCGAGCGATTACCCGTCACGATCGGCCCATCCTGCGTTTGAGCGACAGCCGCGCCGGCAGCCAGCAGCGACAGGACCGATAGTCCGGGAACGACAAATTTCAGCATGATCTTCCTTGGAGGGGCGCGCCGCAAACAGGCGACGATCCGTAACGCTCGCCCGCCCGAATGGTTTTTCTACGGCGCCGCTTAAACGAAAAAGGCGGCGGAGCGTTGCTCCGCCGCCTCAGTCTCGTGTCGTTAACCGGCCTTAGAACTTGGCCGTCAGACCGACGTAGTAGCGGCGCCCCAGCACGTCATAGGTCGACGGGTCGGTGTTGGCCTGAACGCCCGGCGAGAAGATGTTGGGCTGCTCGTCGGTCAGGTTGTTGACGCCGGCGCGCAGGGCGACCGTGTCGCTGACGGACCACGAACCGTTTAGGTCGAAGTAGTCGATCGAAGGCAGAACCTCGGTGGTGTTGATCACCGTGACCTCGCCGACCCGACGCCAGCGTGCGCCGACGGAGAACGGACCGCTGGCCCAAGTCACCGAGCTCAAGGCTTTCCATTCAGGGAAGGTGTTGCCGAACGAGCTGTCGATCGTGCCTGTGCGATCCGTGAAGACGCCGCCTTCGACGACGTTGTCTTCATAGTTCTCAAGCCAGCTGATTACCGTGTTGAACTTCAGACGGCCCCAATCGCCACCGCCGATGTCGGCGATGTTGAAGGCCCAGTCAGCTTGGAAGTCGATGCCCGATGTCTTGATCATGCCCAGGTTGGCCTGGTTTTCGATCGCACCGACGATGTTGCCCGACAGAGAATCGCGACGGAACAGCTGGCAGTAGCTGTTGGACGCGTCAAACGTCGGGTTTTCGCCCGTCACGTTGAAGCAACCCGCCAACGAGTCAGGCGCGTCAATGGAGCCGATCGCGTCAGTGATCTCGATATTGTAGTAATCGATCGAGGCCGAGAAGCCCGAAAGCCAGGGCGAAGCGAACTGCGACTGATACACCAGACCGGCGGACCAGCTGTCCGAAGTTTCCTCGAACAGGTCGGGGTTGCCGCCTGTACGGCTTTCGACTTGGTTATTCGAGTAGGTGTATTGGTCGATTGCCTGAGACGAAATGCCTTGAGCCAGGCAGAGCGCCCGAACTGCGGCGGCATTCGAACCTTGACGGAAGCTGCTGCGGATATCGCAGGGGTCACCGCCCGTACCGGCTGCCGAAGGCGCGCCGATGTTCGGGAAGTCCGTGCTGGCGGTAGCGAACAGTTCACCGATCGAAGGCGCACGAACCGAACGGCTGTAACCACCGCGAGCGCGCAGGCCGCCGGCGACGGTCCAGTCGAGTTCAGCACGATAGGCTTGGGTGCCGCCAGCGGTGCTGTAGTCGGCGTAGCGATAGCCGAGGTTCAGATCCAGTTGCTCGATGAAGGGGAGGTCCGCAAGCAACGGCACTAGGGCTTCGATGAACAGTTCCTTCGAGTTCGTGCCGCCGCTCAACGAAGGCGTCGGGTTGAAGCCGGCGATTTCCGAACCGCCGACATTGCCGCCATCCGGAAGGCCGTTGGCACCAAGGTGAGGCGTCACAGCGTTCTGTTGTGCGAGCGAGGAATCGGCGCCGAATGCGAAGTCATCCTGGCGATACTGAGCACCAAGAGCGACGCGCACTTCACCGGCAGGCAAGTCGAACGCCTTACCTTGCAGCGAAGCTTCGATGACACGTTGTTCCGTCACGGTCGAGTTGCGAGCCGAGCGACCGATGTAGCTGTTGCACTCGGCTGACAAGGTCGTCACGCCGAACGGATCGAAGCCACCTGCGCAAAGGCTAGCGCCGCCGTCCGCCGCGTCCAGCAGGCGCTGAACCGAAGAGCGCGACACGTTTCCCGTCTGGGTGGTCGTGTTCGAAACGCGACCATACGAACCGTAGACGTCATAGGTCCAGCTGCTTTGCGGAACCTGACCACGGACGCCCGTCGTGATTTGGTAGATGTTGTACTCTTCCGTCGAGTGACGGCCGCCCAGCGAGGTGAAACGCTTGTTGAGCAGGAACGAACCGTTCGGGTTGGCGCGCGTGTTCAGCAGGCCCCGAAGATCAGCAGTGATGAACGGGTTGGTCGCGGGAACGCGGAAGCCGGTGCCACTGGCTGCCGGACTGGCGGCCAGTTCGGTGTCGGCGATATACTGAGTGAACAGCGCATTCGCGTAAACTTCAGCGTTGTCGTTGATCTTGTATCGACCGCCGCCGTAAACGTTGTAGCGCTCTAGCGGCAACTGCAAGTAGTTCAGCGGACCGGTGTTGAACGTATAGTCAGCGCCCGGAGCCGTGTATTCATTTCCAGCGCCAGCCGGATTCTTGACGTTCAGCTTGCCTGTATACGAGAACAGCGAGTTGTCGTCATTGAAGCCAAAGGCGCCAGTGTTGGACAGGGTCGCGTTGCCGAAATAGGCGCGAACTGCGGCCAGGCTGGGCAGGTTGTTACCGTCGAAGATCGTCGAACCCAGCGGCGAGGTGCCCGAAGGACCGGACACAGCCGAGAAGTCACGCGCGGCGTTGAAGATCACATCGCGGGTCGAACGGCCAAGCGACAGCACCATGTTGCCGCGGTCATCGTCGAAGTTGCCGCCGACGGTGACCGAATAGCTTTCGGTCTTGCCGTCGCTGCGATCGGTTTCGCCGTACTGGGCGTCGACCTGAACGCCCGAGAAGTTCTCGTCCAGGATGAAGTTCGCGACACCCGCCAGGGCGTCCGAACCATACGCCGCCGAGGCGCCGCCCGAGATAACTTCGATGTTCTTGATCAGGGCGGTCGGGATCAGGTTGACGTCAACCGAACCGTCCGAGTTCGACGGCACGACGCGACGGCCGTTCATCAGAACCAGCGTGCGGTTCGAGCCGAGGTTACGCAGGTTGATGTTGGCCTGGCCGCCATTGGACGGGTTGTTCGAGGTCGACGAGATCGACGGCGTGAACTGCGGCAGATCGTTGATCAAGGTGTCGATCGTGACCGAACCCGTCGCCTGGAAATCCTGGGCGGTGACGGTGACGATCGGGCTGGTCGAACGATAGTCCTGACGGGCGATGCGCGAACCCGTGACGACGATCTCGCCGACGTCGGTCGCTTGGTCGTCAGCCGACTGTGCGAACGAGGGCGTAGCGGCCATCGCCAAAACGGCGCCGCCGATGATCGTGGTTGCCAGCAGGCCGCGACGATATCTGTTGGTGTTCAAGGCTTGTTCTCCCAGAAGAGCCAAGATCGTTAGAAACGAACTGCTCAATACATTAGCCATTTGCCGACCATGCGATCGGTTGGGCGCGAGAGCATACCAACGCAGGCGCCAAGTCCAGCGAGAAGGTGGCGCTTGGACACATTGGCGACACGCCTGTCGCAAAGACGACACACCGTAGTCGCTACAGCGACATCGGACACACCTTGATTTCTAGTGATATACTGGCCGCCAACTTAACGAGACGAAGAAGATTATGACCCGCTCAGCTGTCGTAAGCGCCAAGAAAATCACCGTTCTATCGGTTGCATCGGTTATTTTTTGGTCAAGCCATGCTCTGGCGCAGCAAGATTTGTCTTCGTCGGGGAGCGACCTGGTCGGAGCCGTCACGCAATGCATGACGATTGGGGCCGATGCCGCCCGACTGGCCTGTTTCGACGCCGCCGCGGCTCGATTGTCGGCCGCCGGCGAGGTTGCGATCGTCAGCCGGCAGGATGTGCAACAGAATCAACGTCGATTGTTCGGCTTCAACGTCACGGGCTTGAACCCTTTCAGCGGGTCAGGACGATCCGAAGAATTGCAGTCCATCTCGGCGACGATGACATCAGCCCGAAACCTTGGCAGGGGCGAATGGTCCATCACGCTGGATGACGGCTCGGTATGGCGAAAGACCGACGGCGTGGATGTGCTCTTTTCGGCGAACCGGCAGTATCCGGTGACCGTGCGAAGGGCTGCGCTCGGAAGCTACATGATGAAGGTGGCGAACGATCCAGCTTTCCGAGTCCGCCGCGAGTAGGCCTCTAGCGTTGGATCATCACCCGCGCCGCATAGGGCGCGGGCTCCGGCGTGCAGGAGGCGGCGATCAGTTGCACCGCGGCGAGACACAGGATCGCCGCCGCGACGAACGGAAGCCGATTTGATACAGCGTTGGCGATCGAACGGGCCATTGTGGGCGCTTCAGGCATGATTACCGAGACGTTAACGCAAGCTCTGCGCCAAACGCGGCCGTGACGATCATCCCGTTCGTAAGGGCGTTCGACTTCGCCTATGGGCGACGCGATCAGTTGTCGCCGTTGATCCAGCGGGTGATTGCAGACAATCCGGGGCCTTTCACCTTTACCGGGACGGGAACCTATATCGTCGGCAGGCCGGACCAGGAGGCCGAGGTCGCGGTGATTGATCCGGGACCGCTGGATGAGGCGCACCTAGCGGCGCTGATGGCGGCGGTCGAGGGGCGGCGGGTCAGCCATGTGCTGGTGACGCATACGCACCGGGATCATGCGCCTTTGGCCCGGCCGTTCGCCGAGGCGACCGGAGCGCGGATTTGGGCCGCCCGGCCTCCGGTGCGGGAAACGCATGCGTCGGGTGCGCTCGATGAAGATGACGATGCCGACTTCGCGCCCGATGTGGTGCTGACGGGCGGCGAGGTCATCGAAGGCGACGGCTGGACGATCGAGGCGATATTCACGCCCGGTCACGCGTCAAATCATATGGCTTTCGCTCTGCGCGAAGAGAACGCGCTGTTCTGTGGCGACCATGTCATGGGCTGGTCGACGACGGTCGTGGCGCCGCCGGATGGGAATATGCGTCAGTATATGGCCAGCCTGGACGCGGTGATCGCGCGCGACTTCGATGTGTTGTGGCCGACGCACGGAGCGCCGGTGACGGAGGTGCGCCCGTTTCTCGAGGCCTATCGCGCGCATCGGTTGGAGCGCGAGGCGCAAGTTCTTCAGCGGCTGGCCGCGGGGGATCGCACGATCGCGGCGATGGTCCCGGTTCTGTACGCCGCCGTCGATCAGCGGCTGTGGCCGGCGGCGTCGCTGTCGGTGCTGGCCCATCTGATCAAGCTGGTCGAGGACGGCGCGGCGACCAGCGATGAGGCGCCCGGCATGTCGGCGCAGTTCCGGCTGGCTTAGCGTCCCGCCTCCAGGTTTCGGGTGATCTTCGCGGCGAGGCGGCAGGTGGCGCCGCCGTCGGGACGGCTGTTGCGAGCAGCGACGCGAATGTCTGTGCGGCCGGGGCGGATGCGAACGACCGCGTCGGTGGCGAAACCGAACCAGGCGCCGGCGTGCACGGCCTCGACCTGGAAGGTTGTGGCGCGGGTGACGACGAAGCCAGCGTTGACCAGCGCCGAGGTCGCCTGCTGGGCCAGGACCTGGGTCGGGATGGCGTCCACACCGTCACAGGTCTGCGGCGCGCCGCTGCGCGGGCCGGCGGCGCGCGGCAGGCCAGGCGGCTCGTCCAGGTTGGTGCTGACGTCACGTGGATGGGGCGTCGCATCCTGCCCCTGACGCAGCACGAAGCCGGCGACGGTCGCACCCGAGAGAGCTAGCGCCGCCAGCGCATAAAGACCCCTGCCCTTCAGGTCGCGCAGCGCCAGCACCGCCGCCGCCAGAGCCGCCGCCAGACCGACCCAGGCCAGGATGCGCGCCACGGTCCAGGTCAGCAGGTCGTAACCGATCGCCAGATCGAGCCCGCCGAACCGCGTCGCCGTGACGGCCGCCACGATCAGCACGAAGGGTGCCGCCGCAAGCGCCGTCAGCCAGGGCAGAATGGCGGGTACGGGCTTTCTGGTCGGCATTCAGGCTCCTGTTCTAACTTAGGCAGCGGTCGGCAGACGATAGTCCTTCATCCGGTCGCGCAGAAGCTTCTTGTCGATCTTGCCGGTCGCGCCCAGCGGGATGTCGTCCACGGCGACCACGTCGTCGGGCATCCACCATTTTGCGATCTTGCCGGTCAGGAAGTCCAGATGCTCCTGCTTGTCCAGCGTCTCGTCTGGCTTGAGCTTCAGGATCAACACGGGCCGTTCGTCCCATTTGGGGTGGGCCGCGCCGATGACGGCTGCGATCTCGACCTTGGGGTGGCCCACGGCGATGTTCTCGATCTCGATGGAGCTAATCCACTCGCCGCCAGACTTGATCACGTCCTTGGCGCGGTCGGTGATCTGCATGAAGCCCAGGTCGTCGACCGTGGCCACATCGCCGGTGTCGAAGAAGCCTTCTTCGTCCAGGATCGAGCCGTCTTCCTTGAAGTAGGCGCGGCTGATCGTCGGCCCCTTGACCATCAGACGACCGAAGGTGGCGCCGTCGTGAGGCAGTTCGGCGCCCGCCTCGTCCTTCAGCTTCAGCTCAACGCCCAGCGGCGGCACGCCCTGCTTCAGGCGGTACTTCATCTGCTCGTCGTACGAGAGCTTCAGGATTTCGGGCGGCAGGTTGGCGATGGTGCCGATGGGCGAGGTCTCGGTCATGCCCCAGGCATGGGTCACCTCGACGCCGAAATCGTCCTGGAAGCCGCGGATCAGGCTTTCGGGGCAAGCCGAACCGCCGATCAGCACGCGCTTCAGGGTCGAGAAGCCCAGGCCGTTCTGTTTCATGTGGGCGAACAGGCCCTGCCAGACGGTCGGCACGGCGGCCGAGAAGGTGACGCCCTCCTGTTCGATCAGCTCATAGATCGACTGACCGTCCATCTTGGCGCCCGGCATCACCAGCTTGGTGCCGGCGGCGGGACCGGCGAAAGCGATGCCCCAGGCGTTGGCGTGGAACATCGGCACGACCGGCAGGATCACCTCCTTGGGCGTGGCGCCCATCACCGTGGCCTGAAGGCCCATGAAGGTGTGCAGGAAGTTGGAGCGGTGCGAATACAGCACCCCCTTCGGATTGCCCGTGGTGCCGGAGGTGTAGCAGAGGCCGCAGGCCGTCTGTTCGTCGAAGTCGCCCCAAACCACGTCGGTCGATTGACCGGCGATCGCGTCCTCATAGGCGACGGCCTTGGGCAGCTTCGTCTGCGGCATGTGGGCGGCGTCGGTCATAATGACGACGCGCTCGACCTTTGGGATATGCGGCAGGATGGCTTCCAGCAGCGGCACGAAGGTCAGGTCGACGAAGATGATCCGGTCTTCGGCGTGATTGATGATGTAGACGAGCTGTTCGGGGAACAGACGCGGGTTCAGGGTATGGCACACCCCGCCGATGCCCATGATGCCGTACCAGGCCTCAATATGGTTGGCGGTGTTCCAGGCCAGGGTGGCGACGCGGTCGCCAGGCTGGACGCCCCAGTCCTTCAGCGCGCTGGACACGCGTTTGGCCCGCTCGTGGATCTGGGCGTAGGTCGTGCGGACGATGGGCCCCTCGACCGAGCGCGTCACCACTTCGCGCTCGCCATGCCAGTTTTTGGCGTGGTCGATGATCTTGTCGACCGTCAGCGGCCAGTCCTGCATCAAGCCCAGCATGTCGTATCCTTGTCCCTTGGATGCGTCTGCTTTGATGCGACGCTTGAGCCGACGCTAACATCGGTGATCGGCGATAAGCAACGTGACGTAGCGTCAGCCACGGCGCGGCGGATCGTCCCCCGTGGCGTCGGCCGGATCGGCCGGCTAGAAGGCGCGCCATGACCATATTGATCGCGATCACGGGGGGCTCCGGCTCCGGCAAAAGCACCTTGGCGGAGGCGTTGGTGTCGGCCCTGCCGGAAGGTTCGGCCGTGCTGGTGCGCGAGGACAGCTATTATAAGGACGCAGCCTCCCTGCACGGCTTCGACGCCGCGACCTTCGACTTCGACGATGTGTCGGCGCGCGATCACGACCTGATGATCGCAGACCTGAAGGCACTGAAGGCCGGGCGCGCGGTGACGGCGCCGGTCTATTCCTTCATCCATCACGGCCGCGAGCCGGGCGGCGAGCCGATCCCGGCGGCCGAGGTGGTGATCGTCGAGGGCACGCATGTTCTGTGCACCCCCGATCTGACCGCTCTGTTCGACATCCGGGTCTTCGTGGACACCCCCGCCGACATCCGCTTCATCCGCCGCCTGCTGCGCGACCAGGCCGAGCGGGGCCGATCGGCTGATTCGGTCGTGGCGCAATATCTGGCGACGGTGCGTCCGGGTCACGAGCGCCTGACCGAACCGTCGCGCACACACGCCGACTTCATCGTCGCCGACGCAACGGCGGCCGTCCGCCTGGAAGACCCCCAGGCCGTGGTGCGCCTGGCGGCCCCGGTCCTGGCCCATCCGTTGCTGCAGGCGCTGCTGGACGACTAGCGAAGACATCTCCGACCCGAAATTCGGCGGGGCGAAGCGCGACCGGCTCGACGGGCGGATGACCATTGAGCGCCCTGATGCGCGCCCGTTCGGCGGCCTCGGCCTGTTTCTCGACCAGGATGGCGTCCAGGCGGATGTATTCGAGTTCCAGCAGGGCGCGAAGGCGCTCGTCCTCCGCCTCTTCCTCGGGCGTCTGTCTGTAGGGCGGCGGCAGGCCGCGACCGGGTTTTGGACGACGGGGTTTGGGACGGGCCATGCGGGTCTCCGGACACGGTTTATCGGCTTCGCGGCGTTCGGCCTGCGAAGTTTGGAGGGCTGGGCGGAGCGCCGGGCCTTCGCCCGGAGTGTGAGTTTATGAGTACCGTTTCGACGAAGGGTATGACGCTCCGCGCGGGGGGTTGGCCTGCAAGCTCGGGGCGCCGAGCGGTGGCGGTCTTATCGCCTAACCCCATAAGCCTGCGACGGGTCGGCGGTCCCTGCGAGGACCGGCCCGAGTCGACCCTGCGACGCGACTGCGGACGCCGGGGCGATTCCCCGACCGATCAGCCCCGGCGCCGCGATGGGATTTCACCATCGCCCCCGTTCCCTCCGCTCCCGCCGCCGCAAGGTCGCAGGCCAGGCGAGCCCTCCATGCGACGAGACGGGGGTATTATGGGGCCGTTTGACCCCCGGGATGGGAGACGGGGGACATAAATCGGCAAGCGGTTGAAATCGCTGGGGAGGGACCAGCGGCATTGCGATGGCTGAGCATCGTCTCCTCCCCATGTCATGGGGAGGTGGCTCGAAGCGCAGCGGAGAGACGGAGGGGCTCTTCGCGCCTCGCAGGCGTATGTGGAACGTCAAGCGCCCCTCCACCGCTCAGCCTGTCCTCGGGCTCGCCTTCGGCGAGACCCGGGGGCGGTCCACCTCCCCACAAGTGGAGAGGAGACGATTCGGTCAGATCAGTCCCGCCAGCGGCGACGACGGGTCGGCATACATCCGCTTGGCCATCCGCCCGGCCAGATAGGCGTCGCGGCCGGCGATGACGGCGTGCTTCATGGCCCGGGCCATGCGGATGGGGTCCTTGGCGCCGGCGATGGCGGTGTTCATCAGGACGGCGTCGCAGCCCAGCTCCATCGCGCGGGTCGCGTCCGAGGCCGTGCCTACGCCCGCGTCGACCAGCACCGGCACCTTGGCCTGTTCGACGATGAGGCGGACGTTGACCTCGTTCTGGATGCCCAGGCCCGAGCCGATCGGAGCGGCGGCGGGCATGATGGCGGCGGCGCCGGCGTCTTCCAGCCGCTTGGCCATCACAACGTCGTCGGTGCAATAGACCATGACGTCAAAGCCGTCCTTGATCAGCAGATCCAGCGCCCGCAGCGTCTCGATCATATCGGGATAAAGGTGGGCGGTGTTGGACAGCACCTCCAGCTTGACCAGGCTCCACCCGCCGGCCTCGCGCGCCAGGCGCAGAGTGCGCACCGCATCCTCGCCCTTGAAACAGCCGGCGGTGTTGGGCAGGAAGGTGAAGCGATCGGGCTTCACATAGTCGACCAGCATCGGCTGGGTCGGATCGGACAGGTTCACACGGCGCACGGCGACAGTGACGATCTCGGCCCCAGCCGCCTCGGCGGCGGCGGCGTTCTGGGCGTAGTCGGCATACTTGCCAGTGCCCACGATCAGGCGCGAGTTGAAGGTGCGGCCGGCGACGGACCAGGTTTCGTTGGCTGTATCGGTCATGGGGCCTGACCTAGGCCTCTCCGGCTCGCGGGGGAACCCGTCGTAGCCCGATTTGATCGGATCATCCGCCGCCGACGAACTGGACCAGCTCAATACGGTCGCCTGCAGCCACCGGCGTGGCGGCGTGCAGGGACTTGGGCACGATCTCGAGATTGCGTTCGACGGCGACCTTGCGCGGGTCCAGCGACAGTTCCTCGACCAGGGCCAGGATGGTGGCGGCCTGGACCTGACGTGGCTCGCCATTGAGATGGATCTGGTGCACGCGCATTCTTCCTGACCTTCGCCTCGCCGACCGTCGCACGTCAGATAGACGGTGACGGGCCGCTTCGCCAGACTGTGCGCTCAGCCGGCCTCGAACAGGAAGGTGCCGACCGCGACGGCCAGGGCCGCGAAGGTCGCCACCACGGTTCTCAGGATCAGTTTGCCGTCCTGGCGCATCCTCGGCGCTCCCACAGGCCGTCCCGACCAGGGACGATGGCAGCCGGCGCTGCGAAATCCACGCCATCGCACGTAACGTCGGGTAAGGTTCGACGCCGCGAGCGTTTGACCCACGCCCTGCGTCCGCTAAAAGGCCCCTCTTGCGCCGCGCTGCGCCGGATCGATTCTGGAACCATGGCCGAAACGCCCGTCATTCATGTGCTGAACGGCCCCAACCTGAACCTGCTCGGGGTTCGGGAGCCGGACATCTATGGCCGCGACACCCTGGCGGACATCGAGCAGCGCTGCGTCAGGGCGGCCGGTGAAGCGCAGATCGTGTTTCGCCAGACCAACCATGAAGGGGTGCTGGTCGACTGGATCCAGGAGGCGCGCGAGGGCGCCCACGCCCTGATCCTCAATCCGGCGGCCTATGGGCATACGTCGGTGGCGCTGCACGATGCGCTGAAGACGCTGTCGATCCCGGTGATCGAGCTGCACCTGTCCAATCCGGCGGCGCGCGAGGCGTTTCGCCATCATTCCTATGTGTCCTCCGCGGCGACCGGCGTCATCGCCGGCTTCGGCGCGGCGGGCTATGAACTGGCCGTCCAGGCGGCACTCACCCAGATTCGGGAACGCGGCTGAGCCCCGTCCCGTTTATCAAAGACCACGAAAGACAAGGCGCAACTCCAATGGCCGATGACAAGAAACACGCCGAAATCGACGCCGCCCTGGTTCGCCAGCTGGCCGAGATCCTGAACGAGACCGATCTGACGGAAGTCGAGGTCGAGCGCGGCGAACTGCGCATCCGCGTGGCGCGCGAAGTCACCGTCAACGCCGCCCCGGTTCAGTACGCCGCCGCCCCCGCTCCGGTCGCCGCTGCGCCCGCCGCCGCTGCTGCGCCGGCCGCCATGCCGTCGGACCCCGCCACCATCGTCGCCCGCGCCGGCGAAGAGGTGAAGTCGCCGATGGTCGGCACCGCCTATCTGCAGGCCTCGCCGGAGGCCCCGGCCTTCGTCCAGCCCGGCGACAAGGTCAAGAAGGGCCAGACCCTGCTGATCGTCGAAGCCATGAAGACGATGAACCCGATCCAGGCTCCGCGCGACGGCGTTGTGGCCGAAATCCTGGTCGGCGACGCCCAGCCGGTCGAGTTCGGCGAACCCCTCGTCCTGCTGGAAGCCTAAGCCGTGTTCACCAAGGTCCTGATCGCCAACCGCGGCGAGATCGCGCTGCGCATCCACCGGGCGTGCAAGGAGATGGGCATCTCCACCGTCGCCGTGCACTCCGAAGCCGACCGCGGGGCCATGTGGGTGCGGCTGGCCGACGAGAGCGTCTGCATCGGCCCCGCCTCCGCCGCCAAGTCGTATCTGAACATCCCCTCGATCATCGCGGCGGCTGAGATCACCGGCGCCCAGGCGATCCACCCTGGCTATGGGTTCCTGTCCGAAAACGCCCGCTTCGCCGAGATTGTTGAGGCCCATGGCATGACCTTCATCGGCCCCAAGCCCGAGCATATCCGGGTGATGGGCGACAAGATCAGCGCCAAACAGACGGTCAAGGACGCCGGCATCCCGGTCGTCCCGGGCTCGGATGGCGAAGTCGAGACCGTCGAGGCCGCGATTGAGGCGTCCAAATCCATCGGCTTCCCCCTGATCGTCAAGGCGGCGGCGGGCGGCGGCGGACGCGGCATGAAGGTCGCCTTGACGCCTGACGATCTGGTCGAGGCGGTTCAGACCGCCCAGTCGGAAGCCAAGGCCGCCTTCGGCAACGGCGCCGTCTATATGGAGCGCTACCTCCAGAAGCCGCGCCACATCGAGATCCAGGTCATCGCCGACAGCCACGGCAATGTCGTCCACCTGGGCGAACGCGACTGCTCGCTGCAACGCCGTCACCAGAAGGTGCTGGAAGAGGCCCCCTCGCCCGCCCTGTCGGCCGAGGGTCGCAAGCAGATCGGCGAGACGGTCAACAAGGCCATCGCCGCCATCGGCTATCTGGGCGTCGGCACCATCGAGTTCCTGTGGGAGGACGGCGAGTTCTTCTTCATTGAGATGAACACCCGCCTGCAGGTCGAACACCCGGTCACCGAAATGATCACGGGCGTGGATCTGGTTCGCGAACAGGTGCGCATCGCCGCCGGTCTGCCGCTGTCGTTCACCCAAGACGACATCGAGTTCAAAGGCCACGCCATCGAGGTGCGGATCAACGCCGAGAACCCGGAGACCTTCACGCCGTCGCCGGGCAAGATCACCGACTTCCACGCACCGGGCGGCCTGGGTGTGCGCTTGGATAGCGCCATCTACGCCGGCTATTCGATCCCGCCCTATTACGACAGCCTGATCGGCAAGCTGATCGTCCACGGTCGCGACCGCGAAGAGGCCATCGCCCGCCTGAAGCGTTCGCTGAACGAGGTCGTCATCGGCGGCGTCGACACGACCATCCCCCTGTTCCAGAAGCTGCTGGCCGAGCCTGACATCCTGTCGGGCGACTACGACATCCACTGGCTGGAGAAATGGGCGGCCCGTCAGAAGGGCGACGCCTGACCGACCCCGATTTCAGCGCCAGCGGGCCTTTCGGCGGTTTCGGCCCCGAGGACCTGCTGGCCTGTTACGCTCGGGGCGTGTTTCCGATGGCCGAGGCGCGTGATGATCCGCGCGTCTTCATCATCGAGCCGGAACAGCGGGGCGTCATTCCGCTGGACGCCTTCCACATTCCCAGCCGCCTGCGTCGCACCGTGCGGAGCGAACCGTTCGAGGTGCGGGTCGACACGGCCTTCGAAGCGGTGCTGGACGGCTGTGCGGCGGCGCAGGGGCCGGATCGCGAGGATACATGGATCAACGGCCCGATCCGGCGGCTGTATGCGGCCCTGTTCGCCATGGGGTTCGTCCACTCCATCGAATGCTGGCGGGACGAGCGGCTGGTCGGCGGGCTTTATGGCGTGTCGCTGGGCGGGGCCTTCTTCGGCGAGAGCATGTTCAGCCGCGAGCGGGACGCCTCCAAGGTCGCTTTGGTGCATCTGGTCGCGCGCCTGCGAAAGGGCGGCTGGACCCTGCTGGACGCCCAGTTTCTGACCGACCATCTCAGCCAGTTCGGTGCGGTTGAAACGCCGCAAGCGACATATATTGAGCGACTTCAGCCCGCGCTGTCGGTCAGACCCGACCAAGGGGCGTTGTGCGCGCCCCTGACCGGCGCAGAAGCCGTCGCCTTAGCCATCGCCTAGTCTGTCCGGACACGATTTGGGGCCTGTCCCGACAGCTTAGGATTGGCGTCTTCGCCCGGCCCGGCGGTCAATGGCGGCATGACACAGACCCCGCCAAAAGCCCCGCCCCGCCCGTCCCTTCTTCGCGAGGTGCGAGAGATCGCCCTGACGCTGATCTTCGCCATCATCCTGGCGCTCGCGATCCGCATCGTCCTGTTTCAACCCTTCACCATCCCCTCGTCGTCGATGGAGCCGGGGCTGGTGACCGGCGACTATATCGTCGTGTCGAAATATCCCTATGGCTGGAGCACGGCGTCTCTGCCGTTCAATCCGGCGATGTCGCCGGGACGGCTGTTCGGGCGCGAGCCGAGACGCGGCGACGTCGTGGTGTTTCGCCTGCCGCGCGATCCCAGCGAGGCCTGGATCAAGCGCGTCGTCGGCCTGCCGGGCGACACGGTTCAGGTGCGGGGCGGCGTAGTGCTCGTCAATGGCGACCCGGTGCGCCAGACCCGGCTGGATGTCGTCGCCGATCACGATGCGCCGCAGCGACGGGTCCAGCAGGTGCGCGAGACCTTAGCCGACGGACGATCCTACGTCACCTACGACGGCGGATCGGGCCTGCCGGGCGACGACACGCCTGCGCGCCGGGTGCCGGCGGGCTGCTATCTGATGATGGGCGACAATCGCGACAACTCGCTGGACAGCCGCTGGCCGCCCGAGATCGGCGTCGGCCTGCTGCCGGCCGAAAACATCATCGGCCGGGCCGAGGTGGTGCTGGCTTCCTGGAAGCCGGGCGCCGGCCTGTTCAAGCCCTGGACGTGGCTGAACCTTCAGTGGGACCGGTTCCTGGTCCGCATCCGCTAGCGTGCGCGGTATTCGTCGAAGCTGACGACGCCGTCGTGATTGCGGTCCAGCCGGTCGAAATCGGCGCGGGTGGGCGACGACTGGGCCAGGGAGGGCGCGGCGACGGCGCCCAGCGCCAGGCCCGCGACGGCAGCGGCCAGCAGGGGCCGCCAGCTCAGGCGGGGTTGAGGACGCGCGGATGACGTCGCGTTCAACTCGGCGTCTATGAAGCGGCGAATGGCGTCGCTGGCCGTCCGGCCCTCGTCACGGCACCGGGCCATGAAGGCGGTTTTGGTCGCGTGGGGCAGTCGGATTTCGACCGTTTCGGTCTTCTTGGGCGGCTTGTTGCGATCCATGGCGCGCCTCCTCGCGGCGTCAAAGCTCAGTTCTTACAGCCGACGACCCAGGCGTCGTAATAAGGGTTCTGGACCCCGCTGACGGCAGGCGACGAGGCGAACATCCAGCCGCGGAAGATCTGGCGGCCTTCCTGCCGGCCGCGCGCCTGAAGCGAGACGTCCATATAGGCGATGGCGTCTTCGGTCAGTTCGTCGGGCGTCGTCACCTCGCAGGCGCGGGCCGCGAAGATCAGATTCTGGTTGAAGCGCACGGGGCGACCGCCGACCTCGACCTCGAACTTCATCGTCTCGGCGGTGACCTTGTCGATGGCCTGGATGATCGCGAATTTGCGACGCTGGCGCCGCGCGGGCGTGGCGGGCTGATCGATGGCCTTGGTGGCGACGGGCTTCTCAGCCGCGACCTCCTCCTCGGCCTTTTCCTCGACGGCGGCGTCCTCGGCGATGACGACGTTTGGCGGCGGGGCCACGGCGACCGGAGAACGCGGAGCCGGCGCGCCCGCAGGCGGCGTCTCGGTCGGGACCGAGGGTTGGGCCGGGGTGGTGCGCAGAATGTCGCCGATTGGGTCCTGGACCGGACGCGCATCGCGCGGCGCGTCCTGAAGCACGCTGGCGGTCACCGCGCCGGCGCTCAGCACAGCCGCGACGGACGCCGCGCCCAACAGGATGCGGCGGATTTTCACTCGGGCGTCCAGGCCTGATAGTCGCCGGTCGCGGCCGGGCGCTTGGCGTCGCCCGCCAGCGAGCCGGGCGGACGCCAGGCCAAAGGCGTGCCGGTCAGATTGGGCAGATGCTCTTTCTCCCAGGCACGACGCGGCAGCGGCTGCTCGGTCGGCGGCAGGTCAAAGGTGTAGTGCAGCCAGCCGTGCCAGTCGGGCGTCACCTTGGACGCCTCGGCATAGCCGTCATAGATGACCCAGCGACGCTTGCGGCCGTCGTAGCTGACGTTGTCGCGGCTCTCGTAATAACGATTGCCGTTCTCGTCCTGGCCGACGAAGCGACCGCGCTTGGCGATGGTGAACCGGGTGCCGATCGTGGCGCCCTCCCACCAGCCGAAAATCTTGCTCAACACGTCGTGGAATCCAACCGTAAGGGGTCGCCGGAAAGGGAGGCGGCGTCTGGTGCGGATCATAGAAACCCGCGCCTTCTTCGTCCAGCGTTCAAGCGCCTCGTAATGAATCGATATCTTGTGGGCAAACCCGCCCTGCGACACCAGATGTATTGGCTAAGCCGCGTGCGCATCCTAGGCTTCCCCGAACCTTTCGGAGAGACGCCACCATGCGCTTTCAATCCGGCTTCGCCGCTCGCGCCGAACGAGTCGCGATGGAGACCCGCGCCATCGAGCGCCCCTCTGGCGTGCAACAGGTCCTGGCCCCTGCCGGCTGGTCCGACGTCCGGATCGAGGCCTGGCTGGATTGGGTCGAGGCGGAAGGGTTCGCAACGCCCCTGTCCGGCGACTGGCTGAACGGCGGCGTCGATGCCTGGGCCGAGCGGCTGGCGGCGACGGGCGTGGCCGAGGGCGTGTTCGACCGGGCCGAGGCCGCCGCTTTCGTCGGCGAGCTGTCGGGCGCCTTCAGGCTGGGCCTGGCGGCGCCGGCGGCGTCTGGTCCAGCGGCTGTCGGCGTCGTCGATCTGAACGACCCCGGCGTGGCGGCGCGGTTGAAGGCGCACGCCGGGCGGCGGGCGGCCGCGCGTCTGGGCGCCCAGGCGGCCGACGCCTTGGCCGAGGCGTTGGCGGGCGTGGCCGATGCGGTGGATCGCTGCGAAGGTCCGCGCGGCGACTGCGGCGATCCTTCGCGCAATCCGGCCCTGGGCCGTGCGGCGGCCTTGGCGCGGCGGTGCGGCGCCAGCGACGCCGATATCCTGAGAGCCATCGACGGTGAACGACCCGCAATGGCCTTGGAGCCGATAGTCGAAGGCGCGCCTCTGGTCGCCCTGGCGGACCGGACCCAGATCGCGGCGGGCGCGCCCGAAGCCTTGCTGGCGGCCGAGGCGGCGCTGGACGGCGGTCTGATCGTCGCCTTCGACCCGCGCGATGCGGAGACCGCGACTGCGCAGACCACGCGGGCTTTGATCGACCTAGGCGCCGTCTTGGCGCTCGACGGAGACATGGCGACCGATCTGGCGGATCTGACCCGCCTGCTGATGGTGGCGCTGGACCTTCAGTCCGCCCGGCCCGGTCCCATCGCGCTGGGACTGGACGGCCTGCTGGAGGCCCTCGCGGCTGACGACGACCGCACGTCTCAGGCGCGGACGTTCGCGGAACTGGTCGCGGCGACGGCGGCGATGACCTCGGCCGAACTGGCGAGCCTGCGAGGCCCCTGCCCCGACTGGGAAGACCCGGAGACGCCGCGTCGCCATTCGGCCATCGGCCTGTTCGTCGAGGATGCGGAGGCCCGTCTGCGGCTGGGGCTGGGCCGCGTCGCGGCGATCGACGTGTTCCAGACGGCCGATGGCGAGATCGGTCGCCGGCTGCACCCCGCGCTTGCCAAGGCCATCGCGGCGGCGGGCGGCGATGTCGAGGCGGCGGAACGGTGGACGTTCGGTCGCCGCACCCTGGTCGAGGCGCCGGGCATCGACCACACAGCCTTGCGCGCGCTGGGCTTCACCGACATCGAACTGGCCGCCATCGAGACCGCCCTGGGCTGGGCCGAGGATTTCGACACGGTCTTCGCCGCCCCCGTCCTGGACCCCGGCTTCATCCGCGACGTCTTGGGCGTCGATGACGGCGATGGTCTGCTGCTGACCCTGCTGGGCGTGTCCGAAGAGGCGGAGACGGCGGCGACGCGCTGGGTCTTCGGTCATGGCGATCTGAGCGACTGGCCCGAGGCGCCGGCGTCCGTCGCCGCCCTGCTGGCCGATCCGGCGGCGGCGGCGGCCGACCTGCGGCGCGCCGTCGAATCGTTCAGCGACATGCCGGACCTCGCGATCGAACTGATGGACTGGCGCACGACCTCCACCCAGGCCGCGCGACTGCTGAGCCAGGGCGCCTTGGACGGTCGTCGCGCCCTTCGTCTGTCGCGCGCCGCGCCGCCCGTCGGCCCGCTGCTGTCCCTGCCGTCGCTCGACACCGCCCGCCCCGAGCTTGGCCGCCCCGAGCCTGCCCGCGAAGCGCCTCGCCCGGCTCCGACGGAACGGGTCGTCGAACGCGTCGTCGAGCGCGAACGCGCGCGCCGGAAGCTGCCCGACCGCCGCAAGGGCTATATCCAGAAGGCCGCCGTCGGCGGCCATAAGGTCTATATCCACACCGGCGAGTATGAAGACGGCGAGCTGGGGGAGATTTTCATCGACATGCACAAGGAAGGCGCCGCCTTCCGCAGCCTGATGAACAACTTCGCCATCGCCATCTCCATCGGCCTGCAATACGGCGTGCCGCTGGACGAGTTCGTGGACGCCTTCGTCTTCACCCGGTTCGAGCCGGCCGGCCGCGTCACCGGCAACGACTCCATCAAGTCGGCGACCTCGATCCTGGACTACATCTTCCGCGAACTGGGCGTGTCGTATCTGGACCGCGCCGAACTGGCCAACGCAGGAACGGACGACCTGAACGCAGACGGGCAGAATTTAGGGAATTGGGGCGACGGAAAGCCCGACGCCGACGCGGCCGTGCCCGCCGCCCGCTTCATCTCCAAAGGGTTCGCGCGGGGATCGGCGCCCGACAATCTGGTCGTGCTGCCCTTCGGCAAGAAGGGCGAGCCCGGACCGCGCCCGATGATCGACAGTGTCGCCAATACCGAAGCCGTGGCCTGCCCCGCCTGCGGCGATTTCAGCCTGCAGCAGCGCGGCGCCGCCTGGGTCTGCGACACCTGCGGGGCGGCGCCGGCGCTGAAGGGCGGCGATCAGGGCTAGGTTAAGGGTTATGGCCTAGGGTTTGCTGACAGACGATCAAACGTCGGAGCCCGGTCCATGAAACGCACACTTTCCCTCGGCCTGATCGCCGCCCTGCTGGCCGTCGCCGCGCCTGCGTTGGCCCAGAACGCGGGCCAGATCGCCAGCGTGCGACGCGGCGCCTCCTGCGCCGGTTGCAATCTTTTTCAAGGCGACTTTTCGGGGCTGGAGGCGCGCGGCCTGAATCTGGCCGGCTCACGCCTGCGCCAGGCGGACCTCAGCCTCAGCGTCATGAACCGCACGCGCTTTTCCAACACCGACATGCGCGACGTCGAGGCCTATGGCGGCGTCTTCTCAGGCTCCAACTTCTCGCGCGCCAACCTGACCAACGCCAGTTTCGTCGGCGCCTATCTGGAGGGCGCAAGCTTCGCCGGCGCGACCCTGTCGGGGACCAATCTGTCGGGCGCCCAGCTGGCGCGGGCCACCGGCCTCACGCAAAACCAGCTGAACCAGGCCTGCGGCGACGGTTCCACCGTCCTGCCGCGTGGCCTTCGCATTCCGGCCTGCTGAGCGGCGCCGACCTTGCCTCGATTTCATGAAGTTACCTCGATTTAAGTAGGTGCGACGGGGCTTTCGAGGCATTCAGGCTGCGTGAAACAAATCGCTGAACATATCCGGGTCCGCCCCACATTGGCTCTGCTGACGCTGGGACTGGCGCTCGCCGCCTCGCCCGCCTTCGCCGGGGTCGAGATGTCGATGCAGGACCGCGACGTGGCCCGTTCGGTGTCGCTGGGCGGATCGTGCAACCGCTGCGAACTGTCCGGCCGCAATCTGTCGGGCGCCACCTTCACCGGCGCCAGCTTCATGAACGCCACCCTTGTCGGCGCCAATCTGCGCGGCGCCGAGATGATGGGCTCCAACTTCACCGGCAGCGATTTCAGCCGCGCCAACATGGGCGGGGTCGAGATGGTCGGCGCCAACTTCACCTCCGCCAACTTCACCGGGGCGCAAATCAACGGCGCCGAGGCGCAAGGATCGTCCTTCGTTCGCGCCAACCTGACCCGCGCCAACCTTTCGGGCAGCGAGATGCACGGGGTCAACTTCACCGGCGCGACCCTGGCCGGAACCAACTTTTCCAACTCCGAACTGTTCGGCGCCACCCTGGCCAATGTCCGGGCGTCCGGCGCCAACTTCGCCAGCGCCGAGGTCACGGCCTCGAACCTTTCGGGCGGCGATTTCTCCAGCGCGGACTTTTCGAACGCCAGCCTGGATGGGGCGCGGTTGACCGGCGGCAGCTTCTCGCGCGCCGACTTCTCCAACGCCTCGCTGCGTCGGACCGACATTCGCGGCGCCGACCTGTCGGGCGCGCGCGGCCTGACGCAGGACCAGATCAGTGAAGCCTGCGGCGACGGCTCGACCCGCCTGCCCGGCCGCCTGACGCCCCAGGCCTGCCGCAGCAGCTCCATCCGCATCATCCGCACCCCGCCCACGCCGCCGGTCCCGCCCCGCGTGCGCAACTTCGTCAACGCCGAAAACTAGGCCGTCCGCCTCGCGCGGACCGGCCCCTATCTCCAGGCCTGAGCCGCGCCCCGGAGGCGGGAGGCCTTGGGCTGCGGCGCCCCCCGATACAACTCACCCTCCAACGGCCGCGTCTGGAGAAGCCTGAAAATAGCCCGCACAGCAAAACGGCCCCCGGATGGCTCCGGGGGCCGTTCTGTTACGCTACTCAGTCTTTCGGCCTATGCGCGCCTCGCGGAGGCGCGCGACTTGAGGCCGGTCTTCTTACTCGACGATCTTGGCGACGACGCCGGCGCCGACGGTGCGGCCGCCTTCACGGATGGCGAAGCGCAGGCCTTGGTCCATGGCGATCGGGGTGATCAGCTCGACGTTCAGCTCGGCGTTGTCGCCCGGCATGATCATCTCGACGCCTTCCTTCAGGTGAACGATGCCGGTCACGTCCGTCGTGCGGAAGTAGAACTGCGGGCGATAGTTCGTGAAGA
>NZ_LMOY01000009.1:0-348196 GCF_001423685.1 Brevundimonas sp. Leaf168 | reverse complement strand
CGTGATCGCAGCCGTCAACGTCGTCTTGCCGTGGTCAACGTGACCAATCGTGCCGATGTTGCAGTGCGGCTTCGTCCGTTCGAACTTTTCCTTGGCCATGGCCAAACTCCTGATGGCCCGGGTCCGTCAGCGGAGGGGCGCGATGCTGATCTTTTTAAAAACCTGGAGCGGGTAGACGGGATCGAACCGACATCCTCAGCTTGGAAGGCTGCTGCACTACCATTGTGCTATACCCGCGCGGAGACTGCGGAAGTTCTTTCGGAACGCCGCAGCCGGTTCCTCTCCGTCGTCCTGATCCGTCGTATCCGTCAAGGCGCGTGGTGGGGGAAGAAGGACTCGAACCTTCGAAGCTTACGCAGGGGATTTACAGTCCCCCCCCTTTGCCACTCGGGACATTCCCCCAGCGCGCCTTGTCGAACCGTCGGACCCCTCGTTTCCGCCCATAAAGAAGCGGGACGAAACAAAAGCCTTCGGCTTGTCGCCTCCTCTAGGATAGAGGGGGCGCCCAGACCCGAAAGCCCTTGGGGCTCCAAATCGGAGGGCGTCTTATAGTGTCGTCGAAATCAGAACGCAACGACCGTAAAAGCGGTAAAAAACCGGTCTTCGGAAACCGTCCCGATGGCCCCCGCGACAAGGGCCAGAAGCCCGCTGCGCAAGGGTTTGGCCGGCGCGAGGAAACTCCTCGCCAGCCCCGTTCGCCCGATCGGAGCAAGTCGGACGCCGATAATTTTCTGTGGGGCCGACATCCGGTTTTGGCCGCTCTGGCGAATCCCGCCCGTCGCGGCATGGGTCGTCTGCTGGCCACGGCCGAGCGCGCCGCCGAGATCGAGAACAATGCTCTCGCAAACGGCCATAAGATCGAGGTGGTCGATATCCAGGCCCTGACCCGGATGCTGCCCCCCGGCGCCGTGCATCAGGGGCTGGCCTTCAAGGTCCAGCCGCTGGAAGGCGTGTCGCTGGAAGAGCTGGCCGATCCGGCTGAGGGCGTCATCGTCATGCTGGATCAGCTGACCGACCCCCAGAACGTCGGCGCCATCTTCCGCTCTGCCCTGGCGTTCGGCGCACGGGGAATCATCGTTCAGGACCGTCACGCTCCGGCCCTCGCCGGCGCCTTGGCCAAGGCGGCCGTCGGCGCCACCGAACGCCTCCCTCATGCGCGCGTCACGAATCTGTCCCGTGCGCTGGAGCGGCTGGCCGATCTGGGCTGGCGCGCCGTCGGGCTGGACGGAACGGGCGAACAGACGCTGGAAGAAGCGCTGGATCATCAGCCGACCGTTCTGGTCATGGGGTCCGAAGGCGACGGCATCCGTCGTCTGGTCGCCGAACACTGCGACGTCCTGGCCAAGATCCCCATGCCGGGCGGATTCGAGAGCCTGAACGTCTCCAATGCTGCGGCGGTTGCGCTTTATGAAGCGGCGCGCGCGCAACGCGGCTGACAGAACGCCGCACCGAGGCTAAGGAGCGGAAATGGAATTCCTTTCGTCTCCCGAACTCGCCAGCCAGGCCACGGCCCTGGGCCAGGTCCTGCTGATGGATCTCGTCCTGGCCGGCGACAACGCCGTCGCCGTGGGCCTGGCCGCCGCCGCCCTGCCCCAGGACCAGCGCAAGAAGGCCATTCTGATCGGCCTGGCCGCCGCCGTCGTCATGCGAATCGGCTTTGCGCTGATCACTGTGCAGCTTCTGGCTCTGGTCGGCCTGTTGCTGGCCGGCGGCCTGCTGCTGCTGTGGGTGTGCTGGAAGATGTGGCGCGAACTGCGCGAGCAGGCGACGCACGACCAGGCCGAGGCCGAAAAGGAACTCGAACTGGCCATGAGCATCGAGCACGGCTCTGGACCGTCGCCCGAGGAACTGGGCCTGAAGCGCAAGAGCTTCGGCGCCGCCCTGCTTCAGATCATGGTCGCCGACATCACCATGTCGCTGGACAATGTGCTGGCCGTCGCCGGCGCCGCGCACGAACACCCCTGGATCATGGTCTTCGGCCTGGTTCTGTCGATCGCCCTGATGGGCGTCGCCGCCACATATATCGCCAAGCTTCTGCACCGCTTCAGCTGGATCGGCTATATCGGTCTGGTCGTCGTCCTTTATGTCGCCCTGCACATGATCTGGGACGGCGCCCGTCAAGTGGTGGTTCGGACCGGCCATATGGACGAATTCAACGCCTCGGCCCCCGCCTTCCTTGAGATCGGTCCCGAGGAAGCGGCGAAACATCTGGGCCAGAAGCGCACCGAGGACAGCCCGACGCCGGCGCCCGCCCAACCGACGGTCGCGCCATGACCGTCGCCACCGTCACAGTCGAAGAGGCCGCCGCCTGGCTGCAGGCGGGCGAAGCGGTGCTGATCGATGTGCGCGAGCCGGACGAGTTCGCCGCCGCCCGCATCGACGGCGCGATCCTGGCCCCGCTCAGCCAGATGCCCGCCGCCTGGGAGGCGCTGGACCTTCCGGCCGACAAGAAGATCATCGTTCAATGCCTGAAGGGCGGCCGCAGCCACCAGGTCTGCGCCTTCGTCGGGCCGACCGGTCCCGAGGGCCAGCCGCTGTTCAACCTGACCGGCGGCATCCAGGCCTGGAATGCGGCGGGGCTTCCGGTCGTGTTCGCCGAGCAGGACTGATCAGCGACCGCGCAGCCAGCCGGTGACCGAAATCCGGTCCGCCGCCGCCGACAGGGCGACCTGCGTCACCGAATGGGGCGTCGGCACCTTCAGCAGGTTCAGGGTGTTGAAGCGCGGCGTAAAGGCCTCCGCCACATTGCCGTCGGCGCCATGGAAAGCCAGAAGGCCGCCCCACTCGATTCGCCAAGCTGGGGTCAGGTTCAGCACATAGGCGAAGAAGCGATTCTTACCCTCGGCGTGATCGTCATGCTCGGTCAAAAAATGACCGGCGCGATAACGGGTCAGCTGCGCATCGGCCAGGGCGAGCCGCGGCTCTCCCGTCACGTCCCGCATCAGACCCAGGAAGGCCTCGCCGTTCAGGAAGGCCAACAGATCGGCCCACACCGGCGCCGCCTGCCCCGCCTGGACCAGATCGTAGATCGGGTGATTGTCGTACAGATACTGGAAGTCGGTCTGGGCCGAGACCTGCACCGCCTGACCCAGCGCCTGTTTCTGATCCGGCGTCAGGGATGCCAGCCAGGCGGCGGGCAGATCGACATGGCCGGTCCCGCGTCGCGTCACGACATTGTAATCGACGCGCGTCGCCGCGTCGTAGAGCGCCTGCGCGTCCGTGGGGGCCAGGACGCGGTCGATCTGCGCCCGCCCGGTGCGCGCCAACCGCTCACGAATGGCGGCGCGCGCTTCGTCGGTCAGGGACGTCAGGGTCGGCGTCATCGCTTATCCCCTTCGGATCAGGCGTCCGCGCCGCCGAAGCGTTCGGACCATTCCGCGACCTGGGCGTCCTCGATCTTGGCGAACAAGACGCCCTGAGCCTCGACCTTGCCGCCGACCGGCAGACGATTCAGCAGATCCTCGTCGGCGCCAGGCCAGCTCAAGTCGTCCACTCCAACCGACGCCGCGATCTTGGGCGCGGTGAAGGGCAGGATCGGCGCGGCCAGACGCGCGAACAAGGCGACGAGATTCAGACCCGTGCGCACCCCCACCGCCGCGCGGTCGCGATCGGTCTTCAGCGCCGTCCAGGGCGCCGCGACCTGCAGATACTCGTTGCCCAGCACCCAGGCGGCGCGGATGGCGACGGCGGCCTTTCTGAACTCCATCGCTTCCAACTGTTCGGTCGCCTCGGCGACGGCTGCCTTGATATCGGCCTCCAGCTGCATTTCGACCGGTCCGGCCTCGCCGCCTTCGGGCACCACGCCGTCGAACTTGGATTCCGCGAACTTGACGATGCGGTTGACGAAATTGCCCAGCACATCGGCCAGGTCCTTGTTGGTCGAGGCCTGGAAGTCCTCCCAGGTGAAGGCCGAATCCGCGTGCTCCGGCCCATAGGCCGTCAGGCGCCAGCGCCAGTAATCGGCCGGCAGCAGCTCCAGCGCCTGATCCATAAAGACGCCGCGCTTCTGGCTGGTGGAGAACTTGCCCCCGTACCAGTTCAGCCAGTTGAAGGCCTTCAACTGATCCACCGTCTTCCACGGTTCGCCCGAGCCGATGATGGTCGCGGGGAAGCTGACGGTGTGGAAGGCGACGTTGTCCTTGCCCATGAACTGGACATAGCGAACGTCTTCAGCGCCCTCGTCCAGACGCCACCAGTCACGCCACGAATCGCCCGTCGCCTCGGCCCATTCCTCGGTCGCGGCGATGTATTCGATGGGGGCGTCGAACCAGACATAGAAGACCTTGTCCTCCATTCCGGGACGCGGGAAGCCGTCCTTCGTCACCGGCACGCCCCAGGCCAGGTCGCGGGTGATGCCCCGGTCGATCAGCCCCTCGTCCAGATGTTTGTAGGCGATGGACTTGGCCAGCTGTTGCCAGCCGGTCTTGCCGTCGACCCAGGCGCGGATTTCGGGCTCGATCTTGGTCTGGAGCAGATAAAGGTGACGCGTATCGCGCACCTCCAGATTCTTGGAGCCCGACACCGACGAATAGGGGTCAATCAGGTCGGTCGGATCCAGCAGGCGTCCGCAGTTGTCGCACTGATCGCCACGCGCGCCGACATGGCCGCAGTGCGGGCAGGTTCCCTCGACATAGCGGTCGGGCAGGAAGCGGGCGTCGTCGATTGAATAGATCATCCGATCCACCCGCTCCTCGATCAGGCCGTTCTTCTCCAGCGCCTCGGCGAAATGCTGGGTCAGGCGATGGTTCTGCGGGTTCGACGACCGGCCGAACCAGTCGTAGCTGAGGCCGAACGCCTGACCGGCGGCCTTCTGGATCTCGTGCTGCTCGTCGCAATAGGTCCGCACATCCTGGCCGGCCGCGGCGGCGGCCAGCTCGGCCGGGGTGCCATGCTCGTCCGTAGCGCAGATATAGAGCACCTCATGACCCTGGGCCCGCTTGAACCGCGCCCAGACGTCGGCCGGCAACATCGAGCCCGCCAGATTCCCCAGGTGCTTGATGCCGTTGATGTAGGGCAGCGCCGAGGTGATGAGGATGCGGGCCATGATCGTCCAGGAGTTCGGGGAAGCGCAGGGATATAGAGCGGCGGCGCGGTTTCCTCAAACGCCTTGCGGCAGACGGCGCGCAATACGGATGAAACGCCCGGTCAGCAGGGTCGAGGACGCCAGGCTGGCGATCACCACGGCCCAGACCAGGCCGTTGACGCCCATCTGGTGCGCCAGAACCCAACCCAGCGGCATCATCACCGCGCCGTAGGCGGCGAAATGCATGATGGTGGGCCACCAGACGTCGCCTGCCGCGCGGTTGGCCTGGGCCGCCACGACCTGAATGCCGTCCGCCACGAAGAACAGCGTCGCCAGCACCAGGGCCGGCGCCGCGATGGCCAGCAGGACCGGATCGCGATTATAGGCGCCGACGATCAGATGGGCGCTGGGCCAGACCAGCAGGGCGACCACCAATGTCAGGGCCGTCACGACGCCCAGCCCCACCAGCCCGGCGCGCATCACCCCTCGCCCGTCGCCGGCGCCATAGCTGCGGCCCACCAGCACCGCCGTCGCCGACGACAGCCCCATCGGCAGCATGAAGACGATGGCCGAGACGTTGAGCACCACCGCCCAGGCCGCCGTCTCCGCCGTGCCGATCTGACCGGCGAAAAAGGTGAAGCCCGAAAAGGCGCCGACCTCGATGAAATAGGAGGCCCCGGCGCCCAGGCCGACCTTGACCTGTTCGCGCGCGGCCTTGGGATCGCGCTCGGGCTTGTCGAAAATACCCAGCGCCCGCGCCTCGGGCAAACGCAGGATGTAGATCACCAGGAAGATCGCCAGCGCCGCCCGCGCCCCGAACGTCGCCCAAGCCGAGGCGAAGGCGCCGTCGAAGCCGAAGCCCAGAAGGTCCGGCACCAGCACGATGTTCAGCACCAGATTGACCCCGTTCGCCACCCACATGGCGACCATGCCGGGCTTGGGCCGGCCCAGAGCCTCCAGGAAGAACTGGCCCGTCACCGAAATCAGATAGAAGGGCATGGACAGGGCGAAGACGACCAGGGCAGGCCCGGCGCCCTCCGCCAGACCATCCTCCAGCCCCAGCTTGCCCAGTCCCCACGGGCCAATGGCGATCAGGGCGATCATCGACACCACGCCGATCTGCAACGAATAGGTCAGGCCGCGACGCAGCACTGAGCCGACAGCGTGCCGACGCCCCTCGCCCAGCATCCGCGCCGTCATCACCTGAACGCCCAGCATCAGGCCCACTGCTGTCGTCACCACAATCGACGTCGGCGCCCAGGCCAGCGAATGGAACGCCAGTTCCTGGCTGGAATAGTTGCCCACCACGATGGCGTCGGTCAGCCCCATGGTCATGATGCCGATGCGCGCTAGGATCACCGGCCATGCCAGGTTCAGCAGGTCGCGGAAGGCGGTACGGGTCTGGGGGCTGAGCGCGATCATCGGACGCGGCACAGGCCACGCCGACTCGCCGGGGTCAACTCCCAAAAACTTTGAGGGCTTGGCCTACCAGGCGCCCAGTTCGCGCAGCTGACGCACCAGTTCTTCCGGAGCCTCGCCAGCGTCGAGGTCGGTCAGATCGACCGGCGCATCCTTGGGCTCGAAATATCGCCAGCCCTGGAAGGGTCGCCGGGCCATGGGCGCGGTGCGGATGACCTTGGGTTCGAGCGTGATCTCACAGCGGCTCTGCTTGCCCTCGCCCAAGGTTGTGATGTCCAGCACCGGTTGGCGACAGACGATCGTCCCCTTCACCACCCAATAAAGCGAGCCGCCGTCCTCGATCTCGGTCGCCCGTTTCGGCGTCATGCGTGTGTGGACGACGAGCGCCCCGCCTCGGGCGGCGCGGGCCTCCAGCCATTCGACGTCCGGCACCCCGACGCCCAGCTTGATCATGTGAAGCGGCATGGCGCCCACGTAGTGCCCCTTAGGCGCATTGGCCAGATTCTTAATCTAAAGGGGCTAGCTATGATCGCGCGCCGCTCAGCTCGCCCAGCGCGTTTAGGACCAGTATGTACGGATTGATTACCCGCCTGACGGCCCATGCCGGCCGCCGCGACGAACTGGGCCTCTGCCTGCTGGATCCCAATGTGAAGCGACCGGGCTGCCACAGCTATGTCCTGGCGCAAGATCCGAAGGATGCCGACGCCCTGTGGGTCACCGAGGTGTGGATGAGCAAGGCGACGCACGACGCCTGGTCGGCCAGCATCCGCGAGACAGGCGTCATGCGACCCGCCTTGGCTCTGATAGCCACCTTTGGCGACACCGTCTTCACCCGCCCCATCGGCGGCGTGGGGCTTTAGTTCGCCTTCACCACCGCCAACACGGCCGCCTCGACGACCTGATCGCCAAGAGACGCGACGCTTTCCACCACGCCGTCGAACGGCGCGGTCAGGGCGTGTTCCATCTTCATGGCTTCCAGCACCACGACCGGCTGTCCCTTGGTGACGGCGTCGCCGGCCTTGACCGGCGTCGCGACGATCTTGCCCGGCATGGGCGCGCGCAGCGAACCATCCGACACCGCGCCCGCGCCGGACCCCACGGCGGCGCGATAGGGCGTGACGCGACGCGCCTCACCATCGACGAACAGGACGAAACCGTCGTCGATCGTCTGATAGCCGAACAGGCGATCGCCGGCCTGGACCTGATCGAACCCGACGTGGGCCAGTTCGCCCTGCGAACCGCGCCAGCCCGTTTCGACCGGCGTCACCGCAGCGGACACGCCCTGACCATCGACATGGGCCCAGACGGTTGTCTGCGCCGGCGCATTCAGGCGCACGCCATAGGACAGGCCCGGCTGGCCGCCCCAAGGGCTGAACCGGTCCGAACGCGCCTCGACCGCATCCGCCGCTGCTTCCGCAATCAGGGTCAGGGCCGCCAGCGTTGCTTCGTCGGACGGCTGCGGCTGCAACGCCGCCTCCTCCGCCGCGATGAAGCCCGTGTCCACATCGCCCGCGACGAAGCGCGGGTGCTCCAGGCAGCGTTTCAGGAAGCCGGCGTTGGCCTTGACCGGCCAGACCTCGACCTCGCCGGCCGCCTCGGCCAGACGCGCCGCCGCCTCCTCGCGCGTGTCCTCATGCACGATCAGCTTGGCGATCATGGGATCATAGAACTGGCTGACCTCGCCGCCCTGCTCCACGCCGGTATCTACGCGGATGCCTTCAGGCATGACGAAATGCTCCAGCTTGCCAATGGAGGGCAGGAAGCCGTTGGCCGGATCCTCGGCATACAGCCGCGCCTCCATGGCCCAGCCGTTCAGCTGGATCTGATCCTGCTTCAGGGGGATCCGCTCGCCCGCCGCGACGCGGAACTGCCATTCGACCAGATCGACGCCCGTCACGCTCTCGGTCACGGGATGCTCGACCTGCAGTCGGGTGTTCATCTCCATGAACCAGACGCCGTCCGCCTTCAGCCCGTCCGAGGCGTCGGCGATGAACTCGATGGTCCCGGCCCCGACATAGTTGACCGCCCGGGCCGCCTTGATCGCGGCCCCGGTGACGGCGGCGCGCACGGCCTCGCTCATGCCCGGCGCGGGCGCCTCTTCGATCACCTTCTGGTGGCGGCGTTGCAGCGAACAGTCGCGTTCGTACAGGTGGACGACCTCGCCGTGCTTGTCGCCGAAAACCTGCACCTCGATGTGGCGTGGGCGGGTGATGTAGCGTTCGATCAGCACCCGATCGTCGCCGAAGGCCGCAGCCCCCTCGCGCTTGGCGCTGGCCAGACCAGCGGCGAAATCGGCCGGATCATCGACCCGTTTCATACCCTTGCCGCCGCCGCCCGCGACCGCCTTGATCAGCACCGGATAGCCGATCCGCGCCGCCTCGGCCGTCAGGGTTTCCTCCGACTGATCGGCGCCCTGATAGCCCGGCGTCACCGGCACGCCCGCCTGGATCATCAGTTCCTTGGCCGCGTCCTTCAGGCCCATGGCGCGAATCGAGGACGGGTCCGGCCCGATCCAGATCAGGCCCGCCGCCGCGACGGCCTCGGCGAAGTCGGCGTTCTCGCTCAGGAAGCCATATCCGGGGTGGATCGCTTCCGCGCCAGTCGCCTTGGCCGCCGCCAGCACCTTGCCGCCGTCCAGATAGGATTCGCGCGCCGCCGCCGGACCGATCAGCACCGCCTCGTCGGCTTCGCGCACATGCAGGGCGTTGGCGTCCGCCTCGGAATAGACGGCGATGGTGCGAATCCCCATCCGCTTGGCGGTGCGGAAGACACGGCAGGCGATTTCGCCGCGATTGGCGACAAGGACGGACTTGAACATGAAGCGGTCTTAGCCGGATCGTGCGCATCAGGCGAGAGGCAGAGCACGACCCTTCTCACGCGACGCGGCAGGCGTTAAGCCCCTCCGATGTCCCTGCGCCCCCTCTTCGTCACCCAGGTCTATGAAGCCTCCCTCGCCGAAGGGCGTGGCTGGTCCGACTTCAACGCACAGCTGATCGACGTCATCCGGATGATGGCCGAGGAGGATGAGGCCGGCCGCCGGTGGTGCAAGGCCAACGCCTATCGCGGCTACACCTCCTACGGATCGCTGAACGACCTGCCTCAGCGGTTCCCGGAGTTCGCCGAGTTGAAGCGGCATCTGGATCGCCACGCCGTCGCCTACGCCAAGGCTCTGAACTTCGACCTGGCGCGCAAACCCCGCCTCGACAATCTATGGGTCAACATCCTGAAACCCGGGGGCGGCCATACGGGTCACATCCACCCGCACGCCTTCCTGTCGGGCACCGTATATATCGACGTGCCAGACGGCGCCTCATCGCTGAAGCTGGAAGATCCCCGCCTGCCCTTCATGATGGCCCGCCCGTCGGTGACGGAAGACGCGAGCGAGGCCGAGCGGCCGTTCGTCTATCTACAGCCTCAGGCAGGCACGGTTCTGATGTGGGAAAGCTGGCTGCGCCACGAAGTGCCGACCAACCTGGCCAAGGCCGACCGGATTTCGATCAGCTTCAACTACGCCTGAACGAACTCATCCGTCATTCCGGGGCCGAGCGTAGCAAAGAACCCGGAAGCCAGGAGGACGGTTCAGACGCCGACCTCGTCATTCGCTGGTGCAAGCCGCCTGGGTTCCGGGTTCGTCCTTCGGACGCCCCGGAATGACGGTTAGTAGAAGATCAGACCGTCCAGCTGGCCTTGCGCTTTTCCAGGAAGGCGGCGACGCCCTCGCGGCCTTCGTCCGACACGCGGGCGCGGGCGATGCGTTTGGCGGTTTCGTCCATCAGACCGTTGTCGATCTTGTGGTGGGCGATGTCGTTGACCAGACGCTTGGCCTCGCCCATCGCGCCCGGCGCATTGTTGGTCAGGCTGTCGCTCAGCATCGAGATGAACTCGTCCACCGATCCTTCGGGCAGGACCAGGTCGATCAGGCCGGCATGGGCGGCGTAGTCGGCGTCGAAGGCGTTGGCGGTCAGGAACAGCTGGCGGGCGCGGCGCGCGCCGACGGCCTCGATCACATAGGGGGCGATGGTCGCCGGGATCAGACCCAGCTTGACCTCGGAGAAGGCGAAACGCGCCCCCTCGACCGCCACGGCCATGTCGCAGGCGGCGACGATGCCCGCTCCGCCGCCCATGGCGTTGCCCTCGACCACCGCCACCGTCAGGGCGGGAATGTCGTGCAGCGCCTTCAGCATTTTCGCCAGGCCCATGGCATCGTCGCGGTTGTCGCTCTCGGACCAGCCGGCGGCGTCGCGCATCCAGTTCAGATCGGCCCCGGCGCTGAAGGTGCCGCCCGCCCCCCGAATGAAGACGGCCCGCACCCGGTCCGCGCCGTGCAGCGTCTCGAACGCCTCGTGCAGGGCTGCAATAGTCGCGGCGTCGAATGCGTTCTTCTTGGCCGGCCGGTTGATGGTCACGAAGACGACGCCGTCGGTGGTCGAATCGATCTGCACCAGATCGTCGTTGGCGTCCGGCGCGGCATCGGGCACCAGCGGCTGGGCGATGCTGTTGATCTCGGCCGCCTCGGCGTCGGTGACGTCCAGGGCGTTGAGGTCGGCTTCGGTCGGTTGATCGGCCATGGGGGTCTCCAAACTGCGTGTCCGCTCACAACGAGGCGCGGACCAATAGGTTACATCCGGAACAGGCCGAACGTCGTCTCCGGGATCGGGGCGTTCAGACTAGCGCTGATGGCCAGGCCCAGCACATCACGAGTCTGGGCCGGGTCGATGACGCCATCGTCCCACAGGCGGGCGGTGGCGTAATAGGGATTGCCCTCGTCCTCATACTTCTGGCGGATGGGCGCCTTGAAGGCTTCGGCGTCGTCCGCGCTCCAGGTCTCGGCGTCGCGGTGCACGGTCGCCAAGACGCTGGCGGCCTGCTCGCCGCCCATGACCCCGATCCGGCTGTTAGGCCAGGTGAACAGGAAGCGCGGCGAATAGGCCCGGCCGCACATGCCATAGTTCCCCGCGCCGAAACTGCCGCCGATCAGGACAGTGAACTTGGGCACTTCGGCCGAGGCCACGGCCGTCACCAGCTTGGCGCCGTCCTTGGCGATGCCGCCCGCTTCGTATTTGCCGCCGACCATGAAGCCACTGATGTTTTGCAGGAACAGCAGCGGAATCTTGCGCTTGCAGGCCAGTTCGATGAAGTGCGCGCCCTTTTGGGCGCTCTCGGAAAAGATGACGCCGTTATTGGCCAGGATGGCGACCGGATAGCCCCAGATACGCGCAAACCCGCACACCAGGGTCGAGCCGTACAGGCTCTTGAACTCGTCGAACTCCGACCCGTCCACCAGCCTGGCGATGACCTCGCGCACATCATAGGGGGCGCGGACGTCGTCCGGGATCAGGCCGTACAGCTCCTCTGCGTCGAAGGCCGGCGCGCGCGGTTCGCGCACATCCATCTCGACGGCCTTGGTCGTGTTCAGATTGGCGACGATGGAGCGCACGATCTCCAGCGCGTGCTCATCGTTCTCGGCGACATGATCGACCACGCCCGAGCGACGACCGTGGGTCTCCGCCCCGCCCAGCTCCTCCGCCGAGATGACCTCGCCGGTCGCCGCCTTCACCAGCGGCGGGCCGGCCAGGAAGATGGCCCCCTGATTTCTGACGATGATCGTCTCATCCGACATGGCCGGCACATAGGCCCCGCCGGCGGTGGACAAGCCCATGACGCAAGCGATCTGGGCGATGCCCTTGGCGCTCATCCGGGCCTGGTTGAAAAAGATGCGGCCGAAGTGGTCGCGGTCGGGAAACACCTCGGCCTGGTGCGGCAGATTGGCCCCGCCGGAATCCACCAGATAGACGCACGGCAGACGGTTCTGCTCGGCGATTTCCTGGGCGCGCAGGTGCTTCTTGACCGTCATGGGGAAGTAGGCGCCGCCCTTCACCGTCGGGTCGTTGCAGACGATCATGACCTCGCGGCCCGAAACCCGGCCAATGCCGGCGATGACGCCCGCCGCCGGGGCCTCGCCGTCATACATGTCATGCGCAGCCAGTTGCCCGATCTCCAGGAAGGGCGAGCCGGGATCCAGCAGGCGCTCGACGCGGTCGCGCGGCAACAGCTTGCCGCGAGCGACGTGACGGTCGCGCGACTTGTCGGACCCGCCGCGCGCGGCCTTGGCCACATGGTTGCGCAACTCGGCGACCAGGGCGCTGTTGTGTGCGTGTAGGGACTTGTATTTTTGGCTTTGCGGATCGACCGCGGACGTCAGCTTCGGCATGTGGCTGGTTTAGGCGGGGTCGAGGGGCGCCACAAGCGTCTGCCGCCATCCTTGCTTCCTCGCCCCTTTTCGCCTATAGGCCCCGCCTTTCCAGGGCTTCGGTCCTGTCGCGGAGCACCAAAGGGTTGGACGTTCGGTCCGGCCGCCGCGCCAGGAGCCATCGTGGAGACCGACTTACCCGGTCGTTTCCGCGCCGACGCCCACAAGGGAGACTACCGCATGGCTCTTTACGAGCACACGGTCATGACGCGCCAGGATATCTCGGCGCAACAGGCCGAAGCGCTGAATGACACCATCAAGGATCTGATCGTCGCCGGTGGCGGCTCGGTCGCCAAGATCGAATACTGGGGTCTGCGCAACCTGACCTACCGCGTGAAGAAGAACCGCAAGGCTCACTATTCGCTGCTGGCCGTCGACGCCCCTCCGGCCGCCATGGCCGAAGTCGAGCGTCAGCTGTCGATCAACGAAGACGTGCTGCGCTGGCTGACCGTTCGTGTCGAGGAACTCGACCTGGAACTGTCGCCGCTGCTGGCCCGTCGCGAGCGTGAACGCGAGCGTGAGCGCGAGCGCACCCCGCGCGACGACGCCGCCGCCGACGCCGAATAAGGAACCCGGAACATGACCGATACCACCGCCCCGACCCCGGGCGCACCGGCGGGCTCCGGCGCCGCCGGCCGCCGCCCCTTCTATCGTCGCCGCAAGGTCTGCCCGTTCTCGGGCGCCAATGCGCCGAAGATCGACTACAAGGACGTCAAGCTGCTGCAGCGTTACGTCTCCGAACGCGGCAAGATCGTGCCTTCGCGCATCACCGCCGTCTCCCAGAAGAAGCAGCGTGAACTGGCCAAGGCCATCAAGCGCGCTCGCTATCTGGCCCTCCTGCCTTACGTGGTGAAGTGAGATGAAGGTCGTTCTGCTTGAACGCGTCGAGAATCTCGGCGCCATCGGCGACGTCGTGTCCGTCAAGGACGGCTTCGCCCGTAATTTCCTTCTGCCGCGCGACAAGGCCCGCCGGGCCACCGCCGCCAACCTGAAGGCGTTCGAACTCGACCGCGCCGCCATCGAGCAGCGCAACGAGAAGAACAAGGCCGACGCACAGAAGGTCGCCGACAAGATCGACGGCCAGACCTACGTCATGATCCGTCAGGCCGGTGAAACCGGTCACCTGTACGGTTCGGTCGCCGGTCGCGACGTCGCCGAGGCCATCCAGGCCGAAGGCGGCAAGGTCGAGCGCTCGCAGGTCGTCCTGAACACGGCGATCAAGAGCCTGGGCGTCCACGAAGTGCCGGTCCGCCTGCACGCCGAGGTCCGCGCCACGGTCAAGATCAACATCGCCCGCTCGATGGACGAGGCCGAGCGCCAAGCCAAGGGCGAGGACGTGATCCGCAGCCAGTTCGACGATGAGCGCCAGGCCGCCGAGCAATCGGCCCAGGAACTGATCGAAGGCGGCGCCGGTCAACAAGAAGGCTTCGGCGACGAAGCCTGATCCGACCGGATCCCAACGACATCAAGGGCGCGTCTCGCAAGGGACGCGCCCTTTTTGCTGCGCAGGAGGCGATCAGGCGACAGCACGGGCTATCAGGCCATAGCTTTTCTATATGGCCGAGGCAGAAAACATGGCGGCGGCGCGCGATTGACCCGCCGCATCTTCGCCCTGATATCGCCATGACCGCTGGGCCTCCCCGCCCTGTGGTCGGAGATGGTGATAATGATATTGTCAGATTTAGTGGCTGTTAGGCGCGTCGTCGCGCGATGTCGCGGCTGAGACCGCACGCCATACCCAATCCAAGCCGAACACAAAAAGCCCGTCGCGGTTAGCGGCGGCGATGCACGCTCGCGCCAAAATAAGACTTTAGGAAATCTCTCAATGCGCTCTCTTTCTCAACGGGCCGCCGCACCGGCCCTGCTCGCCACCGTCTCGACCTTAGCCCTGCTGACCGCCGCCCCGGCCTTTGCTCAGAACGCCGAACCCGTCGCCGGTGACGCGGCGCAGGTGGACGACATTGTCGTAACCGGCACGCGGGTCCAGAACCGCTCGCGCCTCGACACCCTGGCGCCCGTCGATGTCGTGACGTCCGAGGCGTTGCAGACGCGTGGCACGACGGAGTTCGCTACCGCCCTGGCCCAGGCCGTGCCGTCGCTGACATTCCAGCGGCCGTCAGCCAACGATGGCTCGGACTCGATCCGCCCGATCACCTTGCGCGGCCTGTCGCCGGACCAGACGCTAGTGCTGGTCAACGGCACCCGTCGCCATGCGTCGGCCCTGGTCAACGTCAACGGCGTGGTGGGGCGCGGGTCGGCCGCCGTCGACTTGAACACCATTCCGACCGGCGCTCTGGACCGGGTGGAGGTACTGCGTGACGGCGCCTCGGCCCAGTACGGCTCGGACGCCATCGCCGGTGTGGTGAACCTGCGCCTGAAGGAGGCCTCCAGCGGCGGCGGCGCCAGCGTGACCTACGGCCAGTATTTCACCACCGTGAAGACCGCGCGCGGTGAACGCGACGAGACCGACGGCGGCACCGTCACGGCCTCGGCCTGGCAGGGCTTTTCGTTGGGCGACGACGGCTTTCTGACCCTGTCGGCGGAGTATCTGAACCGCGAGTCGACCAACCGTTCGGACTATGACCCCCGCGCGGCGGCGAACGGCGCGATCACCGCCCGCTTCGGCGACCCGGACGTGGAGCAGTGGACCGTCTTCGCCAATGCCGGCAAGGGCCTGGGCAACGGCTGGGAGGCCTATGGCTGGGCTGGCTATCAGGACCGCGACAGCGAAGGCGCCGCCTTCCCTCGCCTGTCCGACAACGTCAACAATGTCGCCTCGATCTACCCGAACGGCTTCCTGCCGAAAATCGCCATCAATTCGAAAGACGCCTCGCTGGCCGGCGGCCTGCGCGGCGAACTGGCGGGCTGGAATACGGACATCAGCCTGACCTATGGCCGCAACGCCTTGGACTTCCGCACCGAGGATTCGCTGAACTCCACCTACGGCGCGACTTCGCCGACCAGCTTCGATTCCGGCAGCCTGATCTACGATCAACTGGTGCTGGGCGCCGACTTCAGCCGTGAGTTCGAAGTCGGTCTGTCCGGCGGCCCGCTGAACTTTGCCTGGGGCCTGGAGCAGCGCTGGGAAAACTACAAGATCGAGGCCGGCCAGCCTGAAAGCTACAACCGCGGCCCCTTAGGCGCCAACACGGCCCTGACCGGCGGCGCCCAGGGCTTCGTCGGCTTCCAGCCCTCGAACGCCGTGGATGTCGATCGCGACAACTTCGCCGCCTACGCCGACGTTGAAATTCCCCTGACCGACAAGCTGCGCGTCGAGGGCGCCGTGCGGTTCGAGGACTATTCCGACTTCGGCGACACCCAGACGGGCAAGCTGTCGGCCCGCTATGACTTCACCCCCAACTTCGCCCTGCGCGGTTCGGTCTCGACCGCCTTCCGCGCGCCGTCCTTGCAGCAGTCGTATTTCACCTCCACCGCCTCGGTGATCCAGAACGGCGCCGTGGTCGAGACCGGCACCTTCCCGGCCACCAGCGCGGTCGCAGCGGCCCTTGGCGCGCGTCCGCTGAAGGCCGAGACCTCGACCAACTATTCGCTAGGGGCGGTGGTGCGGTTGGGCCGGTTCGACCTGACGGTTGACGCCTACAAGATCGACATCGACGATCAGATCGTTCTGTCCGAACTGATCAACCGGACGTTCTCGGGTCAGGTCGCCGGCCTGCTGGATCCGCAAGGCGTCCAGGCCGCGCGCTTCTTCCTGAACGGCGTCTCGACATCGACCGAAGGCGTGGACATCGTCGGACGGTATCGCCTGCCGACCGATACGCTCGGCGATTTCGATTTCACCATTGCGGCCAACTTCAACGATGTGTCGGTCAACCGCGTGCCGACGTCTTCCTCGGTGCTGAACCCGGTGCCGACCCTGTTCGCCCGCCAACGCATCCTGACCATCGAAGACGGCACGCCCGATACAAAGGTCTCGGCGTCGGCGGACTGGAGCCGGGACAAGTGGGGCGCAACGGTTCGCGCCACCTACTATGGCGACGTGCTGCAACCCGGCTCGACGGCGGCGAATGACTACAGCACCGGGGCCAAGACGGTCGTGGATCTGGAAGGCCGGTTCCAGCTGACCGAACGCGTGGGCGTGGCGATCGGCTTGGACAATGTGTTCGACGAATATCCGGACTTCGTCCCGGCGTCGCTGAACTCCAACGGCGTTCTGGGCTTCCCCTACTATTCGCCCTTCGGTTTCAACGGTCGCTACGGCTATGCGCGCCTCAGCCTGAAATGGTGAGGTCGGGCTGATCGAAGGCCAGGCAAGGGCGCTCTGCGGAGCGCCCTTTTCCTTGTTTGCATTACGAAACCTTCAGCTTGACCGTTCGGCTTCGCCCCAGTTGCGACACATATCGCCGTTCAATCTGCGCGCTGCCAGAGGGGGCTATGGAGGGGACCAGATGAAGACCAGATCAATCGCAGCCGGCGTCCTGGCGCTGTCGCTTTTCGCCGGCGCGGCCAACGCCATGACGGTTCAGGAGTTCCTGACAACCGCCAACGCCATTCCTCAGAATCCCACTGCCCTGCTGCGCTCGGACACCCGTCGCCTGATGGCCGAGTTCCGAACCGCCGTTCGCGCCGTGCGCGCCGAACAGACCCAGGCCAAGGCGGCCGGCCGTCAGCCCGCGACCTGCATGCCGGACAAGGTCGGCTTTTCACCGAACGCCATCCTGAGCCGTTTCAACGCCGTCCCTCAAAGCCGTCGCAACATCAGCGTGACCCAGGCCGTCCGCGAATGGATGGCGCACGACTATCCGTGCGCCTGATCGCCGATGATCTGACCCCATCGGGCATCGGCCGCTCATTTGCGATATTCGCAGGCGGCAGCCTGCTGTTGATCTGCGGGGTTGTCGGGCTTGGCCTATTGGCTCCGGGCGACGGCGTCGTTCCTGACGCACTGGATCGCCTTTCCCCGCTCGTCCTGGCGGCGATTGGGTTAGCCCTGATGGCTGTTGAGGCGGCCGTCTTCACGCTGCTTCCGGCCGAACTTTCTAGGCGGTTCTTCAAGTCAGTCTGGCCCGGCCTGGCCCTCGGCGGCGGCGCCTATATCGTCGGCATCCATTGGGACAACGGCTGGCTGGGACTGGCGACATCAGCTTGGATCTGGATCGTCGTGACGACGGCCTATCTGCTGGATCGGCGGCGATCCCTGCTTCGTGCGGGCATTCAAGCCGTCGGGCTGAAGTGGGTCTTCTGGAGCTTTGCGCTGACCAGTCTTGTGTCAGCCGCCTGACGCGCGCCGATTGAGGAATTCCGGTTCGTCCCCAAGGCGGCGCGATCTGTCCACGGTCCAGGCGGCGTCCGCGTCTGACGCAGGGGCGTGAGAGGGCTAAAGCGTTAATCGATGAACGCCTTCGCCCCCATGCCCTTCTCGTCGTCTCCGCTGGACTCCGGCGGCGTCACTTCGATGCCGCACAATCTGGAGGCCGAGCAGGCGCTGCTGGGCTCGCTGATGTTCGACAACGCCGTGTTCGAGCGGTTGAACGACCGGCTGCGCGGCTCGCACTTCTACGAACCCTTCCACCAGCGGCTGTTCGACGCGATCGAGGACCATATCCGCCAGGGCTTGCTGGCCGAGCCCACCATTCTGATGGAACGGTTCAAGCAGGATCCGGCGTTCCAGGAGTTTGGCGGCCTGCGCTATCTCGCCGACCTGGTCGACCGCGCGCCGCCCGCCGCTAACGCCCCAGACTACGCCCGCGTCGTCTATGACCTGGCGCTGCGCCGCGACTTGATCCGCATCGGCGGCGACATGATTAAGGAGGCGCCCAATCCGGAGACGCCCGCCGACGAGCAGATCGAACAGGCCGAACAGACCCTGTATTCGCTGGCCGAGACGGGCAAGCCCTCTTCCGGTTTCGTCAGCTTCTCCAACGCCTTGTCCGGCGCCGTTCAGATGGCGGCCGAAGCGTATCAGCGCGAGGGCAAGCTGGCCGGCCTCGCCACCGGCCTGAACGATCTGGACCGCAAACTAGGCGGCCTGCACCCGTCCGACCTGTTGATCCTCGCCGGCCGTCCGTCGATGGGCAAGACAGCGCTGGCGACCAACATGGCCTTCAACGTGGCGCGCGCCTATCAGTGGGAGCCGACACCGGAAGGCCGCAAGACGGTCAACGGCGGCGTCGTCGCCTTCTATTCGCTGGAAATGAGCGCTGAGCAGCTGGCGATGCGTATTCTGGCCGATGCGTCAGGCGTGTCGTCGGACAAGCTGCGCAAGGGCGAGATCGACGCCGCCGACTTCGGCAAGTTGCGCGACGCGGCGGTCGAGATTGGCGAAAGCCCCCTCTACATCGACGCCACCGGCGGCCTGTCCATCTCCAAGCTGGCGGCCCGCGCGCGCCGCCTGAAGCGCATGGAACATGGGCTGGACCTTATCATCGTCGACTATCTGCAACTGGTCACGACCGGCAACAGCGGGGGCCAAAAGAACCGCGTGCAGGAGGTGTCCGAAATCACCGGCGGACTGAAGGCCCTTGCAAAGGAACTGTCGGTGCCGATCATCGCCCTGTCGCAGCTGTCGCGTCAGGTCGAGCAGCGCGACGACAAACGCCCGCAACTGTCGGACCTTCGTGAATCCGGCTCGATCGAGCAGGACGCCGACTGCGTGATGTTCGTCTATCGCGAAAGCTACTACCTGGGCCGGGCCGAGCCTCGTGAGGGGACCGAGGAACACCTGCAATGGCAGCAGGACATGGACCGCCTGCAAGGCCAGGCCGAGGTCGTCATCGGCAAGCAGCGCCACGGCCCCATCGGCATCGTCAAACTGGCCTTCGACGCCGACACCGTCCGCTTCGGCAACCTGGCGCACGGCTATGAAGAGGTCAGCTACGAGTAGCCTCTTCCATCGGTGTGATGTTGGCGCATAAGGACGCCATGACCGCATCGACCCCCGCCGTCCTCTCCGTCGATCTGAACGCCCTGGCGCGCAACTATCACACGCTGGAGGCCGTCAGCGGCCAGGCGGTGCATCCGGTGGTCAAGGCGGACGGCTATGGATTGGGGGCGCAGGCCGTGGCGAGTCGGCTGATGGCCGAGGGCGCGAGGACCTTCTTCGTCGCGCGGGCGGCGGAGGGCGTGCGGCTGCGGGCGGCCTTGGGCGCCGACGGTCCCGTCATCTATGTGCTCGACGGCTGTCACGGCGACGATGCGGCGATGCTCAAGGCGTCGGACCTACGGCCCGTGCTGAACCATCCGGCGCAGATCCAGGCCTGGAGGGCGGCGGGCGGCGGGATCTGCGGCCTGCAGATCGACACTGGCATGAACCGGTTGGGTATTCGGCCCGAGGACGCGCCCGAGGCGTTCGACGGCCTAGCCCTGGTCCTGACCCACCTCGCCTGCGCCGACGAACCGGCCGATCCAATGAACCGGCGCCAGCGTGACGCCTTCGCGGGCGTTCTGGATCGCTATCCGGGCGTGATCCGATCGTTCGCCAATTCTAGCGGCTGTTTCCTAGGCCCGGACTTCGCCTTCGACACGGTGCGGCCCGGCATCTGTCTTTACGGCGGCGGGCCAGAGGGGCGTCCCGATCCCCGTATCTCACCCGTGGCGACCCTGACGGCCGAGGTGCTCCAGGTCCGCGACGTGCCGGCGGGCGAGAGCGTCGGCTATTCGCGCGGCTACATCGCCGAACGCCCGATCAAGGTCGCCACCGTGGCGGCCGGCTATGCGGATGGATTGCTGCGGTCCTATTCGCCCAAGGGTGCCGTCTGGATCGCCAACGATACCCGCCCGCTGCTGGGTCGGGTCTCGATGGATGTCTGCGCGGTGGACATCACCGGCCTGGATGTCGCGGTTGGCGATCCGGTCGAACTATTCGGCCCGAACCGCCTGTTGGACGACGCCGCGGCCGCTGCGGGGACCATCAGCTACGAGCTGCTGACCTCGATCACCCCCCGCGTGCCGCGCGTCTATTCTCAGTAGCCGGCGCCCATTCCCGCGAGCCCGGCCATGCCGACCGACGCGGCGACGAAGCTCATCGAAATGGCTCCGACGATCGCCGAGATGATGAAATACATCACGACGCCGGCGATCACCGTCACGATGAAATAGCCGACCTTCTTGTCTTCCGGCACCTTCATCAGGATCGGCAGGCCGACGAACAGCAGATAGAAGCTGTAGAGGCCCAGGATGGCCAGGATGCCCAGCATCGGGATCAGGCCGAAGACGCCCGCCAGCCAGGCGGCGGTCCAGGAATAGACGGCCAGCTTCATGGCCTGAACCTTATTGGCCGTACCGCCGAAGTTCGGCGCCAGCGCATTGATGATCAGTCCCAGCAGGAAGACCCCCAGCAAGGACATGCCGTAGCTGACGAGCGCCACGACGATCGCGCCCACGATCGACAGCTTCACGCCCATGATCGGCATCAACTGACCGCCGAGCAGCGAACAGACCGGGCCGATCGCCGCCAGGATCATCGCATAGCGGGTGAACAGGCTTTTGGTCGTGGCGAACTCGCCGTCGATCTTGAGCCATTCAGACTTGGGTTGCAGCAGTATGCCCTTGACCCGCGCGACCAGGGCCGGATCGACAGCGGGTTGGGAGTGGGTCGTCGGATCGGTCATGACAGGCCTCGGCGAGAGAAGATGGGCGGATGTTGACGTTGCGTCGCTTCAAGAAGCAAGGGTGTGCGACACATTCTCAATCCTTCAGTATGGCAAAGGTTGCGCCTGCGACCGAAACTGTCGTGAGCCGACGCCATGTCCGACGCGACCGTTCGATCTGCTAAGGAAGCCCATGGCTCGCGATTCCGCCCTCTACGTCTGTCAGTCCTGCGGCTCGGTCCACAGCAAGTGGTCGGGCCAGTGCGGCTCCTGCGGCCAGTGGAACACCCTTAGCGAGGAAAGCCGCTCGGCCCCGCCGGGCGCGATCAAGCCGTCGGCGGCGGCTTTGGCCCGCACGCGCGGCATCCAGTTCGAAACGCTTCAGTCCGACACGCCAGAGCCGCCGCGCATCACGACGGGCGTGGACGAGTTCGACCGGGTCTGCGGCGGCGGCGTCGTGCCCGGCTCGGCCATCCTGCTCAGCGGCGATCCCGGCGTCGGCAAGTCCACCTTGTTGCTGGAGGTCGCAGCCAAGGCGGCGCTGCGCGGATCGCGCGTGGCCTATATCTCGGGCGAAGAAGCCGTCGAGCAGATCCGTGCCCGCGCCAAGCGGATGGGCCTGGCCGACGCGCCGGTCAATCTGGCGGCCGCGACGGCGCTGCGCGACATCCTGGGCACGCTGAAGCGCGAACAGTTCGACATCGTCATCGTCGATTCGATCCAGACCCTATGGTCCGACGTCCATGAAAGCGGCCCCGGCTCGATCACCCAGGTCCGGGCCTGCGCCGGCGAAATGGTGCGACTGGCCAAGTCGCAGGGCGTCGCGGTGGTCCTTGTCGGCCACGTCACCAAGGACGGCCAGGTCGCCGGCCCTCGCGTGGTCGAACACCTTGTCGACGCCGTCATGACCTTCGAGGGCGAGCGCGGCTATCCGTTCCGCATCCTGCGCGCCGGCAAGAACCGCTTCGGCGCCACCGACGAGATCGGCGTGTTCGAAATGGGCGACGCGGGTCTGCGCGAGGTCGCCAACCCGTCCGCCCTTTTCCTGGGCGAGGGCAAGGAGCGCGCACCGGGCGCCGCCGTCTTCGCCGGGATCGAGGGCTCGCGCCCCGTCCTGGTCGAGATGCAGGCCCTGGTGTCCAAGTCCGCCTACGGCACCCCGCGCCGCGCCGTGATCGGCTGGGAGACGGGACGTCTGGCCATGGTGCTGGCCGTGCTGGAGGCCCGCTGCGGCTTCGGCTTCGGCGATCAGGACGTCTATCTGAATGTCGCGGGCGGCTTGCGCATCAACGAACCGGCGGCGGACCTCGCGGCGGCGGCGGCGCTGATCAGCTCGGCGACCGGCGTGTCCCTGCCCCAGGGCTGCGTCGTCTTCGGCGAAATCGGCCTGTCGGGCGAGGTCCGCAGCGTCGGCCGCGCCGAGGCCCGCCTGCGCGAGGCGCAAAAACTGGGCTTTGATCAGGTGCTCAGCCCGACTTTGACCGCCAAGACCAAGGGGGTGCAGGTGACATCCGTCACGCGCCTGACGGATGTGGTCGAACGAATCTCGCAGAACCGCTATTAGACCCTGGTAGCAACCGCAGGATCCCCCACGCGTGACCGGATACGACGTCTTCGCCATCGTGGTGATCCTGTTTTCCGTCGCCGCCGGCTGGGTGCGCGGCGGGGTGCGCGAGGTCATTACGCTGCTCAGCGCGACCTTGGCGGCCCTGGTCGCCCTGATCGCCCTGCCCTGGACCGCCGGCGTCACGCGCGCCTTCGTCGATCCCGAGTGGGCCGGGTCGATCCTGGCCGCCGTCCTGACCTTTTTCGTCGTCTATTTCGGCCTGCGCCTGGTCGGCTCGATGATGTCCAAGAGCGCCAAGGATCATCCGCACCTCGGCGTCATCGACCGCATCTTCGGCCTGTTCATCGGCGGCATTCGTGCGCTGGTCCTGATCGGCGCGGTGCATCTGGTCATCGTCGCAGCCCTGCCGGGCGAGCGCACGCCGCTCTGGCTCGGAAAGGCGGCCCTCTATCCGGTCAGCGCCATGGGCGCGCGGATGATCCAGATCGTCCTGCCCAGCATCGGACGCGGCGCCGACGCCATCACGCCGGTCGTGGATTCGTCCGTACGGCGGGGGTTTTCGGACGACGAAGCCTTGCCCCCGACGCAATCAGAGCCTAACTCGCGCCGCGAAGCCGCCCCTTAAGTTTCCCCGGTCATCGGAGCCCCACGATGCGCCACCATATCGCCGATCCCGTCGTTCACCGCGAGCACTGGCGCGAGCCGGAGGATGACCAGCTCCGTCTGGAATGCGGCGTCTGCGGCGTCTGGGGCGCGGACGAGGACGAAGGCTCTTCCGTCGTCGCCCTGGGTCTTCACGCTCTTCAGCATCGCGGCCAGGAAGCCTGCGGCATCGCCAGCGTCAAGGACGAGCGCTTCTACACCGAACGGCACCAAGGCCTGGTGGGCGAGGCCTTCGGCGGCGCCGACCTGATGACGCGGATGCCCGGCCGCGCGGCCGTGGGCCACACCCGCTACTCTACCGCCGGCGGCAGCTTCCTGCGCAACATCCAGCCGATGTTCGCCGATCTGGACCAGGGCGGCATCGCCATCGCCCACAACGGCAACCTGACCAACTTCAAATTCCTGCACGCCCAGCTGGTTAGCGAAGGCGCCATCTTCCAGTCGACCTCGGATTCCGAAGTCATCCTCCACCTGATCGCGCGCAGCCGCAAAGCCAAGATCGTCGATCGCTTCACCGACGCCCTGGCCCGGATTGAGGGCGGCTACGCCCTGGTGGCCCAGACCCGCACCAAGATGATCGGCGCGCGCGACCCGCTGGGCATCCGCCCGCTGGTGCTGGGCCAGTTGGGCGACGGCTGGGTTTTGGCCTCCGAGACCTGCGCCCTGGACATGATGGGCGCCACCTTCGTGCGTGACGTCGAACATGGCGAGATCGTCGTGATCGACGACAGCGGCCTGCGCTCGCTCAAGCCCTTCCCCGCCCGCGCGGCGCGTCCGTGCCTGTTCGAATACGTGTATTTCTCGCGCCCGGATTCCGTGGTGAACGGCCGCTCCGTTTATGAGGTCCGCAAGGAAATGGGTCGCGGCCTCGCCCGCGAACTGGGCGTCGAGGCCGACATCGTCGTGCCGGTGCCCGATTCCGGCGTTCCGGCCGCCCTAGGCTACGCCCAGGAAAGCGGCATTCCCTACGAAATGGGCATCATCCGCAGCCACTATCTGGGCCGCACCTTCATTCAGCCCAGCCAGGGCGCCCGGCAGAAGGGCGTGCGCATGAAGCACAGCCCCAACAAGTCGGCCCTGGCCGGCAAGCGCGTCGTGCTGATCGATGATTCCATCGTGCGCGGCACCACCTCGCTGAAACTGGTCCGCGCCGTGCGCGCCGCCGGCGCGACCGAGGTCCACCTGCGCTCGGCCAGCCCGCAAATCCTGTTCCCGGACTTCTACGGCATCGATATGCCCGAGCGCGCGCAGCTGCTGGCCGCCAACAAGACGCTGGAAGAGATGCGCGACATGCTGGAGGTCGATTCGCTGGGCTTCCTGTCCATCGACGGCCTGTATCGCGCGATGGGAGAGACCGGCCGCAACGCCGCCGCCCCGCAGTTCACCGACCACTATTTCACTGGCGACTACCCCACCCGCCTCTTGGATCGCGAGATCGAGGAAGGCGGGCGCGAGTTCGGCGCCAAACAGCTGTCCTTGCTGGTCAGCGCCTGATCGAAAGCCGAGCGCGCAGGCCTTGGCTTGAGGGCCGAGGCCGCGCTATCAGCGGCCATGTCCGAACTTCCCTTGAACGACCGTATCGCCCTCGTCGTCGGCGCCTCGCGCGGCATCGGTTATGAGAGCGCGCTGGCCCTGGCCAAGGCCGGCGCCCACGTCATCGCGACGGCGCGCACACAGGGCGGTCTGGAAGAGCTGGACGACGCCATCTTCGCCGCCACCGGCCGCCATGCGACCCTGATCCCGTTCGATCTGGTGGATGGCGGGGCTATCGACAGGCTGGGCGGCGCCATTTTCGAACGGTTCAAGAAGCTGGACATCTGGGTCCACTGCGCCGCCACCATGGGCCCTTCGGGCCTGACGCCGGTGTCGCACGCCGACCCGCGCGAATTCGCCAAGGTCGAAAAGACCAACTTCACCGCCGTCTATCGCCTGATCCGCTCGCTGGAGCCGCTGCTGCGCGCCTCCGACGCCGGCCGCGCCATCCACTTCACCACCAGCGTCGCCAGCGCGCCCAAGGCCTTCTGGGGCATGTACGCCGCGACCAAGGCGGGCGCCGAGGCCTTGGTGAAGGCCTGGGCCGACGAAATCGAGAGCACGCCCGTCCGCGTCAGCATCGTTGATCCCGGCCGCATGCGCACCGCCATGCGCGCCCAGGCCTATCCGGGCGAAGACCCGTCCGTCCTGCCCAACCCCTCCGAGATCGGCCCCTTGGTGGTCGATCTGGCCCGCCCCGACGCCACGCCCCCGCTGACGATCCGCTTCCGCGATTGGGCGGCCGGACCGACGACGGAAGCGCTGGTCTAGGCTGGGATCAGCCCCAGGCGCCGCCTAGCCTTGGCTCTTCGCGGAAGGTGAAGTCGCCGTCGGTTGAGGCTGAAAGATCGCGCCAGGCCTCCAGTTCGGCCTTCAGGCTGTCCGCCTTCATCTCGACCACGCCGATGGCGTCCGTGCCCGCCGACCATCGCACCGGCGGGTTTTCCGCATTCGCCAAGACGACCAGGGCCTGACCCAACTTCGCAGGATCGCCCGCCTGATTATGGCTGCGCGCGTCGTAGAAGGCGCGGATGGCGCGCGATGCTTCGGCATAGTCGGCGATGGGATTATCGCCGTATCGGATCGACGAGGCGTCAAGGAAGTCGGTGCGGAAGAAACCCGGCTCGACGATGGTCAGATGTATGCCGAACGGACGCACCTCTTGCGCGACGGATTCGCTGAAGCCTTCGACCGCGAACTTGGACGCGCAATAGATCGCGCCGCTCTCACCGCCCATCAGACCGCCGATGGACGAGATGTTGAAGACATGGCCCGACCTCTGCGCGCGCATGATCGGCAGCACCGCGCGCGTCATGTCGAACAGACCGAAGACATTGGTGTCGAACTGGGTGCGCGCATCCTGGGCGCTGGTCTCCTCGAAAATGCCGAGGTGGCCATAGCCGGCGTTGTTCACCAGTACGTCGATACGGCCGAAGCGCGCCATGACCGCCTTGACGGCGGCGGCGATGGCGGTTGTGTCGGTGACGTCCAACGTCAGGCTCAGGACCAGGTCGCTATCCGGTCCGAAGGCTTTGATCAGGGCGTCACGGTTTCGACCTGCGACGACGACGCGATCGCCCGCGTCCAGCGCCGCGCGTGCGATCCCGGCGCCAAGGCCGCGCGCCGCACCGGTGATTAGCCAGGTCTTTTGGTTGGTTGTTGTCATGGGAAATCTCCTCTGCCTGACCGGACGCAGAAGACGCGGTTTCAGGTCGACGGCGTTAGGGCGATCCGGTCGAAGGCTTGCACGATCCTGTCAAACCGCTCTCGCTCGCTTGCGAATAGCCGGTGACCGGCGCTGAATGCCGTCATGAGTCTCTTGCCCGAAATGAGCGACATCGTTGCGCGTCACGCGCCGCCTGATCTGTCGCGATCGGCCGTGCCGCGGCTGCGTCTGTATGGCAGCAACGCACAGACCCGGCTGGTCCCCGTCGCCTATGATCCCATGCTGTGCCTGGTTGTGTGCGGCGCCAAACAGACGATCCTGGGCGAGACCGTCTATTCCTATCAGGCCGGCGATTGCCTGGTGGTGTCGGCCGAACTGCCGGTGTGCGGCAGCATCGTCGAGGCGCCGTATCGCGCCCTCAGCTTCGACCTCGACCCCGCCGCCATCGCCGGCCTGATGTTGGAAATCGACGTCCCCGCCCCTTCGGATCAGCCGCCGCCGACCGGCATCCATGTAACACCGCTGGAGGACGAACTGCTGGAGCCCATGGCCCGCCTGCTGCGCCTTCTGGACCGGCCCGAGGAAATCGCCGTCATGACGCCGATGATCGAACGCGAGTTGATCTGGCGCCTGCTCCACAGCCGGCACGCCGCGACCGTGCGCCAGATCGGCTCGACTGAAAGCCGCCTGTCAGGCGTCAGTCGCGCCATCAACTGGCTCCGCGCCCACTACGCCGAACCGGTCAGGCTAGAGACTCTGGCGGACATGGCAGGCATGAGCCTATCGACGTTCCACCGACATTTCCGCACCGTGACGACCATGAGCCCGTTGCAGTTCCACAAGCAGCTGCGGCTGCGCGAGGCCCGCGCCCGGCTTCTGACGGGCGTCGAGGGCGCGGCCGAGACCGGCTTCGCCGTCGGCTATGACAGCCCGTCCCAGTTCAGTCGCGAATACGCCCGTCAGTTCGGCCTTCCGCCCGGCCGCGACGCGGTCCGCATGCGTCAAAGCCTGATGATGGGCTGAGCCTCAGAGCGTATCGAGGATATCCGCCAGTTCCGCCGGCCAGATCGTCTCGGCCGAAGCGCGGATGTCCGCGACGCTCCACCAGCGGTGATCGACCAGAACCCCCTGTTCTTCCACGGTCCAGCCTGCGCAAGACAGGTCGAACGCCTCGGTGCGCAGCAGGAAGAACCTCTGATCCACATCCGCCATTCGGCCGTCTGGCAGGCGAAAGCTGACGCGGACCTGGGCGACCTGCGGGCCGGGGTCTTCGACGACCAGGCCCGTCTCTTCGAATAGTTCGCGGCGCGCGGCGTCCTCGAAGGTCTCGCCAGTCTCGCACCCGCCGCCGGGCGTCGCCCAGAAGGCTGTGCCGGCGAGCGGTCCTTTGGAAAACACGAAGTGGAACAGCAGCACCCGCCCCTGCCCGTCCAGGATCAGCCAACGCGAGGTGGGCCGGGCGGGAAGCGCGCTCTCGGCCTCGCTCACGCCGTCACTTCTTGGCGCCGCCCTTTTGGCCCGTGCGGATCCGGCCCGAGCGCGACACCTGGCGGGCGCCGCCGCGCGCGCCCTTTTGGACCGCCACCGACGAACCGGCCTTCTTCGACGCGCTGGACTTCAACCCGCCCAGGATCTTGGGCTGAGCCTTGCGGGTCTTCTTCTGCTCCAGCGCCTTGCCGGGCAGTTTGGACAGGGCCTCTTCCTTCTCCGCCTTCTTGACGCGGCGCGGCGCAGTCTTGGCGTCGCCCTTGTAGCGTTCGGGCCCGGACTTGGCGCCGCCCTCGGCATAGGGGTTCACACCGCTGGACTTGACGTTCAGACGGATCGGCGTGCCCGGCAGGTCGAAGCTCTCGCGGATCGAGTTGACCAGATAGCGCTTGTAATGCTCCGGCATCGACTCGGCGCGGTTGGCCATCAGCACGAAGGTCGGCGGGCGAGCCTTGGTCTGGGCGATGTATTTCGGCTTGATCCGCTTGCCGTCCACGGCGGGGGGCGGGTGCCGCTGGGTCGCCATGGACAGCCAAGTGTTCAAGTCTTTGGTCTTCACCTTGACCGACCAGGTGTCATAGGCCTGAAGCACCGCCGGCATCAGCCGTTCGACGCCGCGTCCGCTGTGCGACGACAGGGCCACGAACGGCGAACCCTTCAGTTGCGGCAGCTTGTCCTCAGCCATGCCCTTCAGCTTGGCCATGCGGGACTGGGGCTCGTCCTCCAGGTCCCACTTCGACGCGACATAGACCAGGGCGCGGCCCTCGCGCTCGACCAGATCGGCCAGCTGCAGGTCCTGGGTGTCGAAGGCGTCGTCCTTGTCCATCATCAGGATGACGACTTCGGCGAAGGTGATGGCCCGGATCGTGTCGGCGACCGACAGCTTCTCCAGCTTCTCCTGCACCCGCGCCTTGCGACGCATGCCGGCCGTGTCGACCAGGCGGATGTTCTTGCCCTCGAACTGCCAATCGACGGAGATGGAGTCGCGCGTGATGCCCGCTTCCGGCCCCGTCAGCAGCCGGTCGTCGCCGATCAGGCGGTTGATCAGGGTGGACTTGCCGGCGTTCGGACGGCCGATGACGGCGATGCGGATCGGCTTGTCCGGCTCGTCGATCTCCTCGACGAAGATGTCCTGCGAGGCCGCGACGATGGCGGCGTACAGATCGGCCATCCCCTCTCCGTGCTCGGCCGAGATGGCGACGGGTTCGCCGAAGCCCAGGGCGTGCGCCTCGCCGACGCCGCCGCCGCTTTCGCGGCTCTCGGATTTGTTGGCCAGCAGGATGATCGGCTTGTGCACCCGACGCAGGCGCTCGGCGAAGATCCGGTCCAACGACGTCACGCCCTCGCGGGCGTCCATCATGAACATGACCAGCTCGGCGTCGTCCAGCGCGGCCTCGGTCTGCTCGCGCATCCGGGCTTCCAGGCTGTCGTCGGTGACGTCCTCATATCCTGCCGTGTCGATCAGCGTCAGGTCCATGTCGCCGATGTTGCCGTCGGCGTATCGCCGGTCGCGGGTCACGCCGGGGCGATCGTCGACGAGCGCCAGGCGCTTTCCGACGAGGCGGTTGAACAGTGTCGATTTGCCCACATTGGGGCGGCCGACGATGGCGACCTTCAGAGCCATGTCGGCCTTCTAGCTTAGTTTGGGCTGAAAATCAGCGGATGCAGATCAGTTGGCCGTTGTCGGTCAGCACATAGAGCGCGCCGTTATAGGCGGCCGGCGCGATATAGGCCGGCGCGCCCAGCTTCAGCGTCGTCTGCGCTACGCCGGTCTTCGGATCGAAGGCGACGGCTTCGCCGAACGAATTGACCATCACCAGACGGTTGGAGGCCAGCAGCGGCCCCGACCATTGCGGGCGGATGGTGCGACGACCGAAGGTCAGGAAACCGCCCTCGCGGCGCTCGCGGCCCTCGTTCAGTTCGCGCGTCCAGTAGATCTGGCCCGTGTCACGGTTGGCCGTGATCAGCTGACCCGACTTGGACACCACGAAGACGGCGTCGCCGACCGGCAGAGGCGCGTTCACCCCCGTCACCGGCAGTTGCCACTTGGGCTGGCCCGAACGCAGGTCCAGCGCCGACATCACGCCCGAATGGCTGACGCCATAGACCATGCCGCGGCTGATGACCGGACGGCCCGCCACGTCGCGAACCTCAGACAGGGCGCTGGTGCGGCTGGTGCGCGACAGGGTCTCTTCCCACACCGCCTGGCCGTTCAGGGCGCTCAGCGCGACCAGCTGGCCCGAGGCGAACGGGGCGACGACGGTCGTGCCGCTGACGGCGGGGCTGGAGGCGCGCATGACGCGCGCCGGCTCGGCGATGCCGCGATAGGTCCAGTCCTGGGCGCCGGTGTTGGCGTCAAAGGCGAACAGCTGGCTGTCCACGTCCACGACGAAGACCCTGTTGCCCGAGACGGTCGGGGCGCCGTGGATCGGGGCGTCCACCTGCTGGGTCCAGACCACCGCGCCGGTGTTGGCGTCCAGCGCCGTCATCGAACGATAGCCGGACGAGACGAAGACCTTGCCGCCGCCGACCGCGACGCCGCCGCCGAAGCCGCCGTTGCGGTCACGATCGGCGTTCTTGACGTTGGCCCTCCACAGGATCGCGCCGGTGTCGGCCGAAACCGCCGAAACGGTCGATTCGCCGTCCAGCACGAAGATCTTGCCGTCGGCGGCCACGATCGGGGCCATGACGTTGCCGACGTGAGCCGATCCTGAGCCGACGCCCCGCTTCCAGGCGATCTGGAAGTTCGGCGCCGCAATGACGTGCTCGACCAGGTTCTCGGACGTGCCGCCCGGCTGCGTCCAGGCCGTCACGGCCTGCGGACCCGGCAGGAAGAAGTCGCGGCCGGACAGGGCGGCCGACGGCGACAGGCTCTGTTCGAACTCCAGCACCGAGATGCGCTGGCCGGCCGAGGCGGTCGCGCCGGCGTCTTCCTTGCCGCCGCCCAGACCGAACGGCAGGTTGCGGCGCACGGTGCCGCAGGACGCCATCGTTGCGGCGACGCCGCAGATCAGCGCGACTTTCAGAACTCGGTTCATCGGGGGCGTCCTGTAAGGGGTCGTCACTATTGGGCGGCCGGCGCGGCGGCGGGAGCCGCCTGAGCGGGTGCGGCCTCAGCCGGGGCAGCCTGGGCCGGAGCAGCCTGGGTGGCCGAGGGCGTCATCGCGTTCGCAGCGCCGGCGGCCGGCGGCGTCGCCTTGGCGGCGGCGTCGATGATGGGCTTGATGGCGGCGGCGGTGCCGGCGTCGATGGATTCCACGGCGATCTGGGCGCGCTGACGGATCGAGTCCGGCACGTCCTGACCCAGTTGCAGCAGCACGAACGCCTCACGCGCTTCCTTGGTCTTGCCGTGTTGCAGGCGCGCCAGGGCCAGGGCTTCCTGGGCGAAGGCGTGCAGCGGGCGCTTGTCTTCGGCCAGCGGCGTCAGACGCTTTTCGATCTCGGCCAGCGGCGCGGTGTCCATGACCAGGAAGGCCGCCTTCAGGGCGGGCGGGTCCGACAGGATCGGATCGCTGGACGCCTTGGCGGCCTCGTCGAACAGGCGAACCGCGTCCTGGAACTTGTTGGCGCTGACGGCCAGGCCGGCCTGCTGCTGCAGGGCCAGGACCTTATAGGCGCCATTGCCTTCCTTGATCGCTTCCTCGAAGGCGGCGCGGGCGTCCATCGGCTTGTCGGCGCGCAGGGCCTCCATGCCGCGATCATAGGCTTCGGCGGCCTTGGCGGCCTTGTTGGAGTTCAGGCTGTCCCAGCCCCACCAGCCCAGGGCGCCGATCAGGGCGACGACCAGCACCACGCCGAAAACGGGCAGCCAGGTCTTGGCCAGGCGCTTCAACTTGTCGGAGCGAAGCTCCTCCTCGACCTGCTCGAAGACATCAACCACTGAAACGTCGCCCCAAAATCGCGAAATGCAAACCGGCGCGGACCCTAGAAGGTCGGCTCCCCGCCCGCAACGTCGTCCGTTACTGCGAAGCCGGCTTTTTCGAGAAGTAGGTCTCGACTTCGGCAGGAAAACGGCGGGTTTTCACATCGCTGGCGAAAGCGGCGGCCGCGCGGTCGATCTCGGTGCGCAGATCGGCGTATTTGCGCACGAACTTCGGGGTCCAGTCGAACATGCCGAGCATGTCGTTGACCACCAGCACCTGACCGTCGCAGGCGGCCGAGGCGCCGATGCCGATGGTGGGCGCGTCGATCGTCTCGGTGATCTCGCGCGCCAGCGATTCGGCGACGCCCTCGATGACGATGCAGAAGGCGCCGGCCTCGGCGACGGCCTTGGCCTCGGCCAGCACCCGATCGCGCTCGCTCTCGGTCCGGCCCTTGGCCTTGAACCCGCCCTCGGCCAGGATCGCCTGGGGGCGCAAGCCGACATGGCCCATGACCGGAATGCCGCGCTTGACCAGGAAGGCGACGATCTCGGCCATTTCGATGCTGGTTTCCAGCTTCACCGCCTGGGCGCCCGTCTCCTTCATCACCCGCACGCAGTTGGCGTAGGCGACCTCCTTGCCGCCTTCGTAGGAGCCGAACGGCATGTCCACGACCACCATGGCCCGTCTGGCGCCGCGCATGACGGCCTGCCCGTGCAGGATCATCATCTCCAGCGTCACGCCCACGGTATTGGGCAGGCCGTGAACCGCCATCCCCAGGCTGTCGCCGACCAGCAGCACATCGCAGTGCGGGTCCAACAGGGCCGCCATCGGCGCGTCATAGGCCGTCAGGCAGACGATCGGCTCGCCGCCCTTGCGCCCCGCGATATCGGGCACGGTGATGCGTTTGACGCTCTCTTGGGTGTGGACGGACATCGCCGGGCCTCCTGACGTGAAGGGGTCAGATAGGCCCCTGCCCCGCCGGTGTCACCCTTGCAGCCGCGCTCACACGTCCTGCGACAGCTTCGCCACGCCCGCCGCCATCAGGGCGACCAGGGCGCCGGCGACGATCCAGAAGGCCATCATGCCCGAGCCGTTCATCAGGTCCAGCGACCCGACGCCCAGACCTTGAAGGCCCAAGCCATCCAGGCCCGACTGCGCTGCGCCCTGCGCCGTGGCGGCCGCGGCTCTAAGGCCTTGCGCCAGGGTCGTATCGCCGTCGGCGGTGAAGTTGATGTTCACCCCCTCGCGCACCGCCAGCACGCCGCCGATCAGTCCGGCCGCCGTCAGGGTCAGGGCGCGCCAGCGCGACCGCGTCTCCATGCGCGCCTTGACGGTCGCCAGGAACAGGGCCTCGTCCGGCAGGCTCGGCGCCTGGGCGAACAGCCTTTCGATCATTGGATCGAATTCGTCAGCCGACATGGACCGACCTCCCGCCTGAGCCGTGCGCCGGTTGAAGCCGCGCACGGAGTTTATCCAGACCACGTTTGACATGCGATTTCACCGTGCCAAGCGGCAAATTCATGGCTGCCGCGATTTCCGGATGCGACATCCCCGCGCCGTGGCACAGGGAGACGCAGACACGCTCTGTTTCGCTGAGCGTCTTCAACGCCTCGTCCAGGTCCATCAGACCGCCGCGATCGACGACCACATCCGCCTGGTCGGCCTCAATCTCGGCGACGTAGCGCGCCTCCTTGGCCACCCGCTTCAGATAGAGTCGTGCGGCGATCTTCTTGATCCAGCCCGCAAATGTCCCCTGCCCGCGAAACTCCGCGCACCGCTGAAACCCTTGCAGAAAGGCGTCCTGCGCCACGTCGTCGGACAGGGACGGCGTCGCCCCCATCCGCCGCAGCAGCCCCCGCACCGCCGACCCGTGCCGACGCACCAACTCGCCATACTCCCGCCGACCGCCGGCCGCCGCCTGGGCGGCCAGCTCCACATCGTGGAAGTCTCTCAATGATTTGACCATGACGTTGCCCCCTTCCGGCGGACGTCAGTCTTTGTTCGGGTTGAAGAAGCCCAGGATGATGAAGGCGACGCCGATGGCCGCGGGAATACAGGCGATGCCCAGCAACGCGCCCTGGCCATTGCCGCCCCAGACGTGCGTCGTGCCCTGAACGACGATGCCGAACCCGGCGATGCCGATGCCGCTCGCCAGGCTGAGCACGCCCTTGCGAATGTCCTTGCTGCGCGACGGCAGCCCCTTCTGCACATCCTTAGTCATCACATCGAGCAGTTCGGGCGGCAGTTCCTGACCCTTGTCGACGGCGAGACGCACGGTCTCCTGCATGTCGCGCTTTTCGCGGTACTTCAGGAAGGTGGGGCCGAAGACGATGGCCGTAATCGTGCCGAAGACGGCGAAGATGGCGAAGATCGGAATGAAGTCTTCCATGTCGAGTATCCCTTGAACCGTTGCAGCAGCCTGATGCGGCGGCCTTCTGATCACAAGAGGCTGGCCGACGCCTCAATGGATGCGCGTCGTTGCGTGAAATCTTCGTAAGGTCGCCGTTTCGGCCGCCGCCGGTTCGGTCTAGGGTCCGGTTTCATCAATCTCAGGAGCGCGTCCCATGGCCCATGTCACCTATCGCATCGTCGAGCATGACGGCGGCTGGGCCTACAAGTCCGGCGACACCTATTCCGAGACCTTCGCCACCCACGACGACGCCAAGGCCGCCGCCGTGCGCGTCGCGCGCGAGCAGCGCGTGCCGGACCAGACCGCAGCGATCGAATACGAGACCGCCGCCGGCGAATGGGTCACCGAAAGCGCCGACGGCCACGACCGCCCCTCCACGGACGTCGAGGGCTGAGGCCGAGATGATCCACCGTCGCACCCTGCTGGCCGCCGTTGCCCTCGCGCCGCTGGCAGGCTGCGCCACGGCCCCAAAGGCTAAGACGCCCACAGAGCTGAAGCTCGTCACCTTCAACATCTGGCACAATCTCGGAGACTGGACCGCCCGCCGTCCGCTGCTGATCGCCGCCCTGAAGGCCCAGGACGCCGACGTAATCGCCCTTCAGGAGGTGCTGGAGGACGCCAATGTCGGGCTGGAGAACCAGGCCCGGATGCTGGCGCGCGAGCTGGGCGGCTATCACGTCGCCTTCGTCTCGACCGACGCCGAGGGCGCCCCGCGCCGTTACGGCAACGCCCTGCTGACCCGACTGCCGGTTCTGGCCGAGGCCTCGACCAAGCTTGAGCCGCTCGACGATTTCCGCACCGCGCTTCGGCTTCGTGTCGCGGTCCAGGGTCGCCCGGTCGATGTCGTCGTCACCCATCTGGCGTGGCAACAGGACGCCGGCCCGGTCCGCGCCCGCCAGATCGCGTCGCTGCTAAGCTGGCTGCCGCAGGACGGCACGCCCCTGATCGTCCTGGGCGACTTCAATGCGACGCAAGACGATTCCGGCCTCGCGACCCTGACGGGCCCCCGCTTCTTCAGCGCCCTGCCCCGCGGTTCGGTCACAACCACTCTGAACCCGGCCAAGGGTCACCCCGAGCGCGTCATCGACCATATCTTCGTCGAACAGGCCGCCTTCACGCCCGGCGAGGCCCGCCGCTTCGGCGATACGCCGACCCACGGCGAATACCCGTCCGACCACTTCGGCGTCGCCGCGACCGTTCGGCTCAGGTAAGCGCTGAGGCGTAGGTCTCGGGCTTGAACCCCACCAGCCGTCGATCCCCCAGATCCAGCACCGGCCGTTTAATCATCGACGGTTGGGCCGTCATCAGCGCGATCGCTTTCGCCTTGTCGATGTCCGCCTTGTCGGCATCTGGCAGCTTTTTGAACGTCGTCCCGGCCCGGTTCAGCACCGTCTCCCAACCGTGCTCGTCGACCCATTGGCCCAGCCGCCCTGCATCGACCCCGGCCTTCTTGTAGTCGTGGAAGATGTAATCCACGCCCTGCTGCTCCAGCCAGACCCGGGCCTTCTTCACCGTGTCGCAGTTGGGAATGCCATAGAGGGTGTAGGTCATGGGGCTCTCCAAAGTCGGGGATCAAGCGAATGCAGCCGCTTTCGCCCCCTCGCAAGGCATCGTCAACTGTCGGTCAGACGCGACGCCGGCGCTGTGAATGTCGCCGAGAACCCCTCTACGCCATAACGAAGATCCGCGCCGCCGCACCCCAGCAGGCCTCTCGCGAGCAGTTTGACGCCAAAGCCGGTCTTGAGCGGCGGATGGGCCGGCGCACCCCCGCCTTCGATCCACGTCAGGACGAGTTCGCCCTCACCCAGCCGCCAATCGACCGAGACGCGGCCGCCGGGCTTGGCGAGGGCCCCATGTTTGAACGCGTTCGTCGTCAGCTCGTGGATGATCAAGGCGACCGTCTGCGCCACACGCGGCGACAGGTGCACCGACGGCCCCGAGATGGAAACCGGCCTGCGCACCAGATTACCCACCGCGTCGCGAACGATCTCACCGAGGTCGCCGCCATTCCACGCCTTTTCATCCAACGTCTGCTGGGTCTTGGCGATGGCGTTCAGTCGCTCGTCAAAACGCTCCAGCACATCGCGATCGACGCCCGACAAAGTGCTGCGGGCGACCGCTTGAACCAGGGCGAGGGTGTTCTTCACCCGGTGACCGCATTCGTCGACCAGCATCTGCCGGTGTTGCTCGCCCCGCGCCTGCTCGGTCGTTTCGATGGCGATATTCAGAATGCCGACGATCGCGTCGCCGTCCCGTACGGGGCTGTAGGACAGGACCCAGCAGGTGTCTTCCGAATAGCCGTTTCGAACCATCGTCAGCGGCAGGTCTTCGAGAAAAACAGTTTCGCCTGCCAGCGCCCGTTCCGTCAGGGGGCGCAACACGTCCCAAACCTCATACCAGACCTGGTCCAGCGGACGGCCCAGGGCGTTCGGATGCTTTTGTCCGAGCAGCGGAATATAGGCGCCGTTATAAAGCAAGGTGCGCTCCGGGCCCCACATGACGCTGGCCGCGAAACCCATTCCCATCATCATGTCATACAAAATGCTCAGCGCGGGCGACCAATCGCGCCTTGGCCCCAGGGGCGTCGTCGCCCAGTCGAACGCATCAATAAGGGCTGGCATCGGCGCGGCCCCTGTTGACGACGGCATTCGACGAGCAACCGACGAATGCAGCTCCAGCATCGATCTGTGATGCGAACCTCATCATCGTCGTTCAGAATAATCGAATGGTTTCGCTTGGCCGATCGACGATCACGCCCGCGACATAGAGTTTGCGCACCAGTTGCTGCGTGCCGAGAATCGTCCGGCTTTGGAAATCGAGCCAGTTCGCGACCAGGGTCTGATCCGGCAGATTGATGTCTCTCTTGCCCGCGACCCGGATCACCAGGCCTGCCTTTTCAAGCTGACCCAGGTGCCGGCGAACCGTTTCGTCGTCCATTCTGGCGGCCTTGGCGACCTCGATCACGCTCACTGGCCCGAACGGCGGGTTCAGCAGGGCAAGACGGCCGGCGTCCGGCTGGCCATGACCAACGCGCAAGGCGCTCCCGGTGAGATGCGACAGCCAGAGCAGGACGTAGTGCGTCGTCAGGCTGATTTCGGGCTTCAGCGATCGGGCGTGCTGGATGCCTTTCAGAACGTGCGCCGTCATCAGCCGCGTCGCCAAGCCTGCGACTGGCCAGGCTGGCGTGACGACCCGGTCGCCGTCGCGGGCGCCGCATGCATTCAGCATCGCCAGCCCATCGACGAACTCCACCGTGGCCAGAAGGAAGGCTTCCATCGCAGACTTGAACGGTTTCGACTGCGACACCTCGGCGCGCAACACGAAGCCGCCGTCGGTCCGCACCAGCACGCCCCGCTCCACCAGGCCCGCCAGTTTTGTGCGCGCGCTCTCGCGCGGCACGCCCAGGGACATGGCGATGCTGATGGCATTCACAGGCCGCCGCAGGGCGTTCGGCATAATGCCGGCTCCAATGGAAGGGTCGCGTGCCGCACCTTCGTCATCGGCGCCTCTTACGTTCGCATCCACCACGCCTGCGGTCAGCAGCGCTGATATCAGATCCTCGTCGATCCAGGTGCGGGATGCGGCGATGAAATCGAGGGTCAGCTTCGTATTCAGCCAAGCGACCTGAGCGGCCTGTAAACGCAGAGACATTGGCGGACCGTTTGAGGCTTCGACGAACACTGTCGCCCTCGCTCGCGCCCCTGTCGACAAGGCAACTACCGAAATTGAGGTTTCTGGACAGATGCCGGCCGACGATCGATCCACGCACAAAGGCGCAGCGTTGCCGTCATTGTTCGCCGACAAATCCCCTTTAGTGTCGGGCGCTTAGAGACGGCCTTCGTCAATCGACCTTACGTGTCCCCGAACGGGACTATGATGTCGACGGGTCTTTGAAAACAGCAGCGCTCACGAATTGCACCACCTTGCACTTTGCACGCCTTTTCCGGACGCCGTGCAATTTCGCTCGGTCGCTGATTTCAGACGAATTAGACGAATTAGACGGTGTTTTTGTCAGGCGACCGTCTAGGCCGCGAACCCGGCGAAGACGCCGATGACCATCACGATGAAGGTCGCAACGACGCTGGACAGACCGATGGCCGTCATCACGATCAGGCCCTTGGCCAGGCCGGGGACCACGCCCCGATACCACCGTCCCCGCCCCATCCGCATGAAGGCCACGATGCCCAGCGCCAGCATCAAAAGGCTGCACGCCGCAGCCAGCGGGCCGGGGCTGAACATGAACCAGGCCAGCGGCAGCAACGGCACGGTCCAGGCGTTCAGATAGGCGAAGGCCGCGCGAAACCCGCATCTCAGGCCCAGGTCCTCGGCGTCCCACAGGCGAAACAGCGGCATGGCCGCCAGGGCATAGAGGGGCGCCATGATCGGCACGGCCACCAGCGACATCCAGCCGTCGGCGTCCGACATGAAGGCGTCGCGCGACTTGCCCGCTTCCTGAAGCAAAGGGTTCAGAACATCGGCCGGCATGCCTTCCAGGTAGAAGCTCAAGCCCCCACGCAGGAAGACGATCAGCATCAGGATCGCGTTCAGCGCCAGATACAGTTTCAACGGCTTGGCGTAACGCCCGCCCCCGGTCGGCCCCTCGATCATCCAGGCCTGCAGCACCAACCGGGGCCGCACCAGCAGGTCGCGCGCGGTCCGCACCTCCGCGCCGCCAAAGCCCAGCGCGTCCTCGGACAGGTCCTTGAACGCCTGCTTGCGCGTCGTCTCGCCGTCGGTCATCGGATTCTCCCCTAGGGGATGCATACACCGCCCGGTTGACCGCGCAACCGCCGATCAGAACCGCTTGCTCAGAACCGCTTGCTCAGGCCGATGCTGACCACCCGCCCGCGCGGATCGGCCACGACCGGGTCATAGCCCAGGGCGAACTGCGCCAGCGGCGGCGCCTTGTCGGCGACATTGACCACCCCGACCGACAGATCCAGGTCAGCGCCGATCGTGCGGCGATAGAACAGGTCGACCGTCGTCTGGCTGGCGATGCTGGCGTCGGTGATGCCGCTGCGGTCGTTGGCGTATGCGTCGGTATAGTGGACCAGGGCCGTCACCGCGTTCGGCCCGCCGCTCCAGCCCAGGGCGAATTCCCCGCGATTGCGCGGAAGGGACCGGCCGATGTTGTTCAGGTTGGTCGAACCGACGCCCGACACCTTGGCGGCCGATGCGTCCAGCCGGATGTCATAGGCGTCCACATAGGTCCAGGTCGCCGAGGCCGTCGTCTCGCCGCCCCAAAGGCCCCGCCGATAGCGAGCCGACAGGTCGATCCCTTGGGTCTCGATGGACGAGGCGTTGACGAAATACAGCTGCACGAAGTTCAGGGCGCCGCTGGCCGAGCGGGTGATGCGGCTCTGCGCCTCCGTGCCGGTCCGCCCCGCCGCCGTGTCGGCCGCCGCCTGGTTGATGACGGCTTGCGCCGACTCCTTGACCACCTGATCGGCATAGTCGAACCGCCAGGCGTCCACGCCCAGCTCCAGCCCGTCGATCGGCGTCCAGACTGCGCCCAGGTTCAGGCTCTCGGACTTCTCCGGCTTCAAATCAGCCCGGCCCGAGGTCAAGGTGTTGACGAAGACGAACGCCCCCCGGTCGAACACCGACGGCTGCGACGCCTGCGCCCCCGACTGGGCATAGACCGACGGGGCCCGGAACCCCTGCCCCCACGACGCGCGCAGGGCCAGGGCGTCGGTGACGTCCCAACGGATCGCGGCCTTGGGGCTGAACCGGCCCTCGTCGCCGTCATAGGATTCGTAGCGCCCGGCCAACTGCGCCTCGATCCGGTCGCCCAGATGTAGGCGGGCTTCGGCGAAGGCGGCCAAAGCCTCCTGATCGCCCTCGAAGTCCGGCGACACGCCCGCCGTCAGCAGATCGCCCCGGTTCACCAGGTCGCTCCAGTCGTGGCGGAAGCCGCTACGGCGATACTGGGCGCCGACGGCGACATCGACCGACCCGCCGGCCCAGGCCAGGGCCTCGCCGCTGGTGGAGGCGTCCGCCGTCATCAGGGTCGCCGCGCCCCGCAGGCCGGTCGAGCCGATCAGGCTGTCGATCAGGGCGGCGCTGTTCGCCGTTCCGGTCCCCAGATAGGCGCTGCCGAACGGGTTGAAATACTGGCAGGCGCCGACGCCGGGCGTCCCCGTCGCGGGATCGCAGCCCGCCCCGCCCAGGCCGTTCAGCGCATTCTGCAAGGCGCTGCCGATGGTGTCGGGCTTGTCATAAACGACATGCTGACGGCTGCTGGTCGCCGACAGGTTCCAGCTCCACCCATTGCCGAAGCGGCCATCCAGCCCGGCCGCCAGCCGCCACGTGCGATAGTCGAACTCGGCCTGCGACGCGCCGGCCTCCGCCCCCAGCAGCCGCCCCCGGAACAGCACCGCCTCGCCGAACGGATTGTCAGGATGGGTCGCCGGCACCGTCAGCGACCGCGCCAGGATCGGCAGCGAGGGCGACTGGCGCGCGATGGTGTTGGTCGCCGACCACGCCCCTTGCAGCGACAGGGTCATGTCGCCCACAGGCCGTCGGTAGTCCGCGAACAGCTGGGTGCGCGTCTCCTCCGGGGCCAGATCGAAGAAGTCCGAATAGTCCAGCCGGCAGAAGGTGTCCGTGGGCGAGTTCAGATAGGCGCTGGCGAACGCCGGATCGCCGCACGCCGGATCGGGCGAAAACCCATTGCGGCTGGGTCGGAAATAGGAACCCGGCTGGCCATAGCTGGTCACGGCCGTCCAGGCGGCGCGGCCATAGCGTTCGGCTTGGGTGAAGTCCCGCTCGTCCGACCCAAGGGCCGAGCGATGGAAATGCGAGGCCGCCAGCGTCAGGTCGCCGCCTAGCAGGCCGAACCCGCCGAGGGCCTCGATCACGCTCTCTTGCGACCCGTCGGCGACGGCGTATTTGGCGCTAACCTCGGGGCGCTCCACTCCCCGCCGGGTGATGAAGTTGACCACGCCCGCCACCGCGTCGGAGCCATAAACCGCCGAGGCGCCGTCCTTGACCACCTCGACCCGCTGAAGCGCGATCATCGGAACCAGCGAGTTGATGTCAACGAAGTCCGAGCCGTCCGTCGCCACCACGGCGCTATTTGTCCAGCGCTGGCCGTCCACTAGAACTAGGGTCGAGCCGAGACCGAGATTGCGCAGGTTGAACTGGGCCGTGCCCGAACTTTGCGGCTGGTTCAGCTGATCGACCTGGGCCTCCGCTCCCGAATTGGCCGTGACCAGCCGGACAAGTTGAGAGGCATCGGCGATGCCGGCGGCGGCGATTGTTCCGCGGGCCACAGTCTCTACCGGGGCAATCCGCTCGCCGCCTGCGATCCGAGAGCCGGTGACGACCACATCGTCCAAGCGCGACGCCTCCTGGGCCTGGGCGGCCGCAGCCGTGGCCAGCCAGGCGATCGAAGCGGTCACCATCAAAAAGTTGCCCTGCGTCATTCGGATACTTCCCCGCGATTGGCAGCGGCTTCTATCCAGCGCTTCGATTTTGCGAAAGCTTAATTTTGCAGTTTTGCAATTTCAGTTGTGCGCGAGACATCGAGCGCCATTGATCCCGCCATGTAACCGGTTACGGTGCGGCAAAACAGAAACGGGTCAGGGAAGCAGGAAGCATGGCGAACGTCCGTCTGGTCGACGTGAAGAAGGCGTTCGGCGCCGTCGAGGTGCTGAAGGGTGTCGATCTGGAGATCGCCGACGGCGAGTTCATCGTCTTCGTCGGGCCCTCGGGCTGCGGCAAGTCCACCCTGCTGCGCACCATCGCCGGTCTTGAAGAGGCGACGACGGGCCAGGTTCTGATCGGCGACCGCGTGGTCAATGACCTGTCGCCGTCGGACCGGGGAATCGCCATGGTGTTCCAGTCCTATGCGCTCTATCCGCACATGACGGCCTATGAAAACATGGCCTTCGGTCTGAAGCTGGCCAAAACGGACAAGGCCGAGATCGATCGCCGCGTCCGCGCCGCCGCCGAGGCGCTCAGCATCACCGACTATCTGGACCGCAAACCCAAGGCCATGTCGGGCGGCCAGCGCCAGCGCGTCGCCATCGGCCGCGCCATTGTGCGCGAGCCCGAGGTCTTCCTGTTCGACGAGCCCCTGTCCAACCTGGACGCCGCCCTGCGGGTGCGGATGCGCTATGAGTTCGCGCGGCTGCACGCCGAGCTGAAGACCACCATGATCTACGTCACCCACGACCAGGTCGAGGCCATGACCCTGGCCGACCGGATCGTGGTGCTGAACAGCGGCAGGATCGAACAGGTCGGCGCGCCGATGGACTTGTACGAGCACCCTGCCAACCTCTTCGTCGCCGGCTTCATCGGCAGCCCCAAGATGAACCTGCTGGCCGCTGAGATCGTGGAAGCCTCGGCTGCTGGAGCTACGGTGAAGACGTCCGCAGGCGAGACTATCAGGGTGTCGGTTGACGCCGCCTCGGCCAAGCCGGGCGATGCCGTCACTTTGGGCTTCCGTCCCGAGCATCTGACCACGACCGGCGACGGCGATGCGCTGACCGCCGAGGTCATGTTCGTCGAAACCCTGGGCGCCACCACCATGGCGCACCTGAAGCATCCGGCGACGCAGGACACGCTGACGGTTCAGTTGGCGGGTGAACTCCGTGCCAAGGCGGGCGAGCGCCTGACGCTGCACGTCCCCGCGAAACAAGCGCATCTGTTCGACGCGGCCGGTAAGGCGTTCCAGAGGCTCTGACCCCTCCCACTGGGAGAGGGCTTGAGCGCACGAGAGCATTAGCGATCGTCCTTCGCGCGAAAGGGTGAGGGTCGGATGGTGCGACCTAGCCTACCGGCCGCCCCTCATCCGGCCCTTCGGGCCACCTTCTCCCAATGGGAGAAGGGACGCAGGTGGTCAGCGCAGTTCCACCCGCCGCGCCCCTGCGGGAATGACCAGCTCGTGGCCCGACCACGTCGCCGCACGGCCGTCGATCCGAACGCGCTCCGGCCGCCCCTGTCCCGCCGCCCACTGAAGCACAAAGCCGCCCGGCGGCGTCGCGTCGTCGCCCAGGGTGAGCACATAGCCGCGCCGTTCCTTGCGATAGGCGTAGGTCAGCGGCCCATAGGCGGTGCGCAGATCCCGCACACCGACCCCCTCCGCGGTGTCCAGCCACGCCTCCGGCACGCCGGCCGCCAGCACCAGAGCCTGATCGCGGTCCCGCTCGTAGGCGAACAGATCGAGCGCCGAGCGGATATAGTCGGAGCTGATCCAGGCGTGCGGCATGTCGCCGATGAAGCGCGGCTCGCGCTTTTCCCGCCCCACCACCTCGGCCCAGCCGTTCCAGGCCTTGGGCCTGCGGTCGGCCATCAGGAAATCCAGCACATCCAGCGCGCGGTCCTTCTGACCCAGCCGCACATAGGCGCCGACCAGCCGCCATTCGTAGGGCGTGTAGTCCTTCCACGCCGTGCGGTTAGTCAGGCGGTTCTGGAAGTTTTCCCAATACCGGTCGAAGGTTCGCGCCAGAAGTTCGGGCGGCAGATGATCCTGTTCGCCCGCAGGCGACAGGGCGATGGTGGTCGAGGTGGCGTCGAAATCGCCCCGGTCCGCAGCGCCCGCGATCCAGTCGATGCCATGATGGGCCGCCGTCGCCGTGATCGACGCGCGGATTTCGGCGGCGAACTGATCCCGCGCCGCCGCATAGCGAGCGGCAGCCTCCGCATCGCCCAGCGTCTCGGCAATGAAGACCGCGTCCTTGTAGCCCAGCAGGCCCCAGAAATCGTCCCAGTAGGAATAGGCCGCCTTGTCCGAATAGCCCTCGTGGCTAATCGTCGGCGGCAGCAGGCCATAGAGATGCCGCTGATCCGGCGCCTGGAAGGTCGCCGTCCGGGTCGAGGCGCGCAGTTCGTCCATATAGGCGATCGCCTTCTGCACCTGCGGCCAGACCTGGCGCAGCAGGGCCTCGTCCTTGGTGTAGCGATAGGTCTCGACGGCCAGGAAGACGAACTCGCCGTGGCTATCGTTCTCGGGCACCGGGTCGGCGCCGCGCGCATCAACGCAGCACGGCACCTTGCCGTTCTCGAACACATAGGGCGCGTACCAGCGCAGATAGTCGGCCGAATGCTCGGCCATGCCCAGCCGGTTCAGCCCCTCGGCCATCATGGCGCCGTCGCGAATCCAGGAGCGGTTGTAGCTGCGGGTGCCGGGTTGCAGGATCGGCCCCTGTCGGGACATCAGCATATGGGCCAGCGAGGATTTCAGCGCGTGCTCGATCCGCTGGGCGGCGGGCGGCAGGGTCAGTTCGACACGGTCCAGCTTTTCGCGCCATTCGCCGGCCAGCCGCGCCTCGACCGTATCCAGAACCGCAGCCGCCTGACCTAACGGCTCTGGCGCAAGGTCCTCGCCGGACAGTTGCGACACCCAGCCGACCGTACGGGTCTCGCCGGGTTGAAGGGTGATTTCATAGGTCAAGGCGCCGGCGGCCAGACCTGTGGCGTCGGTCGTCGCCATGACCTCGGCGGCCGGTCGGCGCGCGGACGGCAGGATCAGGGACTGCGGATCGCTGCCGGCATCGAAGGTCGCCAGCGCAACCTGATCCGGAGCCGCCAACGGCTGCACCCGCACCGTGTCGTTCAGCTTCAGTGCGGCGCCGTCCCAGGCGATCGTCTCCACCGGGCTGACCCCGCCTGGAATGGCCAGGAACTGACGCGGCGCATTCACCTGCATCGGGCGCGCCGCCAGGGCCAGGGTCAGGGTGCGCGGCCGGCTGGAAGTGTTGGTCAGGTCGTAACGGCCCCAGAGCTGCGCCTGATCGGCCGGACCATCGGCGAAGCTGGTGATCTTCAACGTCCAGTCGTCGGCGGTCCAGGTCACCGACGGGATCGGCAGGTCGCCGTCCTTCAGCCCCTGTTCGATATTGACGTCGGCCCAGGTAATCAGCCGCCCGTTGTCGACCACGAAGGGTTCGATACTGGGGCCGGCGCGGCGCAGTTCAATGGCGCCGTCCTCGCCGATCAGGCCGCTCTCGCCACCCCCATCGACACCGACCAGGGTCCAGTAGGGCTGCTCGCCGGAGAAGCCGCGCGGATAAACACCGCGCCGGTTTTCCTTGGCGACGGCTTCCAGAAACACCGTGGGGTCTGCGCCGAACGTCAGCGGTTCGACCTCGATCTCGTTCAGCGCGTAGGTCGTGGCTTGGGCCGCGCCCAGCCGCTGGCCCGCGCCGGACGAACCGACCACGTTCGGCGCCGGGACGGGCTTCAGCGGTTCCAGTCTCAGCCAGCGCGCCGTCGCCTCGGGCGTTCTCAGCCAGTCGACGCCGCCGTTGCCGCTCGTGACCGTCGCCAGTTCGCGCCAGTCGCGCCCGTCGATCGAGGCCGAAACGCGATAGTCGCTCGCCGCCCCCCGCTCGCCCCACCGCAGGGTCAGACCGCCGAACTCGCGCTCGTAGCCTAGGTCCAATGTCAGGGCCGACGCCTCGTCCACCGGCGGGGTCCAGGCCGTCTTCAGGTCCAGATCGACGGCGTTGGCGGCGGTCGAATCCGCCTGCCCATCGCTGGCGACCGGTTGAGGCGGGACCGGCGGATCGACCGGCAGGGCGCGCAGGATCAGTTGATCGATCTCGACCGAGCCCTTGCCGCCCTCGGCCGCGACCACGACAAACTCGACCCGCTCGGCGCGACGCAGGATGGTTTCAGGGCTTGGTCCCCAGGCTTTGGAGACCTGACGGCGTTTAATCACGAACCGGGTCCAGCCGTCGGGAAAGTCGTAGCGCGCCGTCTGCTTCCACCAGACATTGTCGGCCGAGGCGTCGGTCAGCTTGACCTCGAAGGTATTGGTCGGCCCGGCGCCGCGCACCCAGAAGCTGATCTCGTAATTCTCGGGCAGGTCGAACGGCAGCGGCCGGCTGAGCACCGCATAACCTGCCTTGCCGCCGAAATCGTAGTCGAGCCGCACCGCTTTCCCGTCATGGCCGGCGACGTCGGAGACGGCGGCGTGAACGTCGGTCGAGGCGCTGGCCTCCCACCGCGTCGCATCGTCCATGCTGTCGAGAACGCGCGTTTCCTGGGCGATGGCGGGCGCGGCCAGGGCGAGGGTCAGGACCGAGGCGGCGGCCAGCAGGAGATTACGCATCGAAACTCGCAGTTCTGGTCAGCCCTTCACGCTGCCCGCGAGCATGCCGCGGATGTAGTAGCGTTGCAGGGCGAGGAAGAGGATCAGCACGGGCGCGACCGTGACGACAGCGCCGGCCATCATCAGTTCGATGTCCTGCACATGCTCGCGCGACAGGGCTGCCAAGGCGACCGGCAGGGTATAGTTCGATTGATCCGTCAGGATGATCAGGGGCCACAGGAAGTCGTTCCAGCTGCCCAGGAAGACGAACAGGCCCAGGGTCACGATGATCGGTTGCAAGGTCGGCAGGACCACGCGGCGGAAGATTTGGCCCTCGCTGGCGCCGTCGATCCGCGCAGCCTCCAACATCTCGTCGGGAATGCTCAGCGCATACTGGCGCACCAGGAACAGGCCGAAGATGGATGCCAGCCACGGCACCAGGGCGCCGGCGTAGGTATTCACGAGGCCCATCGACTTCAGCATCAGAAACAGCGGCAGGGTGCCGATCTGGGCCGGCACCACCAGGGCGGCGACCAGGAACTGGAATAGCCGCTCACGCCCGGCGAACTTCAGCTTGGCGAAGGCGTAGCCGGCCGGAACCGTGAACCCCAGCGCCAGGATGGTCGCCAGTGTCGCCAGGGCGAAGCTGTTCCAGAGATACCGCCCCATGCCTTGGTTAAGGAACAGGTCGCGATAGTGCTCCAACGTCCAGTGCGATGGCAGCAGCGGCGGCGGGAAGACCGCCGCCTCGCCGGTCGCCATGAAGCTGACCGACACCATCCAGACCAACGGGAACAGGACGATGATGGCGATGAGGCCGACAGCCAGATTGAGCAGGATGGCGCGGAGTTTCATTGATACGCCCCCACCCGTTTGGCGACCGCCAGCTGGACCAGGGTGATCGCCAGGATGCACAGGAACAGGACGAAGGCGACGGCGCTGGCGGAGCCCAGATTCCACCATTTGAAGCCCTCTTCGTACATGAAGTAGAGCACTGTCACCGTGCTCTGGGCCGGGCCTCCTTGAGTCATCACATAGGGTTCGGCGAACAGCTGGAAGAAGCTGGCGACCGAGATAATCGAGACCAGCAGCATGGTCGGCGCAATGGCCGGCAAAGTGACATGGCGGAACTGCTTCCACGGGCCGGCGCCATCGATGCGCGCGGCCTCGTACAGGTCGTCCGGCACAGTCTGAAGCACCGCCAGAAAGATCAGCATATTGTAGCCGAAAATCTTCCAGACCACGAACATCAGGATGGCGGGGATCGAGGTCGAGGGATCGCCCAGCCAGTCCACGGCCGGCAGGCCGATGCTTTCCAGCCCCCAGTTGATGACGCCGTAGCGGGTGTGCAGCAGATAGCGCCATACCACGGCCGTCGCGACCAGGGTGGTGACATAGGGGGCGAAGAACATGACCCGCCAGATCGGCCGCCACTTCACGACTCTCGCATTCAGGATCACCGCCGCCGCTAGGGACGCGGCGATGGACAGGGGCACGCCGAGGACCGCGAAGGTTAGGGTGTTCTTCATCGCCCCCCAGAACAGCGGGTTGGTCAGCAGCCGCTCATAGTTCTGCAGGCCGACGAAACGCAGATTGTCCAGGTTCTCCAGGGCGTAGATGTCGAAGTCGGTCAGGCTGAGCAGCAGGGCCGCGATCACCGGAATGGCGAAGAACAGGCCGACGGCGAGCATGGCCGGGGCGACGAAGGCCCAGGCGGCCCGTTCGCGGGCGCCGCGTCCGCGCGATGGCTTCACTCTGGCCAAGGTCGGATCGGCGACGGTCATACGGCCCTGCCCTGTTCGATCATCCAGCGACGCTTCTCCAGCAGGCGGTCGGCGCGACGGTCGATTTCGGCGGCGGCGGCCTCGGGCGTGTATTCGCCGCGCACCATCCGTTCGGCGACGATCTGCATCTCTGTCACAATCCGCTCCCATTCCGGCGCCTTGGGCACGGCCTTGGCGCGCGCCAGTTGGCCCCGGAACGGCGCCAGCATCGGGTCGCGCTCTACGCCCGCGATGTCCCAGGCGCTCTGACGTGCGGGCAGATCGCCGACGATGGTGTTGAACTGGGCCTGCACCGACGGCTCCGACAGATAGCGGACCAGGGCCCAGGCCGCCTCCTGATGCGGGGAGGATTTGAATACCGCCAGGCTGGACCCGCCCGGCGCCGAGGCGCCCAGGCCGTTCGGGCCCGGCACGCCCGCGGTGGCCCAGTTCGGCTGGAACGACGCGGGCAGCTTGCTGCGGAAATCGCCCACGCTCCACGGGCCGGAGAAGTAGAAGCTGAAATAGCCCCTGGCGAACTCGGTCCAGACGTTGGAAATCTGCGTCGACGAGGCCAACGGCGCCAACTGCTCGGCGAACAGGCTGCGATAGAAGGCCAGGGCTGCGACGAAGCCGGGGTTGGAGAAGTTTCCGCGCGTATCCCGATCCCTCAGCAGCGGCTCATCGATCTGAAGCCCGAAGGTCAGTAGTTGCTCGAACTCGTTCAGCGGCAGCAGGATGGCGTAGTTGTCGCCGCCGGCCACACGCTTGATCGCATGCATGGCCCGCTTCCATTCGGCCCAGTCCTCGGGCGGCGCGTCGAAGCCGGCCAGCGCCAGCAGATCCTTGCGATAGAACAAAAGCCGTGTGTCGACATACCAGGGTGTGGTCATGACGCGGCCGGCGATCTCGTTTGTCTCCAGCACCGCCGGAAACTGATCGGTCAACAGGTTCGCGGCTTCGGGCGGGGTCGGCGACAGGGCGCCGATGGCGGTCAGCTCCGCCACCCAGGTATTGCCGATCTGGCTGACGTCCGGCAGCGAGGCCCCGGCATAGGCGGTCAGCAGCTTTTCGTGCGCGGCCGTCCACGGCAGGGGCTGGACCGAGACGCGGACGCCCGGATTGCGGCGCTCGAACTCAGGCATCAACTGGCCCACCGTCCCGCCCTCATTGCCCATGGCCCAGAAGCGCAGCACGATCTCGCCGTCGCGGCGCGGGGTGCAGGCCGCAGCCGCCCCTCCCGCCATGAGGGCCAGCGCGCCACGTCGATCAAGATGGGGCTTGGGCGCCGTCAAACTCATCCGTTCATCCAGCCGCCGGTGAAGCCCGCGATGTCGAGCGCGCGGCGGATATTTGGCTCGCCGCGCATATAGCGCCAGACGAACTCGGACCTGTGGTTCTCGGTCATGATGACGATCGGCCCCTGGTCGATGCCCAGATAGTCGCCATCCACCCAGCCCACGCCGTCCACGATCGTGCCGTGCTGCAGCGGCCCGTCGCGCATCGTCAGGGTCGGGTTGAAGCTGTCGAGGAAGCCCCACTCGGTATAGACGCCCGCGCCATAGCGCGCCTTCATCGCCTTGACGCAGGGCACGACGATCTCGGGCGCGAAGGCGATGGAGCTGGCCGCTGCCGTCGGCGCGATGGTGCCGTCGTCGCGCTCGCCCGGACCCCGCGCGGAATAGCTGAAGAACTCGCGCTCCTTGCCGTCGATGATCTGTTTGAAATCGCCCGGCCCGTCGCAGGCCGTCAGGCCCCAGACCTCAGATGAATAGCCGGCCCAGCCGCCGGGGTTGTCGTGGGCGTATTTCTGCTGCGCGTAGACGGCGCGGCGGCTGTTTTCGAAATAGTCGAGGTATTCGCCCAGTTGGGCAGACTGCCCGCGCATCCAGGCGTCCTGAATGCCGCGGAAGTCGATGAACATATGGCTGTACTGGTGCCCGAAGATGGGGGCGAAGTTCAGGTGCCAGCTGCCCCAGCGATCGGTCCAGCTCTCGTCATAGCTGGCCGCCCATTCGTGCCACACATTGACCGACACCGGATGGGTCGGGCTGCCGATGGCCAGCAGCAGCACCAGCATGCCTTCGTTGTAGATGTGCCAGTCGGACGGAATGAAGCCGCTCTCGGGGTGCCAGCCCATGGTGATGCGGTTGTCGCGGATCACAGCCCACGGCCATTCGATCCGTTCGTAGATAGCCTGGGCCTTCTGACGGATTTCCGCCTCGTCGGCATGACGGCCGTCGAAGTAGCGGGCGGCGAACAACATGCCGCCGATCAGCAGCGCCGTATCGACCGTCGACAGTTCGTTGGTCCGGTAGCGAAGCCCCGTCTCCATATCCAGAAAGTGGTAGAAGAAGCCCTTGTATCCCGCCGTGCCGCTGGCCTCCGGACCTTGCGGCAGGTCATGGAAGAAGCGCAGCGTCGTCAGGGTTCGCTCTCGCGCCTCCGCCCGGCTCATCCAGCCGCGCTCGACGCCCACCGGCCAGCAGGTCAGGGCGAACCCGACCGCCGCCACCGAACAGAACGACGGCGTCGGCCAGCGATCCGGCGTCAGGCCGGTCTTGCGATCCGTGACCTTCTCGAACCAGCGGAACGTCCGCTCCTGTAGCTCCTCGATCTCCTGATCAAGCCGCATCGGCCGTCTCTGCGTCCCATTGACCGCCCCCGTCGCCGCCGCCTGCTGCGCCGCCGCCATCACCGGAAATCCAACGGCCAGAGCCGCCGCGCCTGTGGTGGTCCGCATCAGGAAGTTTCGACGATTCATGGGCACGCTCACTGGGTCTCAATCGAAAAAGAAAGGCCGCCTTTCGACAAGCGAAAGGCGGCCCAGGCTCAGGATTTAGAAGGAGTAACGCAGGCCGACCTGGAAGCTGCGGGTCGGCAGATACTGTTCCGTGCCCATGCCGAAGCGCGGGCTGTTGAAGCCCTGATCGAAGGACTTGTAGTTGGTGAAGTTGAAGATGTTGATCGCATCCACGATGAACTCCACCCTCTGACCGCCATAGACTTCGAAGCCCTTCGTCAGACGCAAATCGATCTGGCGATAGGCGAAGTTCAGACCGGGCAAGAAGGCGCGCTTGTCAGGACGACCGCCATTCCAGCAGATATTCGGGCCGCCGGCGGGAGCGTTCGGGCAGTCGAACACGGTGTAGGGCAGGCCCGAACCCAAGGTGACAATACCTGACAGCAGAAAGTCCGCCGGCAGACCGATGGTGCCGGACGCCACGATACGATGCGTCTCGTCGGTGTTCGACGGGAACTCAGGCGACTGTCCGGGCACATTGTAATCGAAGTCGAAGGCGCCGTAGCCGGAGTCGCGGCTGCCGTTCTGGGTTGCGTCCATATAGGTATAGGCGATGTTCACGCCCCAACGATCTTCGGCGTTATAGGGCTTGTCGGCCGTGAAGTAGATCGCCTTGTAGTCGCGCTCCTTGTCCGTGTTCTGGAAGAAGATCAGGTTGCGGAACTGCGGGAAGCCTACCGATCCCGGCGTCGGACCGTTGAACCGTCCGCCCGTTTCCGTGAGTGCATTGGCGATGTACCAGCTGGATTCGCCTCTCGTCTTGCCGGCTGCAAGCGTTAGCGCCGTCTGGAACATGCCGATCTTCTGGCGCACGCCCAAGCTGAACTGATCGGTGCGCGGCGGCTCGAAGTCGTTTTGAACCAGGAAGACTTCGCCGGCGCCCGGGCTTGCCGCCAGCAAGGGATCAAGGCCCTGCGGTGTCAGGTAGATCGGGTTCCAGGCGATCGTCTGGACACCGCCACGAGGCCCGCCGGTGTTCGAGAAGTAGATGCTCTTGTTGAATTGGAAGGGCTTGAACCGCTCGTCAAACGCGAAGTTGAAGCCGATACGATCGTAATAACGGCCCGCGCCGCCGAAGATGACCGTCCGCTCGTCGTCGAAGACGTCGTAGGAGAAGCCGAAGCGCGGTTGGAACGCACCTTTGAAGGCCTTGCGATCACCATCGGAGATATAATCCGCGGGATTGAAATACGACGGGAAGTCGTAGTTCGGCAGGTTCTGGATCGCGGCCAGCATGTTGCGAATGGAATCGGGCGTGCGGTAGTCGTTGTTGACCGCATTGTCCTCGTAATCCCAACGAATGCCGAGGTTCAGCTCCAGCTTGGAGGTGATCTGCCAGTCGTCCTGAATGTAGAGGCCCAGAACGTTGTTATCGACGTCTGCAGGCGGAACGGCGACGCCCAAGTCAACCGAGACAGGGATATCGCGGCTGCCATTGATCTCGGGACGGGCTTCGATGTCGTAGGTAAAGGTGGGGTTACGCCCGAAATCCTTCTGCACGAAATAGTTCTGCATCGAGTATTTCGCACCGATCTTGATCGTGTGCGTACCCATCCATTCTAGATCCGGAATGGTCAGATCATTACGGATCGTGGTGCTTTTCTGCTCGAGGAACTGAGCATCAGCCCGCCCGCCGGCTGTGAACACGGTGGAGTCGCGGTTGTTGAAGTTATACTGGAAGCCCGGCGTCGCTGCACTGTCGTCGCGGAAAATGACGTACTGGCGTCCATAGTCGGATCCGTTGATCACCGACTGTTCATAGCTGGACGTGAAGTAATCAATCGCGAACTCGTTCAGGAAGCGATCGCCCTGATACTGGTGGCGCAGGTTGAAGGCGATATTCTCGCCGTTGTTACGCGCCGCGCGGCTGGGCGCATTCTGGCCGCTGGCTCCGCGGATATCTTCTTCCGTTTTGTACTCGCTGCTCAACTCCAGGCGTTGACGGTCGTTGATCTGCCAGGACAGCTTGCCGAAGAAGACGTCCTGCTCATATGGCGTCGAGGTCGTGCCCAGGTCGTTGGCGAAGAAGCTGGTGTATTCGGTGCGGTTTAGGAAGGACTGCGAAATGCGCTCTTCGTCCTTGCGCTCATAGGCGCCGAAGAAGTGCAACCGGTCTTGGATGATCGGGCCGCCCAGGCTGGCGCCATACTGGATTCGCTTCAGAGGCGCCTTGGCGTCGCCGCGACGCTCCGAAATCACGTCCTGAGCGATCCAGCCGGGATCCTGATAGTAGGCGAAGACGTCGCCGTGAAACTCGTTCGTGCCCGAGCGCGTGACGGCGGTGATGATGGCCGAACCGGCCTGTTCGTACTCGGCCTTGAAGTTCTGGCTGATGACGCGGAACTCTTGCACAGCGCCCTGCGGGAACGGCGTGCCGCGACTGTCGTCCTGCCCGGCGACACCGCCGTCGTTGATCAGCGACTTGCGGTTCTGGCCGTCGATGAAGACGTTGATCGCCTGAGCGGTCTGACCGCCGGCCGAGATCGTCCGCTCGGTGTCGTCCTCGGTCACGCGAAGACCGGGCGCCAGGGCGGCGAAGTTCAGGAAGTTCCGGCTGATCTGCGGCAGGTTGTTGATCTGCTGCTGGGTCACGTTGGTGGCGACTTCGGGCGTACGCACCTCGAAGACGCGGCGGCCGGTGACGACGATGTCGCCCAGCTCGGTCGCGCCGTCGGTGGCGGCCGTCGTCGTCGCTCCGGCGACATCCAGGTTCAACGTGCCGACCTGACCCAGCGACAGGGTCACGGTTTCTTCCGCCGTCTGGCCGTCCGCGCTGGTGACCTGCACGCGATAGGTGCCAGGGCGAAGGCCGGACAGAACATAGCGACCATCGGCGCCCACGCGCGCGCGCGTCGCATATCCGGTAGAGACTTCGGTCGCGACGACCGTCGCACCCGTCTCGACGGTCTGGCCGTCATAGACGGCGCCGCGCAGGGTCGTCGTTGCATTCTGCGCCTGCGCGCCGCCGACGACCGCCATGCTGATGGCAAGCGCCGATGCGGCGGCCAAGGCGACCTGACGTGTCGCGGCCTTACGCGTGTTGAACTGGGTCATCCTGAGCTCTCCCCTCCTGATGGGATCGGTTTTCAGCGACATGGCTGGCCTACCCTTTGTTGAACCTGGCGGACGTAGCCGCCGCGGTGGACTGGCGTTCGACCAGGATCGGCCGAACGATTTCGCAAGCGGTGTCCGTGGCGTCGGCGCTCTGGCCGGACTGGACCAAACCGATCAGGCGTTCGACGCCCCTTCGGCCGATTTCCGCGATGTTGACGCGCATGGTGGTCAGCGCGGGCCGCATCAGGGCGGCGATAGGCACGTCGTCGAAGCCGACGACGGCGATGTCTTCGGGGCAGCGCACGCCGGCCTCCTGGAAGGCCAACAGGGCGCCGACGGCCATCATGTCATTGGCGGCGAAGACGGCGTCAGGCCGCTCTGTCATGGCCAGAAGCTGGGTCGCCGCGCGATGGCCCGAGGCTTGGGAGAAGTCGCCCTCGACGATGATCGGGTCATGACCGTCCAGCGCCGCCGTATAGCCGGCCGCACGCGTGTCCGCCTCGATGTTGCCGGCGGCGCCGCGAATGTGAGCGATGCGCTTGCGGCCAGTGGACCGCAGATGCTGGACCGCGCCGACGGCGCCGCCGTGGTTGTCGATCATGATGGACGCCCGGCCCGGCTCGGCCGCGCCGCCGTTCATCAGAAGGACCGGCATCCGACCGGCGAACTCTGACGACAGGTTCGCCGCGCCCAGGTAAGGCGACAGCACGATCATGCCGTCCACGCGCCCGCGCATCGAACGCACGGCCGCCAAGGTGTCTTCCGCGCCGTCATGCGAACTGGAGACGATCAGATGCTTGCCGTGGGCGCGGGCGGCCAGGTCCATGCCCCGGATCAGCTCGGAGAAGAACTCGCCGAACAGGTCGGGCAGGATGACGCCGATCGTGTCGTTCTTGCTGGTCGACAGGCTGCGGGCGCCGAAGTGCGGGACATAGCGAAGGTCCTCGACCGCATCGAGCACCCGCTGGCGCGTCGCGTCCGAGGTCACGCCCAAGCCGTTCAACACACGAGAGACAGAAGCAACCGACACATTGGCGCGTTCAGCCACGTCGCGCATGGTGGCGGCCTTGGCGAAGGGCTGGCCCTCCTGCCGTGCAGACGCAGCGCTAGGCGCGGCCATGTCCAATCGAATTCTCCCTGCTCCCTATCGTCCCGGCCCCTTTTCGAAGATCCGTCGATAAGCGATGTAAGCGGTTACATGACACAGGAGCAATGTGCCCCGCAAGCGCCTTTCAGCCACATTTCAGGCGATTTTCGATTTCTGGCAGAGAAGGCGCACGGCGTAAGGATAGCTAAGTCGCTGCTTTGACTGCGCTCTTCACAGGCACACTCCGACGAACGGAATAAGGCGAACGCGCCGGGCGCGCGCCTTGGTCGCACCAACAGCCGGCGACCCGAGTCGCGAACGCGGCCTCATACGAAAAGGCCCGCGCCGCCGAAGCTGCGCGGGCCGCAATCACGATGCGAAAGACGAATCTATGCCGGGTTAAGCTCATCCAGCTTGCCGCGCAGCATCTGCAGCATGGCGGAGAAATCGCGGCCGCCGTGCCCGATCCCGTCGAACAGGGCGTAAAGCGCCTCCGCCTGTGCGCCCAACGGCGTTGAAGCGCCGGATTTCGCCGCTGCGTCCTGAGCCAGCTTCAGGTCCTTCAACATCATGGCCGTGGCGAACCCGCCCTGATAGTCGCGGTTCGACGGCGCGGTCGGCACCGGACCCGGCCAGGGATAGTAGCTGGTAACGCTCCAGCACTGACCCGAAGACTTGGACGCGATCTCGAAGAACCGTTCGGGATCCAGACCCAGCTTTTCCGCCAAGGCGATGGCTTCGCAGGCGCCCAGCATGGATATGCCGAGCAGCATGTTGTTGCAGATCTTGGCCGCCTGCCCCGCCCCATGGTCGCCGGCGCGGATTGTGATGCGGCTCATAGGCTCCAGCGCTGCCTCGACGCGGTCGAAGTCGCCCTCGTCGCAGCCCACCATGAAGGCCAGCGTGCCCGCATCCGCCGCCGCGGTGCCGCCTGACACGGGCGCGTCGGCAAAGGCGTAGCCGGCCGATTTGGCAAGACCGGCGACCTTGCGCGCCGTCTCGACGTCGATGGTCGAACAGTCGAGCAGCAAGGCGGTCGACGGCGCCGCGCCGATGATCTGTTCGGAATAGACCTTCAGCACGTGCGGCCCGGCCGGCAGCATGGTGATGACCACCTCGGCGTTCTTGACCGCCTCGGCGACCGATCCGGCTGCGACACAACCCGCCGCTCCCGCCCGTTCCAGCGCCTGCGCCGACAGGTCGAAGGCGGCGACCGCATGGCCCGCCTTGGCCTGGTTCGCGGCCATGCCGCCGCCCATATTGCCCAAGCCGATGAAGGCGATCTTGGTCATGGTGTCTCTCCCTTTGTCGGCGCCGTGATCAGGCCAGCGGCGTCCATTTTTCATTGTCCGGCGAAGGCGCGAACAGCGCATCCAGCGTCTCGTCGGTAACGCCCGACAGGTCCGCCGGGGACCATTTTGGCGCATTGTCCTTGTCCACGATCACAGCCCGCACGCCTTCCTGGAAGTCGTGAGTGCGCACCACGCGGCCGCCCAGGGCGTATTCCATCGCCATATTTTCGGCGAAGCTGTTCAGCGTTGCGCCCGTACGGATCTGGCGCAGCGAGACCTTCAGCGACTGTGGCGATTTGGTCTTCAGGGTTTCCAGCTGTTTCAGCGCCCAGTCCGAGCCGTTCGCCTCAAGCGCCTGGAAAATCTCCTCAACCGTCTCGAAGGCGAACAGCCGGTCGATGGCCTCGCGGTGGGCCGACAGCGGTGCAGGCCCCGCGTCCCCGGCGTGGCGCGCCACGACCGACGACGGATCGGCGGTCTCGCCCATCAGATCGGCCTTCAGCGCCTCGACGCGATCAGCGGGCACGAAGTGCGTGTGGATGCCCAGGGCCACCGTATCCGCCGCCTTCAGCCGCGCGCCTGTCAGCGCCAGCCAGACGCCGGTCTGTCCCGGCAGGCGCGGCAGGAACCAGCCGCCGCCCACGTCGGGGAACAGGCCAATCCCGGTCTCGGGCATGGCGTAGGTGGTGCGCTCGGTCGCCACACGAATGTCGGCCGGCTCGGAAATGCCAACCCCGCCGCCCATGACGATGCCGTCCACGATGGCGATGATCGGCTTGGGATAGTCGAACATCAGGTGGTTCAGCCGGTACTCGGCAAGGAAGAAGGCCTTGGCCTCCGACGCATCGCCCGCACCGCTTTCGGCGATCATGCGAATGTCGCCGCCCGCGCAAAAGCCCCGCTCGCCGGCGTGGTCAATAAGTATGGAGGAGATGGAGGGATTCGAACGCCAGGCCAGCAGCGCCTCCGTCATCGCCTCGCACATCGCCCGGTTCAGCGCATGGATCGCCTTGGGTCGGTTCAGAGTGATGCGACCGACGCCGTTTTCAATCCGGGTGATGACTTCGGCGTCGCTCACTTGGTCATCTCCCGTGCGATGATCACCCGCATGATCTCGTTGGTGCCTTCCAGAATGCGATGAACCCGCAGGTCGCGCACGATCCGTTCCAGCGGATAGTCCTTCAGATAGCCATAGCCGCCGTGCAGTTGCAGGGCCTCGTCGGCGATCTGGAAACAGGCGTCGGTGGCCAGGCGCTTGGCCATGGCGCACCACTTCGTCTTTTCCGGGTGATCGTTGTCGATGGCCCAGGCTCCGCGCAGCACCATCAGCCGGGCCGCCTCAAGGTCCGTGGCCATGTCGGCAAGGCGAAACTGAAGCGCCTGGAACTCGCCGATGGGACGGCCGAACTGTTTGCGCGTCGTCACGTATTCCTGCGCCGTCTCCAGCGCCAGCCGCGCCCCGCCCAGCGAACAGGCGGCGATGTTCAGCCGCCCGCCGTCCAGCCCGGCCATGGCGTAGCGGAAGCCCGCCCCCTCTTCGCCCAGCAGGTTGACGACCGGCACGCGACAGTCGTCGAACTGGACGATGGCGGTCGGCTGGGCGTTCCAGCCCATTTTCTTTTCCTGCGCGCCGAACGACAGGCCGGGCGTGCCGGCCTCGACCACGATCGCGCTAACGCCCTTTGGCCCCTCGCCGCCCGTGCGGACCATGACGACATAGACGTCCGACGTGCCCGCGCCGGAGATGAAGGCCTTGGACCCGTTCAGCACATAGTGGTCGCCGTCGCGCACGGCCGTGGTCCGCAGCGCCGCTGCATCCGACCCCGAGCCCGGTTCGGTCAGGCAGTAGCTGGCGATCTTGTCCATCCCGACCAGCGACGGCACGAACCGGCCGCGCAGATCGTCCGACCCGAAGCGATCGATCATCCACGTCGCCATGTTGTGGATCGAGATGAAGGCCGCCGTCGCCACGTCGCCGCGCGACAGCTCTTCGAAAATCACCGCCGCTTCGACCCGGCCAAGGGCCATGCCGCCGTGCTCCTCGCCGGTGTAAATGCCGCAGAAGCCCATCTCGGCCGCCTGTTTCATCACCTCGACGGGGAAATGCTTGTCCTCGTCCCAGCGGGCCGAATGGGGCGCCAGTTCGGCGTCGGAAAAGGCGCGGGCGGCGTCCTGAATGGCGCGCTGATCGTCGTTGAGAGCAAAATCCATGTCGGCCTCAGCGCATCGTCGGAATGACGAACGAGCTGTCCGAATGCTCCAGCGCCGAGTCCGGCCAGCGGGCCGTCACGGTCTTGGTCTTGGTCCAGAAGCGGACGCCCTCCATGCCGTGCTGGTTGATGTCGCCGAAGGCCGAACGCTTCCAGCCGCCGAAGGTATGGTAGGCGACCGGCACCGGGATTGGCACATTGATCCCGACCATGCCGACGTTGACCCGGGCGGCGAAGTCGCGCGCCGCGCGGCCGTTCTGGGTGAAGATGGCGACGCCGTTCCCGTATTGGTGGTTCGACGGCAGGGCCAGCGCCTCCTCGAACGTCTCGGCGCGAACGATCTGCAGCACCGGACCGAAGATTTCCTCCTGATACGACGACATCTCGGGCTTCACATGGTCGAACAGCGACGGGCCGATGAAATAGCCCTCCTCGTGACCTTGCAGGCTGAAGTCGCGGCCGTCGACGACCAGTTCAGCGCCTTCCTGCACGCCCTTTTCGATCCAGCCCGCGACACGCTCGCGATGCTGAGCCGTGACGACGGGGCCATAGTGGGCGCCCGCATCGGTCGAGACGCCGACCCGCATCGAGGGGATTTCGGCGACCATCCGCTCGCGCAGTTCGTCGGCGGTCTTCTTGCCGACCGGCACCACGACCGGCAGCGCCATGCAGCGCTCGCCCGCCGAGCCATAGGCCGCGCCGGACAGATCCTTGATCACCTGATCCATGTCGGCGTCGGGCAGGACGATGCCGTGGTTCTTGGCGCCGCCCATGGCCTGGACGCGCTTATGGTTGGCGGCGCCCGTCTGATAGACATAGTGGGCGATGTCGGACGAACCGACGAAGCTGACAGCGTGAACCAGCGGATGGGTCAGGATGGCGTCGACCGCCGTCTTGTCGCCATGCACGACGTTCAGCACGCCATTCGGCGCCCCGGCTTCCAGCATCAATTCGGCCAGACGCACCGGCACCGACGGATCACGCTCGGACGGCTTCAGCACGAAGGTGTTTCCCACCGCGATGGCCACGCCGAACATCCACATCGGGATCATGGCCGGGAAGTTGAACGGGGTGATGCCCGCCACCACGCCCAGCGGCTGACGCATCGAATAGACGTCGATGCCGGGGCCGGCGCCTTGAGTGTATTCGCCCTTCAACGCGTGCGGGATGCCGCAGGCGAACTCGATCACTTCCAGGCCGCGCTGAATGTCGCCCTTGGAGTCGGCGATGACCTTGCCGTGCTCGCTGGACAGCAGTTCGGCCAGTTCGTCCATCCGCGCCTCGACCAGACGTTTGAAGTCGAACATGACGCGGGCGCGGCGCTGGGGATTGGTCGAAGCCCAACCGTCAAAGGCGTTCTGCGCCGCCTGGACCGCACGATCGACCTCACCTGTCGTCGCCAGTTGCACGCGAGCCTGTACATCCCCGGTGTTGGGATTGAACACGTCGCTGAATCGGCCGGACGCGCCGTCGAAAGCCGCACCGTCGATGAAGTGGCGAATGTCGCGCATGGCCTGGGTGTCCCTGTTGGTTGTTTTGTTGCGACTATGGCTATCACCCCAGCGCGCGGGTCGATAATGCAAAGTTGCAGGCAACATTCTGCGTTTTTGCAAGATGACTAGACGGCCATGTACGACTGGGACGATCTTCGCATCTTCATCGCCGCGGCGCGCGCAGGCTCGCTGGGCGGCGCGGCGCAGCGGTTGGGCGTCGACGCCGCCACGGTCGGGCGTCGGGTCGCCCGGCTGGAAAGCGCGCTGAAATCCACCCTGGTCGTCCGCTCGACCACCGGCCTTCAGCTGACCGCCGCCGGCGCCCAGCTCCTCGATATCGGTCTGGAGGCCGAAAGCGCGATGGAGGCCGCCGGCCGCGTGACCCAGCCCGACGCGCCCGCCGGCGTCGTGCGCGTCAGTGCGTCCGAGGGGTTTGGCGTCACCCTGATGGCCCCCGCCCTGCCCGCGTTGCGTCTGGCCCATCCGGGCCTCAGGATCGAACTGGCGGCGACCTCCGGCTTCCTGTCGCCGACGCGCCGAGAGGTTGACATGGCGATCACCCTGGCCGCGCCGCATGCCGCACGCCTGATCGTCGAGCCGCTGACGCCGTATCAGCTGGCCCTCTACGCCTCGCCCGATCACCTGCAACGCAACGGGGTTCCGAACACCGTCGATGACCTGAGCCGCTTCGACATCGTCGGCTATATCGACGATCTGATCTATGCGCCCGAGCTGCGCTATCTCGACGAAGTCCAGCCGGGCCTCGCGCCCCACGTCGCCTCGTCGTCGATCCGGGCGCAGCGTGAGATCATCGCCGCCGGGGGCGGCGTCGGCGTCCTGCCGTGCTTCCTGGCGCAGGGTCTGGTGCGCGTGCTGCCGTCGATCCTGATCGAACGTCGCTTCTGGCTAGCCACCCACCGCGACGTCCACGACACCGCGCGTCTGCGCACCGTGCGTTCGTGGCTGAAGACCCTGTGCCAAGAACAACAGTCCAGCTTGCGGCCATTCTGACTTCGGCAGAGAAATCGAAGTGTGGTGTGCCGCACACACCCGCGCGTTTTTGAAAGTTCGGGGAACGGAGATCTCGTTCAAATCTTAATAGAAGACGAACGAGGCCTGCCATGACACTGACCTTCAGCCTGACATTGATGACGGCCCTGATGGGCGCCCCGACCGGACCGCTGCTCAAGGACGCGGCCCTGTACAGCGCGCCTCAACCCGCCATCGAACGCGCCGTCTCGCCCAAGGCCCAGAGTACCGAACGTTTCAGCGTGCGCCTGCGTTGTACCGCCTTGGCGTCGGGCCACGTCACCGACTGCGTCGTCCTGGAAGAAAGCCGTCCGGGCATGGGCTTTGGCGAAGCCGCCTTGGCCTTGATGAACGGCGCCGAGGTCACGCCGATCATGGATCGTGGCCGTGCTGTCGATGCTCCCTTCGAACGCACCATCGACTTCACGCCGTAGGCCACAGCTCAGCCCCGTATGAAAAGTCCCCGGTTGCTCGCAGCCGGGGACTTTTCTTATTCGGCTATGTGTCGAGGACATTAGCGACTTCCCTCGCCCTTGCCGGGCGAAGGAAAAGCCGGCCTATCGCGCAGGCGCGATGCGCCACACCGTGTTCGACAGGTCGTCGGCGACAAACAGCACACGTTTGTTTCCATCGAACGCGACGCCGACAGGACGCCCGCGCGCCTTGCCGTCCTTCAGGAAGCCTGTGGCGAAATCGACGGGCTGACCCGCTGGACGACCGGCGTTGAACGGCACCCAGACGACCTTGTAGCCGGACGGATCCTGGCGGTTCCAACTGCCGTGCATGCCGATGAAGGCGCCGTTGGCGAACGACCCGCCAAAGCCGCCATTGCGGGCGAAGTCCAAGCCCAGGGCGGCGACGTGCGAGCCAAGGGCGTAGTCAGGCTTGATCGCCTTGGCGACCATCTCGGGGTTCTGCGGCATCACGCGCGGATCGCGGTTCTGGCCCCAATAGCTGTAGGGCCAGCCGTAGAAGGCCCCGTCACGCACCTGGGTCAGATAATCTGGGACCAATTGCGGCCCCAGTTCGTCGCGCTCATTGACGACCGACCACAACAGATTGGTCGTGGGCTCGATCGCCAGGGCCGTCGGATTGCGAATGCCGGTGGCGATGGTGCGCCGCGCGCCGGTCGCCCGGTCGATTTCCCACACTGTGGCGCGCTCTTCTTCGACCGCCATGCCGCGCTCGCCGATGTTCGAGTTCGAGCCGGTGCCGACATACAGCTTCGACCCGTCCGCGCTGGCGGCCAGGGACTTGGTCCAGTGGTGGTTGATGCGCGAGGGCAGTTCCGTCACCCGCTCGGCGGGCGTCGCGATGCCGGTCTGGCCGGGCTGGAAGGCGAAGCGAACAAGCGCCCCCTGTTCGGCGACATAGAGATAGCCGTCGACATAGGCCAGGCCGTAGGGCGCATCGAGGTTATCCACCAGAACGGTCCGCAACTCGGGCATGCCGTCGTTGTTCGCGTCGCGCACCAGGGTGATGCGGTTGCCGCCTTTGATCTTGGTGTTGCCCTGCTTTTTGATGACGCCGGCGATCACATCCTTGGGCCGCATGGCGGGCGCATGGCCTCCGCGCCCTTCTGCGATCAGCACGTCACCGTTAGGCAGGACCAGCATCTGACGCGGGATTTTGAGATCGGTGGCGAAGGCGCTGATCGTAAAGCCCTGCGGCACCGTCGGCGTCTCGCCGTTCCAGCCTGCCGGCGGGCTGATCTTCATCGGCGGCACCAGCGTCTCGTTGACCTTGGGCAGGTCGGGCGTCGCGCCGGTCTGGTTCAGTTTCGGATCGCTGGCGTTGCCGCACGATGCGACCGTCAGGGCCATGGCCAGGGTAGCGGCGCTGGCGGCGAGCAGATTCTTGTTCATCGGACGCTCTCCCGCGCGGCATAGGCGGTCCAGCCGGCGACCAGGACCAGGATTGTGCAGAGGATCGACAGGATCAGACCGAAGGCTCCGACAGAGCTCCAGGCGTCTTGGCTGTGTTTGAAGGCGTTCACCAGCCCCAGCACCCAGGCCAGCGCAAGCGCGACCAGATGCACCGTCGCCCGCCGTGACCTCCCGTGGCGCAGGCCGACGACGAAATCGAAGATCGAAAACAGGCCAGCGACGCCGCCGAACACCAGCGCTCCCGTGATCAGCCAGGCGGAGAAGTTCGTCCACTGGACCTCAGCCGTCTTCAGATAGGCGATGTCGGTGAACAGGGCGAAGGTGAACAGCGCGATTGGAAACGCCAGAAATAGCCAATGCAACGGTCGAACGACCGCATCCTTCAGTCCATGGGTGCTCATGCCAGCCCTCTCCGTAAAGTCTGGCTTGGCTAACCGTCGGAACTGGAAATGGTTCACATCGGGGTTTGCCGCGCCGATCTTTTAGCGTTGAAGTTAGGCGCGCGTTCTCGCCTTTGGTGGCTCACAAACTGCGTCGCGGATGCGCCGTCAGACCGCATCGACAATGCCGATCAGCGTCTCGGATTTACCCGACCCGATTGGACCAATCGGCGTAGAGGTCCAGCGCCTTCTGCGGCGATGAGATCCACCAGGAATAGCCGTTGCGCCTTCCGACGGAGATTTCATTCACATCGTCGTGGATGGTCTGATCCTTGTCGCCGAAGATGGGACGTCCAGTAACCAGATCGTAATTGCGAGACCAGATCGGACCCGCCCCGGCCTTGTCGATCAGCTTGCGTCCGTCGTCGGTCATTTCGAAAGACTTGTCATAGACACGCATCGCCTGAAGCCATTCAGCGGCGCCGCGGACGGCGGCCTCGATCTCCGGCGACGGGTTCTCCTCGCCCATCAGGAAGATGAGGATATCGGTTGTTTCGCCGCTCGCGATGGATCGCGGCTCGTAGTTCCGAGCGCTGGTTGGCACCAGTCGCATGGGCTCGACCTGCTGCGGCCAGCCCAACAGGCGGTCCCCTTGACGCACCTGGGCCGCGAGGATGACGTCGATCGCCTTTTGAGTCGCCTCGGCCGCCTGTGTCTCCAAGTCAGCCGGCACGAAGTCGAAGCCCTCAGCGCCATGGGCGACATCACGAAGCAGCATGGCCGCGTTCGCCACCGCATTGTCATTGAAGGTGATGGAGTCGTGGAAGCCGCCTTCTAGCGGCCAGATCTGAGGCCAGCCGCCATTGGGATATTGCGCGTTCAGAAGATACCGCACGCCTCGGATGACGCTGGCGCGCCAGGCGTCGCCATCGCGTCCGGTCGCGTGCGCGGCGACCTTGGCCAGGAAACGCATTTCCGACCACGTCGCCTCGTTGTCCAACGTGCCGACGAAGGTCCAGAAGCGATCCGCCGGCGCATCGAAGTTCGCCGGGTTCTGCTCCATGGTTTCGGCATCGTTGGAGAACCGCTGACCCGGCAGGCGCGCAATGCTGCGATCCTGGTTTTTGCTCCATCCGCCGGCAGGCGTCTGGAAACTGACGATCGCATCCGCGACGGCCCGGGCTTCGGCCGTGGCGTACCAGTCGGCAGGCCGATCCAGCGGCATGTTGTAGTGTGCGGGTCCGACGGCCTTGGGAGGCGGCGGCGGAGCCACTCCAGCGGGAAGCTCGGCCGCGAGCGCAGCGCGGTCGGCCAGATGCTGGGCTTGAGAGCGTGCCAGATACTCGGCCCACGGACCGCGCTCCGCGTCGGGCAAGGCGCCGATCCTGTCGCTGGTCAGGCCCACCGCCGGCGTGTTCAGCCGCAGGACTTCAGCCTGAGCAACGCCGGAAACGCCCCCCACAAGCGCGACCACGCCAAATGCCAGGATCGAACAGGCGGATAGGATTTTCATCGCGCTAACTCCCACAATTTTTGGTTTTTCATGCTTGTCTGGATCGCAGGCCAGTGACGCCGGACGACTCGGTCACCTTGGGGCCTTGGCCGTTGAGGGTGTCAATGTTGCAGTCGCGGAAGCGCCAGTTCTCGGCATTGGCTATGGCGCCCGCATCCTGCACATCCCAGTCCAACCGTTCGAAAATGAAGTCTTTCAGCGGCGCTTCGGGATAGGCGGCGGCGGCGAATCCGACTTTGCCGCCGACGGCCTTGATGTTCGACAGCCGAACATCGTGGATGCGGGGAATGCCCTGTTCACGCGGCACGGGCGTGGCGAGCGCGCGCCAGTAATCCGGCACGTCCGCAATGCCGTCCGGAATCTGGGCGTAGCTGTAGTTTGGGTACCAGTTCAGATTCACCTGCATCAATGTGCGCACGTCCTGCAGATGGATGTCGCGCAGGCGGATGTTGGAAATCACGCCGCCGCGTGTGTGGCCTGATTTGAAGAAGATCCCCAGCGGCACCGGATACTCGATCCTCAGTCCAGAGACCTCGATGTCGTCAAATCCACCAGATGTCTCCGATCCGAAGGTCATCCCGGCCAAAGCGTCACGGACGATGCAGTCGCGGATCTTCACGTGACGGCACGGCCGACCCACCCGCAGTCCGTCCCAGTCGCGTCCCGCCTTGATGCAGATCGCATCGTCGTTGACCGACAGGTCGCATCTCTCGACCAGCACCCGCTCCGATGAGTCGATATCGATGCCGTCCGTCGAGGGGCCGCGTCCGCCGATGTTATTCCTGATGATCAGGTCGGCGACCTTCACATCCCGCGAATAGCAGACGTGGACAGTCCAGAACCCCGATCGCGCTAGGTTCAGACCGGAAACCTCGACCTGCTGTGAATCGTAAACGTGAATGAGACGCGGACGGCGGCAGTCGTAGTCGGCCGCCCATCGCAGGTCGCGCGGATCATAATCGCGGCGCAGCCCCCAATAGGTGTCCCAGAAAACCTTGCCGTCGCCATCGACCAGACCCTCGCCCGTGATCTTGGCGTTCTGTTGCTGATAGACATTCAGCAAGCCGGCGGGCCAGTCCATCTCAACGCCGGCAACACGCGTGCGAACCATCGGATAAGCTGCCAGATCCTGAACGCCGCGCAGAGTGGCGCCGCGTTCGATCGACAGGGTCACCCCCGACTTCACGAATAGCGAACCTGACAGATACAGACCGGGCTTCAGGACGACGACCCCTCCGCCCTGCCCTGCCGCTGCGTCGATGGCGGCCTGGATAGGACGCGTGTTGATGGTCACCCCGTCGCCCATCGCGCCATAGTCGGACGCGTCGAAGGCGCGCGAACGGCTCGACTGTGCAAACGCCGGCGTCGCTTGCGTCAAAGCGCTGACGACACCCAGTTGCAGAAGCGTGCGGCGATTGGCGCGCATCTAGATTTCCCACATTCTGTTCTTTCGTCTCACAATAGTGGACGATATAAGGCTGACAAGAGATACCGACAGCTGATCGTCAGAAATTGACACCGGTTACGTTGCGGCTTGCCGTCGAAGTGGGCCACCAACCATCATGCGCCGCCCGGAGCAGCGCCGGAGGAAAACATGGCCCTGCCAACCCGACCCTGCCTTGGCCTGATTGCAGTCCTTTTGAGCTCGGCCGCCATGTCCGGCCCCGTTCTAGCGCAAACGGTCGCAGCCTTGCCGCCGGGCGTCGAGGCTGAATGGCTGGCTCAACGCGACCGCCCCGCCCTATACACCGACGTGGCAGGCGTGCCGTCTCGCGAGAGCACGATGGCGGCTGTCGAATATGTCGCCTCCTCGCAAATCGCAGCCATGGCCGCCGAGCCGCTCGCCTTATCGACGGGCAGCAACCTGACGCAGATGTCGTCGAACTGGGTCGCAGCCACCTTTTACGTCGGCGCTTCGCGGCTTGCGCGCGTGTCGGACGATACGCGGACGCTGCGTTTCTTGAGCGCCGTGGCCGATCACTACAACTACAGTGTACGTGGCGCGCGGTCGGGCAAGACGATGCTGAACGCCGACGATATCGCGATCGGCGATCTCTACGAAGAACTCTACGCGCGTCGTGGACAGGAGGGCGTGCTGATGCCGCTGCGTCAGCGGCTGGACTGGCAGGTCCCCTATCTGGCCCGGGCGGAAGACACACCCGCGCTCGTCTGGTGGTGGGCCGACGCCCTCTATATGGCGCCCCCGGTCTTCGCCCGGATGACCGCGATCACGGGCGATCCAAAATATCTGAACGCCGCAGATAAGGAATGGCGACGCACAGCGGCGCGGCTGTGGGTCGAGGACGAAAAGCTGTTCCTGCGCGACGAACGGTTCAAGGACGAGAACCATCGTGACGCTGACGGCGACCGAATCTACTGGTCGCGAGCCAATGGCTGGGTCATCGGCGGTTTAGTAAGATGGCTGGAGTCCGTGCCGGCCGATTTCGCCGGCCGCGCCTTCTATGTCGATCTCTTCCAGAAGATGGCCGGCAGGGTCGCAGGACTTCAGCAGGAGGACGGACTGTGGCGCGCCAGCCTTCTGGACCCCGAGGCCTATCCCGAGGCTGAAACCTCAGGCTCGGTCTTCTATGTCTACGCCCTGGCCTGGGGGATCAATCACGGCCTTTTGGATCGCGACACCTACCTGCCGCATGTGTTGAAGGGGTGGGCCGGCCTGAACCGCCATGTCCTTGCGAACGGCTTGGTGGGCGCAGCGCAGAAGACCGGCGATCAGCCCGTGTCGACCGACCCTGAGGACGTCGGCCTCTATGCTTCAGGAACCTATATTCTGGCCGGGCTGGAAGTCGCGTCGCTGAATGACCCAGTTCGCTCTGTGCCATTAACGGAACCAACGCGCGACACGGCCGAAGTGATCGCTGCGACAACGCCTGTCCCACCCGCCCCCGTGACGGTCGTTGGCGCCGAAGAAATCCGCCGTCGAGACGCCGAGATGCGTGCGACCTCGGCGCTCTCCTACGATCCATCCGCTCTGAATCGACCCTCGAGCATCGAACCGCTGGAGCCGCCGCCGGAAGACCAGCAGCGACCGCGCGCCGTCGCCCGCTTCGCGCCGGATCGTTTGGATGATCTGCTGTGGGAAAACGATCGCGTCGCTCACCGCATCTACGGTCCCACGCTTGAAGCGCGCGAGGCGCCCTCTGGCTCGGGCATCGATGTGTGGGCCAAACGTGTCCGCTATCCCTTCATGGACCGCCAGTTGAAGTTCCCGAACTATCACGTCGATCGCGGTGAAGGCCTGGATTATTACGACGTGGGACGCGGCAGAGGCGCCGGGGGTCTGGGCATCTGGTACGACAACAAGCTCTGGACCAGTCGCAACTTCTCTACCTACCAGATCGACAAAACCGGCGGCGACGAGGCGCGGTTCAGCGTGACCTACCGTCCTTGGCCTGTCGATATCGTGCGCACGGTTTCGGAAACGCGTGAGTTCAGCCTTCCGTTAGGCTCCAACTTTACGCGAATGACGTCCACTCTGACCTCGAACTCCGACGCACCGCTGATCGTCGCGATCGGCATTTCGAAACGCAGCAACGACAACGGACGGGGCTTCGTCACGCGCGACGCCGCACACGGGCGTCTGATGTTCTGGGAGCCTGAAAACCCCGAGTATGGCTCGCTCGGCATCGCTCTGGCGGTTGATCCCGCAACGGTCGAAGGCTTCACCGAAGACGCCGACAACTATCTGATCCTGGTGCGGGTCACGCCGGGTCAGCCGTTCACCTACTACATGGGATCGGCGTGGGATCGCGGCCTGGACTTCGCCACGCGCAGCGCCTGGGAAGATTATGTCGCAAACCAAAGTTTTGACTTCCGCCAAGGCAACTAGGTCGCAAGCGAAAATTCTCTCGTCGCGTCGCGCCAGTTCCGCCGACGTCAAAAGAAAGGCGGCGCCGGTTATACCGACGCCGCCTGTCTTATCTCGCCGATCTGTTGGGATCAGAAGCGATACCGCGCGCCGATGTAAATCTGGCGGCCAGTGTGGTGATAGACATAGGTGCTGTCACGCGGCAGGCCGATGTCGCCGTGGTTCTGACGGTTGGCTTCGTCGGTCAGATTGAGCCCCTCGACAGAAACACTGAGGTTATCGGTCAGGTTATAGGATGCTGAAGCGTCGATCGTCGTGGTTTCGGTTTTGCCCTGATACGGAATCAGGCCCGTGGCGCCGTTCGAACCCGGCACGTTCTGGAAATAGGTGTCGCGATAGGCCGCTGACACACGCGCATTGAACTTGCCGTCGTCATAATACAGCGTCGCATTCCAGGCGTTCGGCGACAGGTTGACCAGATCCGCCGTCACGAAGGCCGCGCAGGTTGCGGTGACGCAATACTGAATCTCGGATTCAACGTGCGTGTAGTTCAGCTGCGTACCGATATTCGACAGCAGGCTGGGCAGGAAGGAGAACGTCTGCTGATAGCTGATCTCGAAGCCTTTCAGCGGGCCGCCCGGCGTGTTTGTGGGCGTGCTGAACTGATAGATGTCGCCGGCAGGACGACCGCCCGCCGGGAAGGCCACAGGGTTTAAGGCCGTCAGTTGGCTGTACGACAGCGGTTCGGTGGTCGTCTGCACATAGGTCGAGATGTCCTTGTAGAAGTAGGCGAAGGACAGCAGAGCTTCAGGCGCGAAGTAATATTCAACCGACAGGTCGTAGGTCGTCGCCCGATAGGGTTCCAACTCGACATTGCCCAGCGACGCCGTATTCGTCGCCGCCCCGGCTGCACTCAGCGTGAAGACCGGAACCAGACTCGTGACAGGCGGTCGCGCCATGACTTTGGCGGCGCCCAAACGCACGATCAAATCCTTCATCGGCTCGATCGACACGTTCAGCGACGGTAGGGTGTCGTCGTATTCGTTCTCGCCCCGGACCGGCGTCGCAACACCACCGACGTTCGAATAACCCAAGGCGTCGACCTCGGTCTTGACCTGACGCACACCGACGTTGCCTCGGAAGGGCACACCCATGATTTCCGTGTCCCAGTCGGCCTGCACATAGGCGCCGGTGTCGGTCTCGGTCACGTCACGCCAGTTGCCATAGGTGGACGGATTGCCGTTCAGGCCGATCAGTCTGAAATCACCGCCTGCTACGCCCGTGTCGCAGTTGCAGTTGTAGTTCCAGACTGTTTGCAACGCAGCCAAATCCGGCCGAACCCAGCTGGTCGCAGCGCCTGACGGTAGATCGAGATTGCGACCGAACCCGCTCAGCAGATTGGTGACCGAAGCCATGCTCGTGCCCGCCGGCAGCGCTGGCGAACCGTTGGCGTTGTTTGGGCGCGCGAAGGCGCGGCTGCTCGACTCATATTCCTTGCGGCTGACGCCCGCTTTCAGTGTGAGCCAATCGCTGACGTCGAAGGCCAAGTTGGCCTCACCCGTCGTATAGACGTTTTCCTGGAAGTTCGAACTGATGCGCAGTTCCGAGCGGGGCTGGGCGCCGGTCGGGCCGACGACGCTCCACTGTGTGGGGTCGGCGACGTTGAAGCCCCAGTTGATCGCCGGCAGATTGCGGTTCTGACGGAAATCATAGGAATAGCCGTCGACGTTCTGGCGATCGATGATGGCGCTGACCTGGACCGGGTTGGCGAAGCTGGATTCCGCGCGACCGATCAGGCCGTCGAACCGCAGCCGATCCGAAAACTCGTGCTCGACCCCGAAGGTCATCTGCTTGAATTCGGTTTCCAGCTCGTCAAACCGCTGCTCGCTGCGGATGTCCATGTCGTCGAGCTGGGCGTAGATCATCTCGCCAGTGTCGGGATCGATCTCGAAGCTCATGATGTCGACCTGCGGCTTGCCGCCCTGATCGGCGCCACGGCTGAGCGACCAGGCTTGCAGGAAGTTTTCGCTGCGCGTCGAATCCAGCTTCGAGTACAGCATGTCCATCGTGAACAGGGTCGGACCATTGCCCGGCCGCGCCTGGACCGAAAGGGTGGCACCCAGACGTTCCTGGCTGTGCTCCAGGCTGCCATAGCGCGGGATGCGAGGATGGTAGGTGCGCGCGGCGTTCGGCAGGACAGCGCCATTCTGGAAGCCGCCGTCGGCGCTGGCAGGTCCCCAGCGCACCGAGCTGAAACCTTCCTCGAGACTGTCGCGCTCGCTGTAGGCGATCGAGAACAGAGCGCCGATCTGGTCATCCGCCCAGGTGTTCGAAATCAGACCGGCGAAGCGCGGGCTCCAGTCCTGCGACAGATCGTTGTAGCCGTACTGGCCAGACAGCGCGCCCTGAAAGCCCATCTTGTCGAACGGACGGCTTGTGCGCAGATCGACGGTCGCCCCCAGCGACCCCTCTTCCGTCTCGGCCGAGGCGGTCTTGCGCACCGTGATATTGTTGAAGAGCTCTGAGGCGAAGACGTTGAAGTCAAAGCCACGACCGCGATTCACCCCGCCCGACGAGTCGGTGGCGCCGGTCGATGCCTGGGCCTCGATGCCGTTGATCCGCGTACGGGTGAACTCCGAACTCAGACCGCGGACGGTGATCGACCGGCCCTCGCCTGCGTCGCGGTCGATCGAGACGCCGGGAATGCGCTGGATCGACTCAGCCAGATTGGTGTCCGGGAAATCCGCGATGTCCTCAGCAGAAATGGCGTCGACGACGCCGGCTTCGCGGCGTTTGATGTTCAAGGAATTCTGAAGGCTGGCCCGAAAGCCCGTGACGACGATATCATCGACCTCGGCAGCGTCATCTGTCTGAGGCGCAGCGACCTCGGCCGTTTGGGCGGCGGCGTCATGCGCCATCATGGCGAGAGCTAGGGCTCCCAGCGACGCGGTGGCGACCAGGGCGTGGCGCGCGAATTTGTGGCGTTGGATCATTCTAGTTTCTCCTCCCAAGTGGTGCGCTTCAAGGATCGAACGCCCTCGTTCACGCCTCCCGCTGCTGACGGGAGACACCGGTGTCAAAGCGAGTTGGCCGCCTGACTGCTACCGGTGTCATTCATGTTTAGTCATATTCGGCCGCGACTCGCAAGCAGGCGACGATCCTGATGGCGGATTTGTAATCTCGTCGAAGAGCGTGGGTTAAGCGGGAAAGTAGGTGCAACCTGCACGCCGGCGCATTGTGCGGTTTAGAAGAATACCTGCCACTTTAAAGAACCGACGGACGCCCTGGCCTATTACCACTCGATTACACGAAGGTCGACAGCGCGTTGATCGGCAACGACTTTGGAGCCGAGATCACCCACAGCGCCGTTTCGCAGTCCGAATGAATCAAGGACTATTGAAAACAATATGGAAATGAACCGCTGTAAAAAGCACGTGATCACGACATCTTTCGAGATGTATTGACAATGCCGCAGGCGCAGTTTGCGAAGTAATCGCGCCGGTATAGCTGTCGGTGGATACCACAGCCTAGCGCTCTGAAGAACAGCCAGACCTACAGCTCACCGTCACCCACCGACAGGTCTCCTGCCCTTTCATACGCCGGGCTTCAAAGTCGCGAGCCGCCGCGAGCCGGCCGAGCGCTCTAGCTACGTTGAGTAGCCCTTCCCAAGCCCGCTCGGCTACTCAGGCGTGCTGGGTTTGAGTGCCTCGACGCTGCCGTCTGGTCCGATATGCACAATCCCCATGGTCGCCTCCCTCCCACCGGACGAGCGGCACGTCCGGACCTGGGTGACACTCCAGCCACCGCGGCGAAAGCGCGGAGCCGGCTTCGCGCCAGGAGCGGTCATTCACCGGGTGCCGGAAACACGTCATTCATCAATGCAGTCTGAGCCTGGGTACGTCCGCTTTTTGGTCCGATGCCTTTGGCCGCTTCCGACCCATTGCGGACATTGGGGGGCGTCGAGCTGGCAAGCGGCTCCGCAGGTTCCTGGCCGGAAGGGGCGCGACTGTCGATATTCAGCAGCCCAAGCCCCAGCGCCCGATTAACGCGCTCTGTCTTACGATGACTGAGTGGCGATCAGGCTGCGAATTTTCGCGTCCAATGCGACAGCGACAGACCATACCTCGGCTTGGTTCAGCTGGACCCCATCTTCAGCATTCCAGTGTGCCTCGACAAAGACGTCCCTCACTAGAAAACCAATGATGCAGTAGCGACCGCCTTGCTGGGCCGTATGGCAAGCGGCGACCGGCCAGTCACGGTGCGTAGTGTACAACCTCCCGCCCAATCCCATCACCCGGCTCAGTTGATATCCCTCAGTTCCTTTACCGAGCTGCCGGTTGATGAGGTGGCCTGGAATTTCGACCAAAGGGTTCGGCGGCGGTGTCGGGGACGCTGGCCGCTCACTCAGCAGACGGTATTGGTCCCCTTCGAAGTGACGAAGGTAGGTCGAGACGCCGTAGAGGTTCACCAGGGGTTTCGCCATCCCTTCACAAGACGGCACGGCTTGCTCGTATGTTTGGTAGAAGCTCTCTCTGTTGCACACGCGGATGCTGACGAGTTTCCCGTCTTCGGACTTATATGCTTGGTACAGGTCGTCTCGTTGAGGCACGTCGAACGTCACCTGACCCAGTTTTGCAGAGAACGGGGCATCTTCTCCCTCAACCAAAATCTCGCGACAGCCTGTCCCGGAAATCAAAGATGTGAGGCAAACCACAGCAAACTTTGAACGCAGCCGAGAGTGTTTTTTTTGGTGGGCCTGCATGAGCGGATGATGTGCGGCGAATGGCTAAGGGACTGTTATGGTCACCAAGAAACCGGACTTACTGACCTAGGGCCTTTTGAGCTCAGAATGACGGTCGTATCGAGAATAAATCTAACTCTGCCCCGTGCGGGCCTACCCGTGACTTAGCGACCGCTTTCCGCCCATCAGCGACATGCACCCGGACTGGTCTTCGGACTGATGGTGATGTCCGCTTTCGGCGCTTCAGGGTAGGACAGAAATCGACCCGAAGCAGACGTCGAGCCTGATCGCGGATGCGACATTTCAAGCCCAAATCCGAACGACATGAGGCCGACGTCAGCCAGGCCCATAAGGATATCCTTATATGTTTCTTGACTTCGGCGTCGGGTGCGCGTCTCATGAGGCCGTCGAGGTTCTGCGCGTCGCCTCCGGGCGACGCGGAGCTAAGAGGGAAGCCGGTGTGATGCCGGCGCTGCCCCCGCAACTGTGAGCGGCGAGCCGAAGGTCCATTTCGTGTCACTGACGTCTTCGGACGTTGGGAAGGCCGGACCCGAAGCCGTGACCCGTGAGCCAGGAGACCTGCCCCGACAGATAACGTCCTCCGGCGGGGTGTCCGGTCAGGTCGCATGAACGCCGCGACGGGACGACTGCGCGCGAGCGGTCGCGCGTCCCTGTCCGCTGTCTCGCCACAGCATCAACGGCAGAGACCATGGCGAGCACCGACTTCACATTCAGGATCAAGCGGACCGCGCTCGACGAAGACTATCGGCCCGCCGAGACGACGAGGATCACCACCAATTTCGCCAACCTGGCGCGAGGCGAGAGCCGCCGGGACAATCTGCGCAACACCCTGCGGATGATCGACAACCGCTTCAACTCGCTGGCGCACCACGACAATCCGAGGGGCGATCGCTATGCGCTGGAGCTTCAGATCGTCTCGGTCGAGTTGAGTCTTTGCTCGGAGCGCGACGACGCCTTTCCGCTGATCGAAATCCTGCAAACGACGATCATCGACAAGGAGACGAACCGGCGGATTGAGGGGGTCGTGGGCAACAACTTCTCCTCCTATGTCCGTGACTACGACTTCAGCGTAGTCCTGCCCGAACACCTGAAGGCGCATCCGAACGGCGGCGTGCCGGATGATTTCGGCGATCTGCACGGCAAGCTGTTCCGGCACTTTCTGACGTCGCGCGCCTATCGCGACAACTTCGCCAAGGCACCGGTCATCTGCCTCAGCGTCTCAAGCAACAAGACCTATCATCGCACCGGCTTCGACCATCCCGTGTTGGGCCTGGAATACGCCAACGACGCCTTCTCGCCGACCGACCGGTATTTCGAGAAGATGGGGATGAAGGTCCGCTACTTCATGCCACCGGGCAGCGTGGCGCCGTTCGCCCTGTACCATATCGGCGACCTGACCGGCGGCTACACCGACCTCGAACTGGCCAGCACCATCGCCACGATGGAGACCTTCCAGATGATCTATCGGCCCGAAATCTACAACGCCAACTCCCCGGCGACCGAGCAGTATCAGCCCAGCCTGAAGGCGCAGGACTATTCGCTGACCCGCATCGTCTACGACCGCGACGAGCGCAGTCGGCTGGCCGTCGAGCAGGGCCGTTTCGTCGAGGAGCGGTTCATCAAGCCGCACCGCGCCCGTCTCGACCAATGGTCGGCCGCCTTCGCCGCCGCCTGATCAGTTTCCAGATTTCAGAGTCTCCCCTCATGAAAACCCTTCTCCCGACCTCGACCGCCGGCAGCCTGCCCAAACCCGTCTGGCTGGCCGAGCCCGAGACGCTCTGGTCGCCTTGGAAGCTGCAAGGCGATGACCTGATCGAGGCCAAGCGTGACGCCCTGCGCCTGTCGCTGGACGATCAGCGCCGGGCCGGCATCGACATCGTCAGCGACGGCGAACAGACCCGCCAGCATTTCGTCACGACCTTCATCGAACACCTCGACGGCGTCGATTTCGAGAACCGCAAGACCATGCGAATCCGCAATCGCTATGACGCCAGCGTCCCGGTGGTCGTGGGCGCCGTCAGCCGTCCGAAATCGGTCTTCGTCGAGGACGCCAAGTTCCTGCGCGCCCAGACCGACCAGCCGATCAAATGGGCGTTGCCCGGGCCGATGACGATGATCGACACCCTGTATGACGACCATTACGGCAGCCGCGAAAAACTGGCCTGGGAGTTCGCCAAAATCCTCAATGAGGAGGCCCGCGAACTGGAGGCCGCCGGCGTCGACATCGTCCAGTTCGACGAGCCCGCCTTCAACGTCTTCTTCGACGAGGTGAACGACTGGGGCGTGGCGACCCTCGAGAAGGCGGCCGAGGGGCTGAGGTGCGAAACGGCGGTCCACATCTGCTACGGCTACGGCATCAAGGCCAACACCGACTGGAAGAAGACGCTCGGCTCGGAATGGCGGCAGTATGAAGAGGCCTTCCCCAAGCTTCGGACCTCCAGCATCGACATCATCTCGCTCGAAGCCCAGAACTCGCGCGTGCCGATGGATCTGATCGAACTGATCCGGGGCAAGAAGGTGATGGTCGGCGCCATCGACGTCGCAACCGACACGATCGAAACGCCCGAAGAGGTGGCCGACACGCTGCGCAAGGCGCTTCAGTTCGTGGACGCCGACAAACTCTATCCGGCCACCAACTGCGGTATGGCGCCCCTGTCGCGCCGCGTCGCCAACGGCAAGCTGCGCGCCTTGAGCGCCGGGGCCGAGATCGTGCGCGAGGAACTGTCCCGCGACCTCTACTACGGCGCGGAAAGGTGCGAGCCGTGAGGGTGCGCCTGATCGACATGGTGTTCCCCGGCGACGCCAACCACCATGGCACCCTGTTCGGCGGGGTTGGTCTGGCCCACCTCGACAAGGTCGCCTTTCTGGCCGCGAGCCGTCATGCGCGACGGGCCGTGGTCACGGCCGGATGCGAGCGGATCGATTTCGCGGCTCCGGCCCGGATCGGCGAGATGGTCGAGGCGGTCGGCCGCGTCGTTCGGATCGGGCGCTCCTCTTTAGGCGTCGAAGTCGAACTGCACGCCGAAAGCCTGCTCAGCGGCGAGCGCCGCCTGTGCACGCGCGGGGCCTTCAACATGGTCGCCCTGAGGCCGGCGGACGATGATCAACCGTTGGTGCCCCTCGATGAGGCAGGCGAAGCGGACGACGGTTGGCTGAGGACCGCAGAGATGGTCTTTCCCGGCACGACCAACCACTACGGCACCCTTTTTGGCGGCGATGCACTCAAGCTTATGGGTAAGGCCGCCTTCGTCACGGCGACCCGTCATGCGCGCGAAGTCATGGTCATGGCCGCGACCAACCGCATCGACTTCAAGGCCCCGATCGACGGCGGCGACATGGTCGAACTGGTCTCGCGCGTGAAGATGGTCGGGCGAAGCTCCCTCTCGGTCGAGGTGCAACTGTGGGCCGAACGCCTCCTGACGGGAGAAAGGCGACGTTCGACCACGGCCCAGTTCGTCATGGTCGCCGTCGATAATGCGGGCAAGCCGAAGATAATCAAAGCCAGGCGGAGTTTAGATTGAGGCTTGGGTGCGATAGATGTCACCCTCGGATGCGCCGACAGCGGACATCGGTGGGCCGACGACTAGGGGGTATTGCGAACCTCGGCGAATGTCCGAAAAATCTGTGCTTAGCCTAGGTCTGCTTTCCACCCTAAGCAGAATTTCGGGCAGTCCGCTCTCCAAAGAACTGCCCGAAAGCGGGCTTAGAGGTCGATCTGTTCCGATATCTCCAAAGCGTCATCGACTTCGATGCCGAGGTATCTAACGGTGCTTTCCAGCTTTCCGTGACCGAGCAGAAGCTGACACGCGCGCAGATTTCCGGTCTTTTTGTAAATCAACGCTACCTTTGTCCGTCGCAGGCTGTGGGTCCCATACGCACTTGGGTTTAGGTCGATCATTCTCACCCAAGTATCGACCAGCCGAGCATACTGGCGCGTGCCTATGTGCGCGCCCTCTTTGCTACGGCTGGGAAACAGCCAGTCGTCGCGTCGGCACCCCCGGCGCTCGAGCCCATGCGCTAACGCCTCCCTCGCGGCCTCAGTTATCTCGAACGGGACCGGGCGACCTGTCTTTTGCTGAATGATGGTCGAGCGTTGGCGAATGGCTCCGCCTTGAGCGATATCCGCTAGCCGAAGCTTCACCAGATCACAGCCTCGGAGCTTCGCGTCCAGCGCGATGTTGAACATCGCCAAATCCCGGACCGATCCAACCGATTTGAGGTGCTGTCGGATTGCCCAGATGTGCTTAGGCTTGAGTGGAGCCTTGGCTCCAGTCATCCGACCAGCATTCCAGGGCTTACGAGGTAGACAAAAAAGATCGGGCTGGCTCATGGCCGCCTCCCACGATCAACGCCCCCTCCTCACCATACGCCTCAGACAGCGCTGATGCGCCAGAAGCGGACATTGCCTCAAAGTTCGAACGCTGACGTTCAGCGGCTCGCAAACCGTCCCCTGTCCGGGCTACTCGCAGCAGCACCACTGTGGACAGTTGCAGGCCTGCCCGAGTGAGTGGCTGATGATAGGACCCTACGCAGGATGGCCAATCCGCGATCGGCCATCCTGCGCCCGGATTAGAAGAAGCCCAACTTGTCGGGGCTGTAGCTGACAAGCAGGTTCTTGGTCTGCTGATAGTAGTCCAACATCATGCGGTGGTTCTCGCGCCCGATGCCCGACTTCTTGTAGCCGCCGAAGGCCGCGTGGGCCGGATATTGATGATAGCAGTTGGTCCAGACCCGTCCGGCCTGGATGGCGCGGCCGGCGCGATAGGCGGTGTTCATGTCGCGCGACCAAACCCCGGCCCCCAGGCCGTATTCGGTATCGTTGGCGATGGCGATGGCCTCTTCCAGCGTCTTGAAGGTCGTTACCGCCAGGACCGGACCGAAGATTTCCTCCTGGAAGATCCGCATGTCGTTGGTGCCTTTGAACACGGTGGGCTTGATGTAATAGCCGCCGGCCAGATCGTCCTTGAGCGCGGCCTGATTGCCGCCGGTCAGGACCTCGGCGCCCTCCTCCTTGCCGAGCTTCAGGTAGCCGAGAATCTTGTCGAGCTGCTGGGTCGAGGCCTGCGCCCCCACCATGGTCGCCGGGTCCAGAGGGTCGCCTTGGACGATCGACTCCACCCGGGCGATCGCCTTCTCGATGAAGGCCTCATAGATGTCCTCATGGATCAGGGCGCGGCTGGGGCAGGTGCAGACCTCGCCCTGATTGAGCGCGAACATGGCGAAGCCTTCCAGCGCCTTGTCCAGATATGCGTCGTCGTGATCCATCACGTCCTTGAAGAAGATATTCGGCGACTTGCCGCCAAGCTCCAGCGTCACCGGGATCAGGTTCTGGGTCGCATAGCCCATGATCTTCTGGCCAACGGCGGTCGAGCCTGTGAAGGCGATCTTGGCTATGCGCGGATTGGTGGCCAACGGCTCGCCCACCTCGGCCCCCGTGCCCGAAACGATGTTCAGCACGCCGGCCGGCAGCAGGTCCTGGATCAGTTCGATGACCACGAGGATAGACGCCGGAGTCTGTTCTGCCGGCTTCAGCACGATGCAGTTACCCGCTGCCAGAGCTGGAGCGATTTTCCAAGCCGCCATCAGAATTGGGAAGTTCCAGGGGATAATCTGCCCCACCACGCCAAGCGGCTCGTGGAAGTGATAGGCGACCGTATCGTGGTCCAGTTCCGAGATTCCGCCTTCCTGGGCCCGGATGCAGCCGGCGAAATAGCGGAAATGATCGATCGCAAGGGGAATATCGGCGGCCGTCGTCTCGCGCACTGGCTTGCCGTTGTCCCAGGTCTCCGCCTCTGCGACGACTTGCAGATTGGCTTCGATCCGGTCAGCGATCTTGTTCAGGATGACGGCGCGTTCGGCGACGCTGGTTCGCCCCCACGCGTCCTTGGCGTCGTGGGCGGCGTCCAGGGCCAGTTCGACGTCGGCCGCGTCCGATCGTGCGACCTCGCACAATACGCGGCCATTCACCGGGGAGGTGTTCTCGAAGTATCGGCCGTTGACGGGCGGGACCCACTGTCCGCCGATGAAGTTCTCGTAGCGCGCCTTGAACTTGGGGGTCGCGGCGCGAATGAATTCGGGCTTGGTCATGAAGGCCTCCTGCGTTGTCCTCTGGCGTCGGTTGTCGACGTCTTTGGATCAGAAGGTCATCCTGCGGAGCACGTGACGCCATACGCCGCTGCCATGCTGCGGCGCAAACCTGTCGCAGAACTGCGACAGATCGCTTGCTAAGGTGCGTTAGAAAGGCCGAGCCGGTGCAGCTTGCGGTGCAGGGTCGCGCGGCTGACCCCAAGAGCGCGCGCGGCCGCCGAGACATTGCCGCCGCTCAACGCTAGCGCGCGACGCACCGCGCCGCGTTCGGCGTTCAGAAGATCGGCTTTCACGGCGCCTACGCCCAGCACCTCCGACGCCGCGAGCTGGTTTGCGATCCGGTCGTCGGTGATCGCGAGCGCAAGGCGTGCGGCGCGCGTCGCTCCAACCACCAGATCGTCCTGGTCAACCGCCAGCAGAGCCGCCGTGTTTCGTCCGGCCGCATCGTCGGTCAGCACGATGCGCGCCTGGGGAAAGGCCTGCCGGAAGGTTTGCGCCTCGATCGCTCTCGCAGCGTCCGCCACCGCCGCCGCGATCAAGCCCAATACGCACTGCGTCGCATCGGCCCGGCACGACGAGACATCCAACAAGCCCGCCAGCCGCCCTGTTGGACCGTAGATGGGATGGCTGGTGCAACTCAGCGCCGTGTTACGGGTATGAAAATGCTGATCGCGATGGATGGTCAGCGGCCGACGCTCGGCCAAAGCCGTGCCGATGCCGTTTGTACCCTCGACCGCCTCAGACCAGACCGCGCCGGGCCATAATCCCCAGCGGCGGAAGATCTCATCATCCGCCGCTGCGCCTCGCCGCTCCAGGGTCACCCCTTCAGCGTTGGTGAGAAGGACACAGCATCCTGTGTCGCCGACGGCGAGGAACAGTCGGTCAAGCGAGTCCTGAGCCGCCGTTGTCATCGGCTCTAGGGCGTCCCGGGCTTCGCGCAACTCCTGGTCTGTCAGGGTGTTCGGTCGGCCTTCATCCTCAGGATCGAGCCCATAAAGCGACATCGACCGTCGCCATGACGCCGCCAGGGCCGAACGAGCCTCACCTCCGGCGGCGTCCAGCGCCTGTTTGATCAGCTTGCCGTGGCCGTTTCCCGTTTGCGCGACCATTGATGTTCCCTGCCGCTCTTTCGGAAAAAAGCGCCGCATCGGTGTTCCAGTCAATGGGACAAAGGTCGGCGACCCCTAGGGGCTCCGGCTAGAACTTGCAGCTGACGCCCAACGACAGGACCCACGGATTGAGGGTCACGCTGGACTTCAGGGCGCCGTCGTTGATCTTGGCCTCGGTTTCGAACCAGACTTTCTTGACGTCAAGGTTCAGGCTCCAGGGGCCCTGAATGCCCACGTCCGCGCCCGCTTGGAGCGCGTAGCCGAAACCGTCGTCCAGATCGACGGTGAAGCCGTTCTTGTCCTTACCGCTGTAGAACAGCATGTAGTTCACGCCCGCGCCGACATAGGGGCTGAAGCTCCCTTGGCTGAGGGGGCGGTACTGCAGGGTGACGACCGGCGGCAGGACCCAAGTCTCATGCACGGCCATGTCCGTTGCGCTGCCCTGGGCGCGGATTTCGTGTCGGGTCGTGCCCAGGATCGCCTCGACCGCAAGGTGATCGGTCAGGAAGTAGGTGAAGCCCAGGGTTGGCATGACGCTGTCGCCAATGTCCACCTCCAGGCCGGTGTCCGCGCCTGCGGCCGTGGTGATCGCGTCATCGGCCTGGGAAAAGACATCAGTGACGCGCCCGCTCACCAGGAAGTCGCCCTTCTTCGGGGCCTCCCAGGCGACGGATGTCTGAGCGAGGACTGGCGCGGCGCAGGCGGCGAAAATGACGGCGGCAAGCAGCAGGGTCTTGGTATTCATCTTCTGATCCCCGACGCCCTGGCCGCCTCGTGCGGCCTTCGTCAGGCGTCTGAGCGGGGTGTGCGCCGCGGCGGAAACCTAAGCCTTGATCCAGCGCAAATCGCTCAGGGGGTGGACAATCTGTCCACTCACACCACCCGCGCATGCCTTTGCTGAAGAGCCGCCGCATTGGGATCGAAGGCGGCGCAAACCGCCCTGACGAACGGACGGCCCAGGTCGGTCACCGCCGCCACTGTCCCGTCGATCCGCACCAGACCGTCGTCGACGAAGCGCTCCAACGGGGACAAGGCGCCGGCGACGTCCGACAGGTCTCGACCGCGACGTCGAACGATGGGCGCAAGATCAACGACGAAATCGCACATCAGCCGCTCGATGATCTCGCTGACGAACGCGTCGCCTTCGGTCAGGGCGACGCCTCGGGCGACCGGCAGGTCGCCCGCCCCGACTGCCCGGCGCCAGTCGCGTTCCTGCGCGTGGTTCTGAACATAGCCCCTGGGCGTGCGGCTGATCGACGAGGCGCCCAGGCCGATCAGCACCTCTGCGGCGTCGGTGGTGTAGCCCTGGAAGTTGCGATGCAGCCGTCCGGCCCGGTCCGCCGCCGCCAGCCCGTCGTGCGGCAGGGCGAAATGATCCAGCCCGATCGCCTGCCATCCCTTGCCGACCAGATAGCGCGCCGCCGCCCTGCTTTGGGCGAAGCGCGCTTCGGCGTCCGGCAGGTCGGCGTCGTTGATCAACCGCTGATGCGGCTTCATCCACGGGACATGAGCATAGCCGAACAGGGCGATCCGTTCCGGCCTCAGCGTCGTGACCTGGCCCAGGGTGGTGATGACGTTCTCGACGGCCTGAAGCGGCAGGCCGTACATCAGATCTAGGTTGAGGGAGGTCACGCCCTGCCCCCGCAAGGCTTCGGCCGCCCAACGGATGGTCTCGAAACGTTCGGGCCGGTTCACCGCCGCCTGCACTCGTGGAGACAGGTCCTGCACCCCCAGACTGGCGCGGCTCAGGCCGATGCGGCCCGCTGCCTCGACCCATTCCTGCGTCAGGACTTCGGGATCCAACTCGGCTGCGACCTCGAAACAGTCGCCCAGGTCGAACCGCGCGGACAGACCGGCGAACAGTCGTTCCAGATCGTCCGGCGGCAGCATGTTCGGGGTGCCGCCGCCCAGATGGATCGATCCGACACGGACCGGCCGGCCAATCCGGGCCAGGACCAAATCCGCCTCGCGCAGCAGCAGATCGACATAGCTGGAGATGACGCCGGGTCGGTTCACCGCCCGGGTGTTGCAGCCGCAGTACCAGCACAGCCGCTTGCAGAACGGCAGGTGGAGATACAGCGAGACCGGCTGATCGGAGGGCAAGCGCTCCAGCCAGTCGGCCCATTCGCCGGGCCCGACGGCAGGCGTGAACTGGGCCGCCGTCGGATAGGAGGTATAGCGCGGCGCATGGGCGTCATAGCGCGCGATCAGGTCGCGAACGGACAGGCGCGCGGGGCTAGAGAGGGACATCGCCCTCTTTCGATGCGTCGGGCGTGGACAGGCCGGCGTCGCCTTCGTCAAACAGATGGAACTCGTGCCACAGGCCGTTCAGCACGCCGAAACCGACGGCCAGGCCAAGCCCCAGGATCCAGGAAAAATACCACATGGTTCTGCGCTCCTTAGGTCAGTACAGGTCGGGGTTGGTCTTGAGGGCGGCGGTCGACGTGCGGCCCCACAGCACGCGATAGACCCAGGCGGTGTAGAGCAGCACCAAGGGTAGGAAGATCAGCGTGCAGATCAGCATGATGAATAGGGTGAGATGGCTGGATGAGGCGTTCCACACCGTCAGGCTGGATTGCGGATTGACCGAGCTGGGCAGGATGAACGGGAACATCGAAAGGCCGACGGTGGAGATGATGCCCACGGTGGACATGGAAGATCCGCCGAAAGCCAGCGGCGCGGACCGCCGCCACATCCCGACCAGGCCGACCAGCGCACCCAGGAAGCCCAAGGCCGGTGCGATCAGCATCCACGGATAGCGGGCGTAGTTGTCCAGCCAGGCGCCGGGCGCGGCCTGAACCGTCGTGCGCAGCGGATTGGAGAAGCCGTTGACGTCCAGCGCGCCGGTGATCCGGTAGCCCAGGCCGCCGTAAGCGACATAGAGTCCGCCGACCGCAAACAGGAACAGGGCCAGAACAGCCGCGACCGTGCCGAACAGACGCGCCCGCTCCATCACCGGGCCGGCCTCGGCCTTGACTGACAGCCAGGCCGCGCCGTGCAGCACCAGCATGGCCACCGACAACAGGCCGGCGATCAGGCTGAAGGGGGTGAACAGGCCGAGCAGCGTGCCGTCGTAGAAGGACCGCAGGTCGCCATCCAGATGGAAGGGCGCGCCCAGCAGGACGTTGCCCACCGCCACCCCGAACACTAGGGCCGGAACGAAACCACCGATGAACAGGCACCAGTCCCAGAACGACCGCCACTTCGGCGACGCCCGCTTGGAGCGATATTTGAAAGACACCGGCCGCAGAATCAGCGCGGACAGCACCAGGAACATGGCCAGGTAGAAGCCCGAGAAACTGACGGCGTAGACGAAGGGCCAGGCGGCGAAGATGGCGCCGCCGCCCAGGATGAACCACACCTGGTTGCCTTCCCAGGTGGCGCCGACGGTGTTGATCACCATGCGGCGTTCCTCATCCGTCCTGGCGACGAAGGGCAGAAGGGCGCCGACGCCCAGGTCGAAACCGTCGGTCAGGGCGAAGGCGATCAGAAGCACGCCCAGCAGCCCCCACCAGATCAGGCGAAGCGTGGCGAAGTCGAGGGGAAGATCCATTGTCGGATGTCCTAAGGTCTTGGGTCAGGCCACGGCGGGCGCGGGAACGCGCTCGGCCAGGGCTTCGGGGCTGGGTTCGCCGAACGTCTCCTGTTCGTGAAACGGCCCCTTCTTGATGGCGAAGAGCATCAGCCGCACCTCGACCACCGCCAGCGCGCCATACAGCAGGGTGAAGCCGACGATCGTGGCCGACAGCTGTGGCACGGTCAGGGACGAGGCGCCCAGGAAGGTGGGCAGTACGCCCTCCACCGCCCACGGCTGGCGACCGAACTCGGCCAGGATCCACCCGAACTCGATCGCGATCCACGGCAGCGGGATGGCCAAGACGGCTAACCGCAGGAACCACTTCGTATGATGCTTGCGCAGGGTGCACAGCACGAAGGCGGTCCCGAATAGGGCGATCATGAACATTCCGATGCCCGCCATGATGCGGAAGCTCCAGAACAGGGCCGGGACGTTCGGCACCGTCTCCCACGCGGTCTGCTGGATCAGCGCCGGCGTGGCCTGGCGGGGATCGGCGACATGGCGCTTCAGCAGCAGGCCATAGCCCAGGTCGCGGCGGTGGGTCTCGAACACGCCGCGCGCGGCGGGATCGGCCGGGTCAGCCTTGACCTTCTCCAGCGCATCATAGGCGATGACGCCGGATTCGATGCGGTCCTCAGCCGTGGCGACCAGTTCGAAGATGCCTTCGACGGGCTTGTCGATGGTGCGGGTGGCGATCAGCCCCATGATCCACGGTACGTGAACGCCGAAATGGGTCTCGCGGTCCTTCATCGAGGGAACGCCGATCAGCGTCAGGCCGGCGGGTGCAGGCTCGGTGTGCCACATGGCCTCCAGAGCGGCGAGCTTCATCTTCTGGTTGTCGGTCAGATTGTAGCCGGACTGGTCGCCCAGCACGACGGCCGACAGCGACGCCGCCAGACCGAACGCAGAGGCCACCGTCATCGACCGCTTGGCGAAGCCGACGTGCTTGCCACGCAGCAGATAGAATGCCGAGACGCCCAGAACGAAGACCGAGGCGCACACATAGCCGGCCGAGACGGTGTGAACGAACTTGGCCTGGGCTACCGGGTTGAACACCACAGCCATGAAGTCCGTGACCTCCATCCGCATCGTGTCGGGATTGAAGGCGGCGCCGACCGGGTTCTGCATCCAGCCGTTGGCGATCAGGATCCACAGGGCCGACAGATTGGTGCCCAGCGCGACCATGAAGGTGACGAACAGGTGGGCGTGCGGCTTCAGCTTGTCCCAGCCGAAGAACATCAGGCCGACGAAGGTCGCCTCCAGGAAGAAGGCCATCAGCCCTTCGATGGCCAGCGGCGCGCCGAAGATGTCGCCGACATAGTGGCTGTAGTAGCTCCAGTTCATGCCGAACTGGAATTCCATGGTGATGCCGGTTGCGACGCCCAGCACGAAGTTGATGCCGAAGCAGACGCCCCAGAACCGGGTGATCGTCCTCCAGATGGGCCGGCGGGTCATCACATAGATCGACTCCATGATGACCAGCATGAACGACAGCCCCAGCGTCAGGGGAACGAACAGGAAGTGGTAAAGGGCTGTCAGCGCGAACTGCAGCCGGGACAGGTCGACGACCGCGAGGTCGATCATGGCGTTGCTCCGAGGAATCGGTCTGCTGGACCGACGTTTCGTCGGCCGTAGGCGGTACGCGGGACGCCCGCCTTGATCTCGATCAAAGCGGCGGCGAACGCCCGGCCCTATTGGACGGTTGGTCCTTGGACATTTCGTCCAACGACGTTTCGCCCAGTGGCGCGCGGCCTGCGCCGAGCGCTGGAGTCGCCTGATGAGCGCCGTGCCAATTGCCCCTGTCTCTGCGGCCGCCTGGCTGAAGCAGATCGGTCGTCCGTGGGGGCGGCTGACCCTGCTGACCGGCGTGCTGACCATTGCGGACGTCGCGCCTGCGATCGGCTTCGCGGCGGGGCTGGCTTTGACGATTTCCAGCCTGACCGTATCGCCGGCCGCCGCCGCGCCGTGGCTGGCTTTAGCCGTGTTCAGCCTGATCGCGCGCGGCCTGATCGGCCAGGCCGCCGTGATCGTCGGCGCGAAGCTGGGTCGGGCGGTAAAGACCGACGTCCGAGGCCGCCTCCTATCGGACCTTTTTGGGCGAGGACGGCGATCCAGCGCGCTGATGACGGCCCTGGTCGAAGGGGTCGGCGCGCTGGACAGCTACTATTCGCGGTTTGCCCCCTTGCGCCTCGCCGCAGGCGTTTCGCCCCTGCTGATCATCGCCGCCGCCGCGATCGCCAGCCCAATGTCGGCGGGCATTCTACTGTTCACCCTGTTCCCGTTCATCGTCGGCATGGCCCTGGCGGGCACGGCTGCGGCGGGCGAAAGCCGTCGTCAGTTTCAGGCGCTTGAGCGGCTGTCTGGCCTGTTCGTCGACCGTATCCGCACCCTGCCCGCCATTCTCGCCTTCGACGCCGTGGGCCGCACGACGGTGCACATCGCCCAGGCCTCGGACGAGCTGGAGCGCCGCACCGCCCGCGTCATGCGCATCGCCTTCCTGTCATCGGGCGTGCTGGAGTTCTTCTCGGCCTTGTCGGTCGCGCTGATCGCCGTCTATTGCGGCTTCAACCTGTTGCGGCTGCTGCCCTTCCCCGTTCCCGAGACGCTGGACCTGTCGCGCGCCTTCTTCGTGCTGGCCCTGGCGCCCGAAGTCTATGCGCCGCTGCGCCGCCTGGCGGCCGCCTATCATGATCGCCAGGCCGCCGAGGCCGCGGCTCCATCCCTGATCACGCCAGACCCGCGCCCTGCCCAGCGCGCGCCCATCGGCGACCTGGCGCCCGCCATCCATTTCCGCGATGTCGCCATCGCTTATGAAGGCTCGGCCCCTGTCATCGACGGGTTCGACCTCGACATTGCGCCGGGCCAGATCGTGGCGGTGATGGGCGCCAGCGGCGCGGGCAAGTCCAGCCTTCTGCATCTGCTGCTCGGCCTTGCTCCCCTGACGCGCGGCGAGGTCGAGGTGGGCGGCGCGCGGCTCAGCCAGTGCGGCGACATCGCCGGGCGGGTCGCCTGGGCCAGCCAGCACCCGATCGTGACGCCTGGAACCCTGGCCGAGAACATCGCCCTGGCGGATCGCACCGCCTGCCCCGGCCGCATCGTCATGGCGGCGCGCACGGCCGGCCTGTCCGGCGATCTGGATCGCCCCATCGACGAGCGTGGCGGCGGCCTGTCGGGCGGCGAACGCCGTCGCCTGGGCCTGGCCCGCGCCATCCTGAAGCGGGCGCCGCTTCTCGTGCTCGACGAGCCGACCGCCAATCTGGATCCGGTCTCCGAACGCGCCGTGCTCGACGTCATCAGTCAGGCCGCGCGCGGCCGCACCACCCTGATCGCTACCCACTCGCCAGCCGTCGCCGCCCTGGCCGACCGCGTGGTGACGTTATGAGAGTCCCATCGCGCATCGCCGGCCTGATCGCCGCGCAGATTCAGGCCCAGCGCGCCCGGCTTCGGCTCGCCGCGGCCGGCGGCGCTGTCGTCTCGGTGGCGGCCGTCTGTCTGTTGGGGCTGTCGGGCTGGTTCATCACGGGCGCAGCCTTTGCGGGCCTGGCGGGCGCGGCGGCCGCCCAGAGCTTCAACTACATGATGCCCAGCGCCATCGTCCGCCTGCTGGCCATCGTCCGCACCGGCGGGCGCTATGTTGAGCGCGTCGCGGGCCATGAGGCTGCCTTGAAGGCGCTCGCCCGCCTGCGCCCGCAGTTGTTCGACGCCATCGCCACCGGGCCGGCCGAGCGCGCTCTGAACCTGTCGTCCGGCGAGGTCTCGGCCCGGCTGGTTCAGGACGTGGATGCGGTTCAGACCCTCTTCGTGCGCCGCTCGGCGCCCTGGAGCTTGGGCGCCGGTGCCGTTTCCGCCGTGCTGCTGGCCAGCCTCGCCTCCCCCTCGGCCGGCGCGGCCCTGTTCGTCGTGATGATCGCAGCCGTCCTGGGCGGCGTCCTTATCGCCCGCCGCCTCGCCGATCCCGCCGGCCGAGCGCTGCAGACCGGCGCAGGCGCGCTGAAGGATCGCCTCGCCGCCCTGGAGGCCGCCGCCCCCGAGCTGAAGGCCTACGGTCTTGACGACTGGGCGTGCGCGCAGGTCGCGCAGGTCGCCGCCGATCACGACACGGCGCAGATCGCCCTGACCCGATCGGGCGGCTGGACGGCCGTGTGGCAGGCGGCGGCCAGCGCCCTCGCGGTCGGCGTTGTCATTCCCGCCGCATTGCCAGCCGATCTGCCTCTGATCGCGCTGGCAGCCCTAGCGGCGGTCATGGGCGTCGAATCCGCCGGAGGACTGGTCGTCGCCCTGCACCAGAACGGGTCTGCCGCCCAGGCCCTGTCTCGCCTCGACGCCGCCATGCCCACGGCGTCCTCCCGTCACGATCGACCGCTCCGCGGCGCGGCGCTCGGTCTCGCAAACCTTGGCGCCGAGCTGGCGCCGCCTTATCGCCTAGGCGTCTTCGGCCCATCGGGCGCTGGCAAGACGACGCTGATCGAACGCCTGATCGGTTTGCGAACACCCCAAGCCGGCGAGATGCGGCTCGGTGGATTGGACGCCGTTGTCATCGCGCCGGAGGATCGGCGTCAGCTGTTCGCCTATGCGGCCCAGGACGTCCGTCTGCTGAACGGATCCGTGCGCGAGAACCTGTTGCTTGCAGGACCTGCCGACGATGCGGCCCTGTGGGCGGCGCTGGACGACGCCGCGCTGGGCGACCGAATTCGCGCCGAATCGCTGGGGCTGGACACCCCCGTCGGACCGAACGGCGAGCAGCTATCCGGTGGAGAACGACGGCGTCTTGGCCTGGCGCGCGCCTATCTGCGCGATGCGCCCTGGCTGGTGCTGGACGAACCGACGGAAGGCCTGGACGCCGCGACGGAGGCCCAGGTCCTAGACCGCCTTCAGAACCGCTTGGTCGCGCGGGGGCAAGGCCTGATCTTGGTCAGCCACCGGGCGTCGCCGATGGCGCTCTTCGACCGCTCCATTCGGGTCGAAGGGCTGGGCAGCGACGGACATCTTCGTCTGACCTCCCCCCGGATGACACGGCCGCCTAGGATGCGCCGTTCGCCATGTCTTTCAGGCGGTCAGGGCGCTCGATCCGCAAGTCGTGCAGGGAAACGGCATGGATGACGCCGCTGGTCTTCAACTTGGTCAGCTCTCGACTGACGGTCTCGATCGTTAGTCCGAGATAGTCCGCGATCTCGGATCGGGTCATCGGCAGTCGCACAGCGTTATCGCCGGACGGACGCAAGGGATCGCGCGAAAGCATCGTCACCAGAAAGCTGGCCAGGCGTTCACGCGCGGTCTTGCGACCGAGCAGCAGCATCTGGTCCTGCGCCGCCGTCAGCTCATGCATCGCCCGACTCAGCAAGGCCGCTTCCAGACTGGGCCGCTCTCGCGCCAGGGCGCGATACTCCGAGGCCCGGAAGCGACATACGGTCGTGTCCTCAATCGCCTCAGCAGAGAAGGCGTAGGTCTCCCCCGCCGTCAGTCCAATGAAATCCCCGGCGAACAGGAAGCCGGTGATCTGGCGACGACCATTGGGCAGAAGCTTGTATATCCGCACAGCGCCCGAGGTGACGTTGAAGACGTTCAAGACCGGTTCGGCCTCATTGGCCAAGACGTCGCCGCTCGCCAGCGCTACGCGTTCTGCGATCGAGTCCAATCGCCCAAGATCGACCTCCGACAACGCGTCGCAGACGCTGAACGCACGCGCACCACAGCCTGAGCAGACTGAACTGGTGGGCCGGTCGGCACAGACCGTAGGCAGCGCGCGGACTTTCAACATGCTCACTGTCTATCACCCCTAGAGCACGAGTGAAGCAGTCTATCTCGACGTGCCAGCTGAGAGTGCTTCACCAGTTCCTTCACTTAAAAGAATTTGCATTCCTCAAAGAGGAGCAGCGACAGATTGCTGATGCGGGGTATGCATCCCTATCTGCCGGCATCAATCAGATGGGTGCTGGTCGTCTGCCCGCTGCGCTCGGGTAGGCGCCTTGCCGAAAACCGGCTCTGCTCAAAGTAAGCAACGTGTCAGGCACAGGCGCTTCGCGCCAGAAGCGGACATTTGCTGACGGCCGAGAAGCTGACATCCGGATCTCCGCTGCCCTGACGTCCGCGTTCGACCCGTTGCGGACATTCAGCGTGTGAGTTGGCACTTGGAGCCATCATTACCAAACGCTGGCAGCTCTAGCCCCACCGAGGAATCATCTCTCGGCGCTATTGATAGGAGCAACTGTAAGCGATCAGATATGGCTGGCCGAAACACTTTATGAGGTCATCTACGACATCTAGATTCATGGGCCACTTTGGACCCTCCCCACCGTTGGCCTCGACATATCGCCGCCGAGCATCTTCGAACTCTTTCGGCATCGGCATTTCAGAGAGCTCCTTTCGCATCTGTTTTAACCGAACTTTATCATTGCGAAGGAAAGCCGCTGTAGCTGCATAGTAGATTGCAACCGGTGCGATGACGGACCTTGTTTCTATCTCATCGATCAAATCTGCTGCTGCGGAGTTTTCTCCAGCTGAGGCCCGTAGCTGGGCCTCGTGAAAGAGGAGTGAGTTTCGCGGGGCTGCGCCTAGTGAGGCATCGTTTTCCCGACGATAGTTGGCTAGCAGTTCAGCAGCCTCGCTATAGCAGCCGTTCTCGCCCCATTGCCGCCAGCCGTTAGACCCTGATTCAAAGTCATCGTAGCTTTGAGTGATTGAGGTGTATTTCGCCAGACTACAATAGGGCACCGAGCCAACCGGCTGTGTCTGGCTAAGAGCCAAAACCGTAAAAATGAGCAGAGACATCGGGTGACTATCGACCACTCGAGTTCCGCTTTCCACCCTTAGGCGACGATGGCCGGGCCCGCTTTCCGGCCCGGCCATGAGTCACAGGTCGATCTGTTCCGACATCTCCAGAGCGTCGTCCACCTCGATACCAAGGTATCTGACGGCGCTCTCAAGCTTCCGGTGGCCGAGCAGGAGCTGACAGGCGCGAAGGTTGCCGGTCTTCTTGTAGACGAGCGACACCTTCGTGCGCCGGAGACTGTGGGTCCCGCAGCCCTGCGGTTCCAGGTCGATCATCCGAACCCACTGATCCACCAGCCGTGCGTACTGCCGGGTGCCGATATGCTGACCCGGTCGGCTGCGGCTCAGGAACAGCCAGTCATCTTCACGCTCGCCGCGGACCTTAAGCCAGGCCGCGATTGCGTCACGCGCAGGTTCGGTGATCTCGAACGGCACCGGCCTTCCGGTCTTCTGCTGGATAACGATCGACCGTTGTCGGAGCGTGCCGCCGGGAGCTACGTCGCTGACCTGGAGCCGAACCAGGTCACAGGCTCGCAGCTTGGCATCTAGGGCGCAGTTGAACATCGCAAGGTCGCGAACCCTCTTTGCGACCTTCGACTGCTGTCGAATGGCCCAGATATGCTTCGGCTTCAGCGGCGCCTTGGGGCCGATAAGACGGCCAGCATTCCATGGGCGCTTCGGTTGCCTAAACAGGTCAGACTGGCGCATGGCCAACCTCCATTGAGGTCGCCTCCCTGTCCGTGGCCCAGTCTACGCTCTTTGGATCTGTTCAGCGCCATGAGCGGACATTCTGATCGACGCAACAAGGCGACGTTGCAGGAACCCTATCCAAGCTGGTGGATGAGCGCCTTGCTCAGAGACTGGATCGTCAAATAGGTCTCGCCATCAACTTCATAGCCCTCCCTCGAGTGGCGGATGACGACGTCGGCTTCTGCTTGGGATCCGCTGACCCCAAAGTCCATCCGTTTGATGGCGCGTCCCAACCACACGTCCGCAAGACCGTCGGCTTCGATAAAAACCATTCCACGGTTGGTCCCACGCGTTTCGAACCGGCCGCTCTGAAGCGAGAATGCCAGATTGGCCTGGTCGAACGCCTCGCCGATTGCACCTGACAGGGCGACATCCTCGGGCGCGCCATCGATAAAACGGCCCTCGCTTGGCAGCAGCCAAATTCGGTCGGAGGCATTGAGCGATAGCTCCAGATCATGGCTGGACAGAATGATTGAGACGCCTGTCTTGCGGGCGATCCGGCGCAGGGTCGCCGTGATGGTCACCCGACTGGGCAGGTCCAGGAAGGCGGTGATCTCGTCCAGCAACATGACCTGAGGACGCTGGGCCAAGGCTCTCGCGATCATGACCCGCTGTCGCTCGCCGTCCGACAAGCTGTCGACATAGCGGTCACGCAGATGGCCGCCATCGATCTGTTTCAATGCGTCTTCGCAAATCTCGCGATCCTCGTCCGACAGCGCGCCAGTCCAACCCGTGTAAGGCTGACGCCCCATCTCGACGAGTTCATGAACGCGGAGCGCGCCGACCTGTGGCCTGTCGGTCAGAACCACGGCGACCTTTCGCGCCCGCTCGGCGGCGGGCCACTGCCGCACCGGCCGTCCATCAAGACGGGCCTCGCCATCGACCGGAGGTATGAAGCCCGCCAGAGTCCGCAGCAGCGTGGACTTGCCTTGGCCGTTTCGCCCCAGAAGGCAGATGAACTCGCCGGGTTCGACGACAACCTGCTCAAGCGTCGAAACGCCCTGATGGTGTTCGGCACCCAGTCCCCGGCCGATGCGCTTCGCTCTCCCATCGCCCACGCCATCCTCGAGCAGTGCGCGACCAAGATCTTCCTGCCCAACGCTCACGGCCAGGCCCGGGACTACATCGACGGTTTCGGCCTGACCCAGGAGGAGTTCCGGCTCGTACGCGAGGTGCTGACCCCGGAGTCGCACCGCTTCCTGGTCAAGCAGGGTCACGACAGCGTGGTGGTCGAGCTCGACCTGCGCGGCCTGGACGACGCGCTCGCCGTGCTGTCCGGGCGAACCGAGACCGTCGCCCTGCTCGACCGTCTGCGCGCCGAGACCGGCGACGACTAGACGTTGTGCGGCCGCGACCGTTTCATCCGCGCCGCCGGGATCGACCAGACGGCGTTCTCGAAATCCACCTCCGGCCAGACTCCGTCCTGCAGTTCGCTCTTCCGAACCATGCTGAGCAGGATGAACTTCAAGCCGAGCCGGATGGTCGGCAGGGTCGCGACCTCGCTCAGCAGAACCAGCGCGATGCGGATCTCGCTCGGCGAAAGGCTGCGATCGCGAGGCCGGAAGGTCGCTATGGAAGCGGGTCCGACGCTGTCCGCCGGATTGTCGATCTTCTCGCCGTGGAGGATCGCCCAGCCCTAGATCTGTTTGACGATGTCCCGCACATGGATCGCCGTGGCCGGCGCGCCGCGGTCCACGATGGTCTTGCAGTGCGCCCGGAGGTCATCCGGCGTGATCTCGCTGAGCAGACGATTGCGCCAATGCGGCAGGATCTCTCGATTGAAGATCGACCGGCGCACGTTGCGCGTGCTGTCAGCCATCGGGGCGGTGTCCATCCAGCGCTGCGCCACATGTTCGAAGCTGCGCGCCTCCTGTAGGCGACGCTTCGCCCGCTGCTTCTCCAGAGCCGGCGACACGCCGCTGGCGATCGTCCGCTTGATCTCGAACAGCCGCTCGGGCTTGGGCCAGGCTCAGGCCGCCCCGCCCGTAGCGGCCCAGGGTCAGCGTCTCCCGGCGGCCGTTGAAGCGATAATCGTAGCGGAAGGAGATAGCGCCGCCAGGGGAGATGTAGGCGTACAAGCCGTCCCTGTCGGTACTCTTGTAAGGCTTTGATTTTGGCTTCAGATTCTTCAGCGCGGCAGCGGTAAGCACGGTAAAATCTCCTCGCACCGGGCAGTCCTGGAAATGGGCGGCTCAAGGTTGATATTCTTCAATCTTTCCAGCATCTTGTGCTGAATTAATACCGTCATCGGGTCGCCGTGCGAGTGACGGTATGGGCCTGAATCCCCGGGAGCAACGCCGGGCGATACCGTCAGACAGGTCGGCATCACGAAAAAAGGACCCTCCGAAAGGCTTCGAAGGGTCTCGACAGAATTCACTTTTACGTCAGGGCCTTACAGATCAAATCGGAAGCGGTTTCGAAAGCTCCCGAAAGCCCCGAATTATTCCCACTCGATTACACGAAGGCCGGTAGCGCGTTGATCGGCAAGGACTTTGCACCAGAGGTCACCTAAAGCGCCGTATCGTAGTCCGAATAGATCGTGGACTGTTGAAAACAGTGAAGAAATAATCGGATGTAAAAAGCGCGTGATCACGAGATCTTTCGGGGTGTATTGACAATGCCGCAGGCGTGGTGCGCGAGGGAATCGTACCGGTATACCTAGGCATAGGCGGATACCATAGCCTGACGTTTTGAAGAACAGGCGAGGCCTGGAGCTCATCGTCATCTATCGGCAGATCTCCTGCCATTTCATTCCGCCTGGCTTCAAAGTCGCGCGCCGCCGCACGCCGACCGAGCGCGTGAGCGCTCGGTCGGCGTTGAACAACTATTCCCCGGCGCGCTCCGCTTCTCCGGCGTGCTGGCTTCGAGAACATCGATGCTGCCGTCCGCTCCCAAAGTTGCGATCCCCATGGCCGCCTGCCTTCCCACCGGGACGAGTGGCACGTCGGGGCCTCGGTGACCACTCCTGCCACCACAGCGAAGCGCAAAGCCAGCTTCGCGCCATGAGCGGACATGACAGTCACCGCGCAAAGGCGACATTCACCTGAGTTACCACGCCGAGCCGCCGCCATTTTATCGCGATCGCAATCGCGCGAAACCGGTGGAGGTGCAGACTGCGTCAGTCATGGTCAGAGACGTCGAACCCGTCTCCGGGCGCCATCGGCCGGTGCAGTTTGATCCCGGCCTTGTCCAGATAGGGCTCGTAGACGTCGTAACGCTGCCTGAGGAAATAGTCGCGAGCGTAGCCGTCATGGACCGGGACGACCGATTTTGGCTTCATCCGTTTGGCGAACGCATGGACAGTGAGCTCGGTCAGGTAAGGCGCCATCACCGGAAGGGCCAGCACCTCCACGCCCGCGAACCGATCCAGACGGCTGTCGAAACTGTCGCCCGGGTTGAGGAAAACGTCGTTGACGAGGAAGGCTGTCAGTTGCGGGCTCTCGTCCGACAGGATGGGCTCATGCGCGACCGGCTGAGCCTGCAGCCGGAACGCGCCGAAGGTCCGTTCGCCCTCCTCGAACACCGTGACCGACAGCCCCTTCTCGCCGAGCTTGTCGGCGACCTCGCCGTTGCCGACGAGTGTCGCGCCACTCGCCTGCACGATCCTGGCCAGAGCGTCAGGGTCGATGTGGTCGGGATGGCCATGCGTCAGGACGATCGTCGAGACATCCGAAAAGACAGCAGGATCGACCCGTCCGTCGACGAACGAAAACTTGCCCGGATCGAAGAGCAGTCGATCTGCACCGATCGTCAGGCGCAGGCAGCTATGGACGAACTTGTCGATCCGCATGGCGGCCGGTCCTATTCCGACTGTCTCTGGACGACCGCGCCGATCGCCTCGGGCGTGCCCGAGGCGATGACCAGCCAACGGCGGGGTGCGCCGGCGTCGGCGGCGACCACCTGACGGATCGGGCCCACGGCGTTGACGACCGCAGACCCAGCCGGATTGGTCATGAACTTCGTCAGAGGCTCGAGCGTCCCCGATCCGTCCGCCGCATTGGCGAAGGCGAGGACATAGGGCTTGCCGGGTTGGAGGCCTGCGGCGGCGATCTGCAGCATCTGGACCTGCCCCTGCTCGAACAAGGTCGCCTGGGACCGGGTGTCGCCCTCGCCCGTCAGAACGAGTTGATGCGAGGCGCGAGCTGCGCCCAGGGGCGTGAGGTTGGCCCTGCCGTCACCCTGAGTGACCGCACGCGGCACATAGGTGACCCCTTGCGGTCCCTGACCGATCGGCACGGTGGCGATCACGCGGTTGGCCAGGGTGTCGATGACCGCCACGCCGTCGCCATTCTCCAGCCCGACGTAAATCCGCGAGCCGTCGCCGGAGGGCCACAGACCGTGCGGCAGCGACCCCACCTCGATCTCCGTCACGAGCGTGAAGGTGTCGGTGCGATAGACCTTGACCCGGTTCTCGGTCCCGACGGTCACATAGGCGAACTGGCCCGCCGCGTTGCGCACGATGTTGACGTGGTTGGTCAAGGGGCCGGTGTCGAGCGTCTGTAGGACAGCGAACGGCGGACGGGCGTTGAAAACCATGGTCTTGCCCACGTCCTTCAGCGTCATCCAGACCTGGCTTCCATCGGGCGTGGCGGCGATGTCGGGGCAGAACGGACTGGCCTGGGCCACCCGACCGACGATCTGACGGGTCGCGGTCTCGACTACCACCGTCTCGGGACTGAAGCTGGAGCAGATGTAGGCGTAGCGGCCGTCCGGCGAGAAGATGGTCATGCCCGGCCCGTTGGGCGTCTCGACCCGGGCGGTCTCCTGATAGGTCGCGGCGTCCAGCACCGAAACATAGGCCTCGCCCCGCACCGTGACCCAGACCTCGCGGCCGTCCGGCGTGAAGAAGGCCTCGTGCGGAGAGCGCCCGACATAGGTGGTATGTTTGACGGTGTTGCTGGCCGTGTCGATGAAGCTGACCGAGTTGGACCCGATCGAGACCACGGCGATCGTCTTGCCGTCCGGCGCCGCGCCGATGCCGTGGACCAGCAACTGGCCCTTGTAGAGCGGGCTGAGGTTGGCCGGAGTCGGTTCGCCGAGGGAAATCACCCCCAGCAGGCCGTTGGTCGAGGGATCGACCACCGAGACGGTGTTGGAGAACTGGTCGGCCGAATAGAACCGATCCTGGCTGCTGATCGGGATGGCGGGCGCCGCCGCCGCGCCCGGAACCTGATCGGCCAAGGCGTGTCCGGCGGACAGGCTGAGAACAAGGGCGGCGATGGCGCGGGCTGTCAGGGTCATGATCCGTGTCCGTGATGGGTCGAGGTCGCGCCGCCGGTCGGCGTCGGCGCATCAGAATGGCGGGTCAGGTAGTCGCGCATCAGGGCGATTTCCTGGGTCTGTTCAATGATGATCCCCTGGGCCAGACGCTTCATGGTCTCGTCCTGCCCGTACAGAAGCTCGACGCGCGCCATGTCGATGGCGCCCTGATGATGCGGGATCATCATGGCGGCGAAGTCCACGTCTGGGTCGCCGGTGGATTCTACCGCCATGTCGCGGTGCATCCGCTCCATCGCCTCGGCCATCGCCGCATCGAAGTCCGAGCCGGGCATCTGTGCGAAGGCCATAACTGCGGCACCGGCAGTCGCCGAGCCAAGCGCCAGGACGCCGGTTCTGATCCATCGGGAGGGTGGGGCGTGGGTCATGATCCGATCCTGCAGGCGATCGTCCCGGACGACCAACGCGATGTTCCGCTCGGAACGTTCGCCGTCGCCGAACGTTCCCTGTCGAAGTCGCCGCTTCGTGGGTTAGGATTGTCCCATGACCCTGGACCAGCTCCGCATCTTCGTCGCCGTCGCCGAGCGCCAGCACGTAACCCGCGCCGCCGAGGCCCTGAACCTGACCCAGTCGGCGGTCAGCTCGGCGGTGACGACGCTGGAGGGCCGCCACGGCGTCGCCCTGTTCGACCGCGTTGGCCGCAACATCGTCCTGAACGAGGCGGGCGCAACCTTCCTCGTCGAGGCCAAGGCGATCCTCGCCCGTGTCGAGGCGGCGCAGGACGCGCTCGACGACCTGGGCGGCCTGAAACGCGGACGACTGTCGATCCACGCCAGCCAGACCATCGCCGGCTGGTGGCTTCCCGCCCGACTGACCCGGTTTCATCAGGCTCATCCCGGCATCCGCATCGAGGTCTCGATCGGCAATACGCGCGAGGTGGCCGACGCTGTCCTGGAGGGCTGCGCTGAACTGGGTCTGGTCGAGGGCGAACTGAACGAGCCGGCGTTGAGCCGTTCGGTTCTGGATCACGACGAACTGGTGCTGGTCGTGGCGGCCGACCACCCCGCCGCCCAGGACGGCGCCGGGCCGCCGGACCTGAAGCAAATGACCTGGGTGTTGCGCGAGCCCGGCTCCGGCACCCGGTCGGCTTTTGAGACGGCCCTCAATCAGCGCGGGCTGGCCATCGACGCTCTGGACGTGGCCATGACCTTGCCCGGGAATGAGGCGGTCGCCGCCGCCGTCGAGGCCGGTGCGGGAGCGACGGTCGTGTCGCGCAATGTCGTCGCCGCGCGCCTGCGCGCCGGCATCCTCGCCGCCCTGCCCCTGACCTTGCCCGACCGCCCGTTCTGGCTCCTGCGGCACAAGCAGCGCTATCGCTCAAAGGCGGGCGAGGTGTTCCTGGCGTCCCTGACGGCGTCACGCCATTGAGCGCGTCGGCTCGTCAAGGCGGTGTCTGGCCTTCACTGGTGAATGACCGCGCGCCGCCTCACACGCATCTCGACGGACTGAACGGATTCCTGAGAGCTCTGGATAGGGGCGTGGGCGCTCAACAAGGTACGCCGAAGTTCGACCCCCTCGACGGTGGAGACGAGGCGGAAATCCTTGTGCTTCTGGAGACACCGGCCCCGGGACCGCAAGCGGATCGCCTCGTCTCCATCGACAATCCCACGGGCACCGCGCGCAACCTGAAGCGCGCGATGGAAGCAGCGGGGCTCGACCGCCGCCGCATCGTCCTTTGGAACACGGTCCCCTGGCTTCGCTCGGGGTCCGCGCGACCGCTGACAAGACAGGAGATCGCCTCCGGCCTGGCCACGCTAGAGGGACTGGTCACCCCGCTTCATCGCCTCAGGGCCGCGGTATTGTGCGGCCGCGTCGCCGCGATGGCGGCTCCGACGCTGACCCGCCTGCGGCCTGAAGTGGAGCTGTGTCTCGCGCCACACCCGAGCCCGACGTTCATCAACACCGCCCCCGAGCATCGTCTTGGCCTGCAGGCCGCCTTTGCGTGGGCAGCCGCGCTGATCACCCCCTAGGGCGTTCATTCGATCAAAGCGAACAAACCTATCTAAAACATCCGTTGGAGCTGATGATCCAAGAGGCGCATCCCGGATGTCGAGGAGCGCGCCGAAGACTGGCCTCCACTCCGAAAGGAGAGCCGCCATGACCACCCTTCTCGCCGCTCCGGCCATGCGCCAAGGCCGCAGGTCCGTCGCCAGGCGCCAGGCCATCGGTCCTGAGAATGTAAAACCGCAGACGCCTTTCATTCCGCCTTCTCCCATCGCCGCGACCCAATCCGGCGAGACCTTGCACCGGGTCCAGCCTGGCGTCGGCCTTACCGGCGTTCACCCCGCAATGGTCAAGGCGGTCGCGGGTCTCTACGCCGCCATGGTGGCCGTGTTCTGGCTGGTGTTCGGTCACGGCGAGGCGATGCTCGCCCTGGGCTTCATCACCGTTCTCGGCCTGATGTTCTTCGGCCTTCTCACCGGGATGAGCCTGCTGGCCGATACGCCTGCGCCGGGCGAGCGCATCCGCTCCTTGAACGATTGCCTCGCCGGTCGCGTGATCATCGACACGGGCTGGATCAGCGGCCGCGAAGCCGCGTTGCAGATGCTGACCCTGCCCGCCTGCCTTCTGGTCACCGCCGTCGTGCTCGGCGCCGTCTATCGCTTCACCGCGGGCTGACCGCTCGTCTGGATAACCTCTCATGGCTCATGACATTCACGTTCGCGACGTCGCCTTCGGCCTTCGCCCGTTGGCGAGTCTGCAATCGCCCAGGGAGATCGTGCGGCAGTTCACGCCGAACTGGTTCGCCGCCACCATGGGAACCGGCATCCTCGCCCTGGCGCTGAACCAGCTTCCGGTCCCCATACCCGGCGTAAAAATCGTCGCCGAAGCCCTGTGGGTTTTCAACATCGGCCTGTTCGCCCTGTTCACCGTTCTCTACGCGGCGCGCTGGATCTTCTTCTTCGACGGCGCGCGACGAATCTTCGGCCATTCGGTCGTGTCGATGTTCTTCGGCTGCATCCCGATGGGGCTGGCGACCATCATCAACGGCCTGATGGCCTTCGGCCTGGCGCGCTGGGGCGAAGGCGTCGTGCCGGTCGCCGAAGCCCTGTGGTGGATCGACGTGGCCCTTGCCGTCGCCTGCGGCATCGGCATCCCCTTCATGATGTTCACCCGCCAGGAGCACGCCATCGACCAGATGACGGCCGTCTGGCTGCTGCCGGTCGTGGCGGCCGAGGTCGCGGCCGTCACCGGCGGCCTGATCGCGCCGCACCTCGCGGACCCGAACGCCGCCCTGTCGGTGCTGGTAGTCAGCTATGGCCTGTGGGCCCTGTCCGTGCCGCTGGCGATGAGCATCCTGGTCATCCTCGTGCTCCGCATGGCGATCCACAAACTGCCGCACGCCGGTATGGCGGCCTCCAGCTGGCTGTCGCTGGGCCCGATCGGCACGGGCGCGCTCGGCATGCTGGTGCTCGGCCAGGCCGCGCCCGCCATCTTCACCGCCGCCGGTCTGGGCCAGTACGGCGACGCCGCGCGCGGGATCGGCCTGATCGGCGGCCTGCTGCTGTGGGCCTACGGCCTGTGGTGGGCCGCGATGGCCGTGCTGATCACCCTGCGCTACTTGCGTCAGGGCCTGCCGTTCAATCTGGGCTGGTGGGGCTACACCTTCCCACTCGGCGTCTTCTCTGTCGCGACGCTGAAGCTGGGAACCCTGCTCCCCATCCCGGCCTTCAACCTGTTCGGCATGGCCCTGGTCGCCGCACTGCTGGTGCTGTGGCTGATCGTCGGCGCCCGTACGGTGCGCGGCGCCTGGCGCGGAGACCTGTTCGTCGCCCCCTGCCTCGCCGAGGCGGCCAAGCGCGACATCCCTTGCGCACGCTGATCCGCCTCCACTCCGTCCTTTCTGGAATCACCAATGCCTCATGACCTTTTCACGCCGTCACGCCGCGTCCTCATGGCGGGCGGCGTCGGCGCCTTGATCACCGCCTGTGCGCCGCGCGCGGCCGAAGCCGACGACATGGTGCTGGGCCAGGCTGACGCGCCCGTGACCCTGATCGAATACGCCTCGACCACCTGCGGCCCCTGCGCCCGCTTCGCCATCGAGGTGCTGCCCGAACTCCGGCGGCGCTACATCGACGCCGGGCGGGTCCGGCTGATCTATCGCGAATTCATCACCGGCCCCGCCAACCTCTCCGCCGCCGGCGTTCTGCTGGCGCGGTGCGCAGGCGAAGATCGCTATTTCGAGGTCATCGACGCCCTGATGCACGGCCAGTCCGAATGGGCGAACGGCGGCGGCCCGCGCGACGCCCTCCTGAGGATCGCGGCGCGGTTCGGCATCAGCGAGGCGCGGCTTCAATCCTGCATCACCGATCCCGAGGCCATCGCGGCCCTGGAGCGCCGTGTCGCCCGTGCCCGCGACGCCGGGGTGAATGGAACGCCGACGCTCTTCGTCCAGCACCGACGTCTGGACACCGCCCTGACCCTCGAAGCCGTCTCCGCCTCGATCGACCAAGCCCTTTCTCAAACCCCGCAATCCTGAGGTTCCGATGCCCAACGCCCCCGTCAAGGTCGCCGTCTCCGGCGCCGCCGGCCAGATCGCCTACGCCCTGCTGTTCCGCCTGGCCCAGGGCGATGTGTTCGGGCCCGACACCCCGATCGATCTTCGCCTCCTCGACCTGCCTCAGGCTCAGGCGGCGCTCCAGGGCGTGGTCATGGAGCTGGACGATTGCGCCTTTCCGCTACTAACCTCCATCCAGACCACCGACGACCCCATTATCGCCTTCGACGACATCGACGCCGCCTTTCTGGTCGGGTCGCGCCCCCGCGCCAAGGGCATGGAGCGCCGCGACCTGCTGGCGGCCAACGCCGCCATCTTCAAGACCCAGGGCGCGGTCCTGAACGCGGTCGCCAAACGCTCCGTCAAGGTTCTGGTGGTTGGCAATCCGGCGAACACCAATGCCTGGGTGGCGATCCAGTCCGCGCCGGATCTGCCGCCCGGCGCCATCACCTCGATGATCCGCCTCGACCACAACCGCGCCGCCGCCCAGTTCGCGCGCCGCGCGGGCGTCCCCGTCGATGCCGTGGAGAAGCTCGCGGTCTGGGGCAATCACTCCCCGACCATGTTCGCCGACTGGAGCCATGCGACCGTGGAGGGCCAGTCTCTGGCCGGGCTCATCAACGACGAGACCTGGTATCGCGACACCCTCATCCCTGAGGTGGCCCGTCGCGGCACGGCCGTGCTGGAAGCCCGCGGCGCCTCCTCGGCGGCCTCGGCCGCCAACGCCGCCATCAACCATATGCGCGACTGGGTGCAGGGCTCGAACGGCCGTTGGGTTTCGATGGGCGTCGCCTCGATCGGCCAGTACGACATTCCCGAAGGGCTGGTCTGCGGTGTGCCGACGACCTGCCGCGACGGCGTCTATGCGCCCGTCACGGGTCTGGAGCTCGACGCCTTCACGCGCGCCGGTCTGGCCGCTTCGGTGCAGGAGTTGATCGAGGAGCGCGACGCCGCGCTCGCGGTCCTGGCGGACGCCTGATCATCCGACGCCGTCGAACATGCTCATGTAGTCGCCGTCGCCAAGGCAGGCGACGGCGTCCCTGTTTTCCAAACTTCGCCGAAGGATTCCCATGACCGACGCAGCTTCCCGGCCCTCGATCGCGACCGACGCCGGTCTCGGCGGCCTACAACTGACGATCACCGCGGGCCCCGCCCGCTTCGTGGTCGACGAACCCGTCGCCCTGGGCGGGCTGGATCTCGGTCCGACCCCTCACGAGCTGGTGCAGGCGGCGCTCGCCTCCTGTACGGCCCAGACCCTGCGCCTGTACGCCAACCGGAAAGGCTGGACCTTGGGCGCCATGTCCGTCGAGGTCTTGTTGACCCGGGACTTGGGGGCGACACCGTCGGATCAGTTCACCCGAACAATCACTCTGCCGACTGGGCTACCGGAGGAACAGAGGATCCGGTTGCTGGAGATCGCCGACAAGTGCCCAATTCATCGGATGCTCGTAGGTACAGTTTCGATCGAAACGATCTGGTGCAAGGCGACCATCTAGCTGCGAGGCGAAGGCCATCGCCACGTCCCGCCCATCCCCCTCTTTCTCAGTGTTGGTCGCGACACGAAAAGTGTGGTCCCACTAGACACAAACTTCCATTCCGCCGGAAGCGGACCTTCGGAAGGTCAGCAATGAGTCAGAAGCGGACCCCAAATACCCACGAGAGATCGAGCATCTCCGGCACCCTTCACCACCGTAGATCTACGGGTTCGCGCTATCCCAACCCGACCGCTAATGTCGCCCTGGCGTCAACCAAATCGCCAGAGGCCGCACCCGCATGCCCGCCGCCCCTCACTCCCCACTCGATTGCTCTAAGCTGGGTAAAATCATGAATCAGTTGGTTTTTTCGCGGCCCACCTACTTTAACACCGGCTCGCCGCCCGACCGTTCGGCTTGGTTCTGAAAACATTAGATAAATAGACCGATGTAAAAACCGCGTGATCGCGCAATCTTTCGAGACGTATTGACAATCTCAAACTCGAATTAACAATCGATTCTTGCGCGTTCACTTGCCTCCTCTAGACTAGCATGAACAGAACCTACATCGCCATCGCTGACGCCGGCAGAGCGTAGTGCATAACCAGCATCCAGATCGCCATGGCGATCATCATCAGGTTCTCGGTCAGGGATAGGAAGCCAAGCGGCACATTGCTGTCTCCACCGACGCAGGCGCATTTCAGTTCGCGCTTGTCGATGTAGACAGCCTTGAAGACCGAGGCCGCGCCAATGCCGCCGATGAACAGGGCCACCGGGACCGACAACCAGGTCAGGACGCCCGCGACCATCAACGCGCCTGCCCCGAACTCGGCGAACGGATAGACCTTGCCGTATGGCACCCACCGCTTGGCCAGCAGGTCGTAGTTCAGGAACATGGATGAGAAGCTCTCGATGTTCTGGAGCTTCAGCATGGCGAGGGCCATCATAGACAGGGCGATAAACCACTCCCCTGCCCGCACGGTGAACGGCGTGCCAAAAATCGTCAGGCTGAGCATCGTCGCCATCACGGCGGTGGTCAGGAAGACGACGAGGACCGGCGTGTAGGTGGTCGCCTTGGGATCGCGGACCTTGAGACCGAGATAGCGGCGCAGATCGTCGTGGCCGCCGACGCGCTGGCCGTCGATGAAGACCTGAGGCGTCGTCTTGACGCCGTGCTCGGCCTTGAAGGCGTCGGTCTGCTCGCGGGTCGTGAGCCAGTGGTCCTCGACCTTGTAGCCCCGGCTCTTGAGAAGATGCCGGGCCTTGAGCCCCCACGGACAGGTGTGGTCGGGCATCACCATCCGATAGATGACAGCGGTCTTGGTCATTGCAGGCTCCTTGATCTTCAAATCTGAGCTGCAGGTCTTAAGTTCCGTACCGTGATACGGAGTCAAGCATGAACGTTCGGACTATCGCAGGGTTGGCGAGAGACGGCGGCGTCGGGGTGGAGACTGTTCGCTTTTATCAGCGTCGCGGATTGCTTCCGACGCCCGATAGGTGGTCTCGCGATGGCGCCGGCGCGGGGGTTCGACGTTATGGCGAGGAGGACGTGCGCCGGCTGAGGTTCATCCGCTCCGCACAGACGGCGGGCTTTACCCTGGAGCAGATCAAAGAGCTGTTGTCGCTCGACGCTGGCGAAGACCGCACGCGCGCCCGTGTGCTGGCGGCGGAGAGGCTGGAAGCGCTCGATCGAACCATCTCCGATCTTGAGACGGCGAGAGCGGCGTTGCGCCGACTGGCGAGCGCCTGCGCGGCGAACGACAGCGGACCGTGTCCGATCATTTCAGCCTTTCAGGGTGAAAAGGTTTGAAATCGTGCCCTGTCTTGGCGAACGGGTGGGATGGCCGGCATCCGTCCCGCCTGGAAAAACGCAATCCGACTGCGTAGCCGCGCAAGCGTGAGGACCGGAACGTCCCATAGCCAGAACTGTTCGTTGATCATCACTTTCGGAGAACGAAGATGTCGATCAAGCTGAACGCCGGTCTGGCGACCGCCGCCCTGTCCGTGCTCCTGACCGCGTGCAGTCCTGCGGGTCAGGCCGATAGAACCGAGACGGCCGATGCGGGCTCGGCGACTGAACAAAGCGCTCCGGCGGCCCAGCCGATGGCGGGGCCTGAGACGCCCTATTCCGCGTCCGAACAGCAGATGCATCAGGCCATGATGCAGGCGCACGGCGCAGACCCGCAGGAGACCTATGCCCTGAAGATGATCGAGCACCACCGGGGCGCCATCGCTATGTCGGAGGTCCTGATGCGGGAAAACCCCGATGCCGCGCTCCGCCAGATGGCCGAAAAGACGATTACCATGCAGCGCCAGGAGATCACGGAGCTGGAGCAGTGGGTCGCGCAACATCGATCCAGCGCAACAGCCCCCGCTGCGGGTTCGGTGCAGCCCGGAGCCTGATGCGGGACGATTACGCGCGGGAAATGGTCTGCCCGCGCGTATGTGCTTTTGGACGGCGTCGATCGTCGGCGTCGGTTCGCCGGCGGGAGGTCCCTCATGCACGACAAGAGCTATCGCAACCTGGCGATTGAACTCATCGTCCACTTCATCATCATGTATTTGGTGATGTTTACGATGATCGCGACGCTCGATCACTTCGACTTCAATCTCAACAACGTCTACATGACGCTGATGATGGTCGCACCAATGGCCGTCCTTATGCTGGTTCTGATGCGCGAGATGTATCCGAACAATCGTCTCAACCTCGCCATCGGGCTGACCGCGATGATCATCTTCGCGGGCAGCTTCTACGCCATGCGCACCCAGGCGGCGATCGGCGACAAGGAACTCATTCGCGGAATGATCCCCCATCACTCCGGCGCGATCCTGATGTGCGGCAAGGCCAAGTTGAGCGACCCGGAATTGGTCGCGCTTTGCGGAGAGATCGTCGAGGCTCAGAAGCGTGAAATCCGCCAGATGCAGGCCATTCAGGAGCGGCTCTGACCGCGTTCAGACGAGACTTTCCGCAGGTCGCCGAGCGGCTATTGCTCTTCGAGGCGACGTCAGGCGGATTGGCCCGCCCCCGCGAGGTTTGTCGACGGCTCCACGGAATTAGGCCGTCCAGCGTCGGTCGCCGTTGGCGAGGGGAATGTCGACGCGACGCGTAGACTAGTCGAAGGCCGGACCGGCCAAATCGTCAGGAGACACAGTATGCGTGCATTCAACCCCGTTCCCTATGTCGCCTTGGCGGCTGCGGTCGTCCTCGCCGCTGGACCAGCTGCGGCTCACGCCCGTCTCGTGAGCGCCACGCCCGCGCCGAACGCCACGGTGGGTGCGACCCGCACGCTGACTTTGACCTTCAGCGAGCGGTCTGTGCCGGCGTTCTCTGGTTTCGACGTCGTCAACTCGGCCGGCGAAAAGCTCGCGGTACGCACCTCGATCGCTGAAGACGGCAAGACCCTCACGGGGACACCGGCGCGACCGCTGACTGCTGGCGCCTATCGCATCGACTGGCGCATCGCCTCGAGCGACGGTCACCGCATGACAGGCTCGTACACCTTCACCGTGCGCTGACGCCGTGCTCGAGCTCGCGGTCGTCGCGCTACGGTGGCTCCAGTACGCCGGGGCCGTCGTCCTTCTCGGGACGCCGCTATTCCTGCTGTACACCTTCAGGCGCGGCGATGGCGTGGATCTCACCTGGTCGCGCGCGATCCTGATAGGGTCAGGTTTGGTGGTCTTCGCCAGCGCGCTCCTGGCTCTCCTCGCCCAGACGGCGGTCATGGCCGGCTCGCTGGCGGAAGCCATCAAGCCTGCGTCTCTGTCCTTCATGATCACCGGCACGGCCTTGGGTAAGGCCATGGTCGCCCGGGCCGCCCTCGCCCTCGCAGCCGTCGTCGCGGTCCTCGCCATAAAGCCGGGCAAGACGGCTTGGAGCGTCTCGCTAGGCCTTGGGCTCTTCGTGGTCGCGAGCTTCGCCTGGACAGGACACGGCGCGGCGACAGAAGGCTCCGGGGGCCTGGTCCACCTCGCCTCTGACATCGTCCATTCCGTCGGGGCAGCCCTCTGGCTTGGCGCGCTGGTGGCGCTGACGATCCTGCTGCGACGCCGCGCCGGGGTCGACGATGGGGTCCTCCACCGCGCCTTGCATGGGTTCTCGGGCCTTGGCACTCTCGCCGTAGCCCTGCTCGTGGCCACCGGTCTTGCGAACAGCTGGTTCCTCGTCGGACCGGAGCGTTTCGTGAACCTTGGCGACAGCCTTTACGGACAGCTGCTGATCGCCAAGCTGGCGCTCTTCGTGCTGATGCTGAGTCTGGCGGCGGACAACCGTTTCCGCCTCACACCCTCCCTGCGCCGGGAGCTGGAGCACACGGGACAGTCGATCTCGGCGGTTCGACGGCTGCGGCGCAGCATCGTCACGGAGACGACCCTCGGGCTCGTCGTCCTTGCCGTCGTTGCGCTTATGGGCACCCTCCCCCCGCCGGTCGCGACGTGATCCGGGCGAGCAAATGGCCCGCGGAGCCGAGCGCCGCTGCGGTCGCGGCTCCGTTCTTCGAGGCCGGAAGGTTGTCACGTCCGTCCCTCGGGGCGTCCGGGATTCCCGGCAAGCGGACAAATACGGTCTGAACGCCACGCGCTTGCGCACGGAGCCGTTCAGACCCGAGACGCGAACTACCGCGGAGCGCGCGACGACCAGTGAATGTGATGGATGCGCCAGCCGTCGGCATGGCGCTTCAGCACCATGGTTTCCGTTGTCAGACGGTCCACGGCGCGCCCGTTAAACTGACCGGTGGTGCGGCCTTCGCTGGTGATCCACGCCACATCACCGTCCGCCCAGCCCGATCTGCGGCTCACGGTAGCGTCCGAGGCGGCCGCGAAGGCGGCGTCCGACGCAAGATGGTGGGAGGCGTATTCCTCGCGCGAGCGCTCCGCTCCGCCCTCTTCAAAGATCATGACGTCGGGGGCCAGAAGCGACAGGGCGGCAGAGGTGTCGCCGGCCTTGAGCGCGGCATGGAAGGCATCGACGGTCGCGGCCGCGTCCGTCGCTTCCGCGCTGATCGACCCGGCGGTCTGGGCGTGGCCGTGGGAATGGTCCTGCGCGACGGCTGGCGTCACCGTCGAGACGGCGAGAGAGAGGGCGAGAACGAGAGGTTTGGGGGACATGATGGGCTCCGGTTTATAAATCAGGTGAGACAGGGTCAGGTCAGGTCGGCGGATTGTGACGGGCGAACACCCGGGTCGCGCCGGAGCGAAGCACCAGCAGCGTGTCGTAGGGATCCTTGTCTCCCTGCGGTGTGTCCATGCCGGGCGAACCGAGAGGCATGGCCGGCACCGCGAGGCCGAGCGCCGTCGGCCGCTCGGCAAGCAGCCTTATCAAGTCCCCCGCCGGGACATGGCCCTCTACGAAATAGCCATCGATCAATCCGGTGTGGCAGGAGCCCAGGTTGTCCGGAAGTCCCCGACTGCTGCGGACGGACTGCAGGCTCGGCAGAACGGTGATGGTGGTGGTGAAGCCGGCCTGCCGCATGTGCGTGATCCAGGCGTCGCAGCACGCACAGGTCGGCGTCTTGAAGACCGTGAGGTTTCTCGTCGACCGGCTCTGGGCGCAGGCCGTTCCGGTCAGGGCGACGCTGACGGCGGCGCCGAGAAAAAGCCTTCGGTGGAGCTGGGAGGTGGTCAAAAGGGCTCTCCTTGATCGCTGTGAATGGTGCGTCTGGCTTCGGCATCCGGCGTCCGGCCGACGGTCCGCCGTCTCAGCCAACTCCGGCTCGGTCGCTCGACCAGACCATAGATGGCGGCCGCCGCGGCGAGGGTGACCGCCAGCATGGCCGCCAGTTCAAGAAGACCCATCCGATAGTCGCCCGGCCAGCCCCCGAGAGTCTGGGCGGCATTGCGCCACACCATCAGGATCGGAATATGGACGAGGTAGAGGGCGAACGAGGCCTCACCGGCGAAGATTGTGATCGGGTGCGACAGGAAGGTCCTGACACCTGCCTTGGCGAGCAGCGCCAGGGCGAGAACGAAGGGTCCCGCCGCAGCGACGATAAGGCGATCGTCGGCGCCGATCTGCATGGCGAGCAAGAGCGCCACGGTGGCTCCGACGGCGCCCGCGATGGCTGTCCGCGGGGACGGCGCCCAGCGCGCTCCGAGATAGTAGAGGCCAATCCCGAGCAGGAACTCCGGAACAATGCGCAAGACGCCCATATTGTCTTCCGCGCGGGGCAGTACCGAGCCGAACCACTGCCGGTAGATCGCGTCCAGCAGGATGAACAGGCCAGTCGCCGCCGCCACGAGCATCCATGGCCTGTGTCGAAATCGCAGGGCGACCGCAGCGTAGGCCGGAAAGGCGAGATAGACGGCCCACTCGGCCGACAGCGACCAGGCGGGACCGTTCCACAGAACCATCCCGTCTCGCGGGAACCACGCCTGAATCAGAAAGAAGGTGGTCAGGAAATCCGCAGCGTTGAACCGCCCGGGCTCCAGGCCGACGTCCAGAAGCGGCGCGACGAGCACGAGCGCCAGCATCGCCACCAGAATGAACAGGTGCGCCGGGTAGATGCGGGCGAACCGCGCCGCGAGGAACCGCCTGTAGTTCACCGGCCGATCACCCTGCAGGTAAACATGGGTGAGGATGAAGCCCGACAGGATGAAGAAGATGTCGACCGCGAGACGAGCCCGGTTCAACAGTCCGGCCGCGCCCTCGGGCAGCGTCCATTGCAACTGGTAGTGAAACAGGACCACGCCGAGCGCGAGGAAGAACCGCACCCCCGTCAGCGGATCGAGCCGGTCCGGGAACGGACCCGCGGCCGGATCTGACCTCTCGCTCACATCGCCTCCCCCGACACGAGCGGGTCCTCCCGGTCGTTCTCTGGTATCTACGCGGCGGGCCGCTCTCCCCCTCGTGAGGGGCTGGGCGGTTCGGCGCGTATGGCAAAGGGGGCGTGACGCAGGTGCGTAATGACTGAAGAGATCGAGCGACTGATCGGGGCTGCGGCGCCTGGCGATACGGGGCGGTTGGAGGGTCTGGAAGAGGCTGTCTGGGCACGGATCGCCGTGCGCAGGGATTCGGCGTCGATGGGCCAGGTTCGGGTCGCCGCCGTAGGGCTCGCCCTCGTGCTCGGCGTGGCCAACGGTGGATTGCTGCTCCTGGCGTCGCCCAGGCCAGAGCCCTCTGAGTTGCGCATCTTTACAGTCTCCGCGGGCCTGTCGCCTCTCGATCCCCTGGATGTCCGGGGATGAGAGCGCGCTGGAAATCCGTCACCCTGACAGCCGTGCTGGCGGCGCTCGCCAGCGGTGCGGCGACCTGGGCGAGCGCGACCTTGGTCATGCGAGAGCGTCAGCCACCGAGTCTGCATAGCGTCGTTCACGAGCAGTTGGACCTGAGCGCCGAACAGGATCGTCGTCTGGACGCGATCGAAGCGCGCTTCGCCGCGCGTCGCCCCGCGCTGGAAGCAGAGGTGCGGACCGCCAACCGCGAGCTCGCCGCCGCCATCGCCGCGAGCGATGGAAACACGCCCCAGGTGCAGGCGGCGGTGGATCACTTCCACGCGGCCATGGGCGATCTGCAGAAAGCGACCATCGCACACGTCTTCGAGATGCGGTCGGTGCTCACCCCGGCGCAGGCTGAGGTCTTCGACGCCGCGGTGGTGGACGCCCTGCGTGCCGACGCCGGCTAGGCGCGGCGCGTGGAGGGCGACAGCATTGAAGCGCGTGCAGCTGGCGGGGACAGGGGCGCCTTCAGCGCCTTGATGGCGGCGACCAAGGGCGATCTCTACAGGTTCGTTCGGCGCTATGTCGGCGATGAGGCGGAAGCGCACGACCTGCTCCAGGAAACCTACACGGCCGCGTGGCTCGCGCTGCGGCGGTATGATGCGGCGCGGCCCTTCGATGTCTGGCTCCGGTCGATCGCCCTCAACAAATGCCGGGACTGGAGCCGTCGGCGTGCGGTGCGTCGGGTAGTGCGCGGCGTGATGGGCCTCGACGCCCCTGAAGCGTCGGCGGTTCGGATCGAGACGCCGTCTCCAGAAACCCAACTGGACGATCGCCGCCGGGCCGAGGCGCTTCATCGCGCACTGACCCGCCTGCCTGACGGCCTCAAGGCCCCTCTTCTGCTGGCCACGCTCGAAGGTCGCTCGCACGGCGAGATCGCGGCGATCATGGGCGTCACGACCAAGGCCGTTGAGACGCGGATCGCCCGCGCCCGCAAGCGGCTTGCCGAGGACATGGCCGTTCCCGGGGGCGCTTGACCTCATCGTGTCGCCGGACGGCGAAGGGCGGTTTATTTCGAGGTGTGGCGACCTGCCGCAAGGGCGTTGTCGCCGACGTGCGTATGTCTACCAGAAGCCGACACGCGTCCGAGGAACCCCCCGCCTATGCCCATGCCAAGTCTCGATCGCCGAATGCTTCTCAGGGGCGCCGCCGTAAGCGGCGGGCTGCTTGGCCTGCAGGGCCTTCTGCCGGCCTGGGCGCAGACCGGATCGGCGGGGCTGAGAGCGGACCTGCCGACGCTGAGCGGGCCCAACATCGACCTGATGGTCGGCCACTCGCCTTTCACGGTCGGAGGCCGGACCGGCCATGCCGTGACGATCAACGGGGTGCTTCCGGCGCCCTTGCTGCGCCTGCGCGAGGGACAGAACGTGCGACTGTCCGTGACCAACGGCCTGGATGAGGACACCTCGATCCACTGGCACGGCCTGTTGCTGCCATTCCAGATGGACGGCGTCCCGGGCATCAGCTTCCCGGGCATCAAGCCGCGGGAAACCTTCGTCTATGAGTTCCCGATCAAGCAGTCAGGCACCTTCTGGTACCACAGCCACTCCAATCTCCAGGAGGCGATGGGCCACTACGGTCCGATCGTCATCGATCCGGCGGGCGCCGATCCGGTCGGCTACGACCGCGAGCATGTGCTGGTCCTGTCGGACTGGAGCTTCATGCACCCGCACGAGATCCTGGAGAAGCTGAAGAAGAGCCCCGGCTATTTCAACCAGCAGCGCACCACCCTGGCCGGCCTCATGGACGGCAGCGACCGCATGAGCCTGGAAGAGCGGCGCATGTGGGGTGAGATGCGGATGGACCCGCGCGACATCCTGGACGTCAACGGCTCGACCTACACCTATCTGATCAACGGCCACGGCCCGCAGGAGAATTGGACCGGCCTGTTCCGACCCGGCGAGCGGGTGCGGCTGCGCATCATCAACGCCTCCGCCATGTCGATCTTCAACGTCCGCATCCCTGGCTTGCCGATGACCGTGGTGCAGGCCGACGGCGAGAACGTCCGCCCGGTCGAGACCGACGAGTTCCAGATTTCGGTCGCCGAAACCTACGACGTTATCGTCCGGCCGACCGAAGACCGGGCCTACACCATCGTGTCCGAAGCGATCGACCGGTCAGGCATGGGCCGGGCGACCCTGGCCCCGCGCCTTGGAATGACGGCCGAAGTCCCGCCGCTGCGGGAGGTGCCGAACCTTACCATGCGCGACATGGGCATGGGCGGAATGGACCATGGCGCCATGGGCGGCATGGACCACGGTAGCATGGCCGGGATGGATCATGGTGCGATGGCAGGCATGGACCATGGCGCCCCGGCGCAAGGCGCGACACCGGCGCATGACATGGGCGAAATGTCCATGTCGGGCATGAACATGCGCGATCCCGAGAACGCGCCTCCGGACATGGCGGTCGGCGTCGGCGTCGATGCGATCGCCATGGATCCGGCCAATCGCCTGGGCGAGCGGCCGATCGGTCTCAACAACGTCGACCACCGCGTTCTAGTCTACACCGACCTGGTGTCGCTGCAGCCGAACAAGGACCAGCGCCCGCCGTCGCGGACAATGGAAATACACCTGACCGGCAATATGGAGCGGTTCATGTGGGGCTTCGACGGTCGCAAGTTCAGCGAGCTGGTCGAGCCGATCCGCTTCGAGCGCGACGAGCGGGTGCGCGTGACCTTGGTCAACGACACCATGATGGCCCACCCCATTCACCTGCACGGCCACTTCTTCGAGCTGGTCACCGGTGGCCCCGCCGGACATCAACCCCTGAAGCACACGGTGAACGTCGCGCCCGGCGGCAAGGTGACGTTCGACCTGACCGCCGACGCGCCCGGCGACTGGGCCTTCCACTGCCATATGCTGATGCACATGCACGCGGGCATGTTCAACGTCGTCACGGTCCGCCCCCTGGACGGAGTCGCGTCATGAACCGTTTCGCCGTCGCCCTCGCGCCGCTGATCCTCGCCGCCAGCGCCTTTAGCGCCCAGGCGCAGGACCCACACGCGGGCCATGTCATGCCGGCGACCCCGGCGCCGCGACCCGCGCCTGAACCGGTCGTCCGGCCTCAGACGCCCCCTCCCTCGCCCGCTCAGGACCCGCATGCCGGTCATGTCATGCAGCCCGCGCCAACGCCGCCGGCGCCGGACCCTCATGCCGGTCATCCGATGCCGGCTGATCCCCAGAGCGTCGATCCGCACGCGGGTCACGACATGTCGACCATGGCGCCAACGACGCAGCCCGATCCGCACGCGGGCCACGACATGTCCGCCATGCCCTCCGCTCAAGCCGATCCCCATGCCGGTCACGACATGTCGACCATGAGCAAGGGGCCGCCGGACGTGCCGACCAGCGCCGACAATCCCGGCCGGCCTCCGGAGGATCCGCTCCCCGCCGCCGCCCTCAGCGGTCCCGCGCACGCCGCCGATCTGGTTTTCGGCGCCGAGGCGATGGCCGCCGCCCGTGAGACCTTGGTTCGCGAAAACGGGGACGTCCGCACCACGGCCGTCATCATCGACCGTCTGGAAGCCGGCTTCGGCGATGACGGCGAGTCGTATCTCTGGGACGTCCAGGGCTGGAGCGGCGGAGACATCAATCGCTTCTGGTGGAAGTCCGAAGGCGAAGGCGACTTTGGCGGCGAGCTGGGGCAGGCCGAGGTCCAGGCGCTGTACAGCCGCGCGATCTCGCCGTTCTGGGATATGCAGGCCGGCGTGCGCCAGGATTTCCGGCCCGACGGCGAGGATACGACGCACCTTGTTCTCGGCCTGCAGGGCCTCGCGCCCTACTGGTGGGAGATCGACGCGGCCGCCTTCCTCTCCACCGAAGGCGACCTGACCGCCCGCGTCGAGGCCGAATACGACCAGCGCATCACCCAGCGCCTGATCCTCCAGCCGCGCCTCGAAATCGACGCTTCGGCGAGCGACATTCCGGAGCTGGAGATCGGCTCCGGCTTGTCGTCGATCGAGGCGGGCCTGCGTCTGCGCTACGAGTTCCGCAAGGAGTTCGCCCCCTATGTCGGCGTTGAGTGGAGCCGAGCGCTCGGCGACACCGCCGACTACATCGAAGCCCGAGGCGGCGAGGCTGACGACACCCGTCTCGTCGTCGGCCTCAAGGCCTGGTTCTGACCGAAGGAGACCCCCCATGATCCGCACTCTCGTCCTCACGGCCGCCCTGGCCTTCGCCGGCGCCGCCGCCGCTCAGGATCCTCACGCCGGGCACACGATGCCGGCGCAGGCCGCTGCGCCGCAATCGGGCGTCACCACGGTTCCGGCGAACGGGGCGATGACCCATGGGTCGCCCGAACGCTTCAGCGTCACCTTCCCGCACGCGATGGTCCTGAAGACAGTGACCCTGACCGCCGAGGGACAGGCCCCGGTGGTCGTGAACGCCCCCGCCGCGCCGGCCGCCGCGACCGTCAGCGTGGCTCTTCCCCGGCTCGCCGCGGGAACCTACACGGCCGCCTGGACCGCTGAAGGTCCGGACGGCCACAAGATGTCCGGCTCTGTCAGCTTCATGGTTCACTAGGAGAACGACGATGCGAGTTTCCAACCTGCTGGCCGCCGCCGGCGCGATCCTGGCCCTGAGCGCTGGAGCGGCCCTGGCCGCCGAAGGCTGCGACTGTTGCGAGGACATGGCCGCTGACGCCGCCATGAGCTGCTGCGACAAGATGAAGTCTGACGCTTCGCCGCCCGCCGAACCCGCGCCGCCCGCGCCGGCGCCCTCGGATGCTCCGGCTCCCCAAGGTCACGCCGACCATAACTGACCGGCCGATCTGAACCGCTCCGGCAGGCGCTCCGACTGATCGGAGGTCTGCCCGGAGCGGACAGGCGTCAACTCTCGGTCTTCGCCGCGCTGAGCCGCGCCTCGCTCCCTGGGGCGCCGCCTGCCGCAATCCGGATGAAACGGACGGTCTCGGCCCGCGTCCGCGGTTCAGCGACGAAACCCGCCTCGGCGAAGGCGAGATGCTGGGGCATCGGCGCCCTCGCCGTATCCACGCGCCACCAAACCTCCAGCGACGCCGCCTTGGGCAAAATGCCCCCGGCGATCCGCTCGATGTCCCGAAAGGACAGGTCCACCTCGGCGCTCTTCTGACGTCGGAGAAAGGCTGCGAGCGGCGCGTATTTAGCCATCTGGGTGTCTTGCTCCACTGCTGCCGGGGGTCAAGCCCGGCTGGCGCGCTTGGGCTGGCCGATCTAGACTCGCCGGCGGCGGGTTCCGGGAACGATAGGCGCCGATCAAGAGCCAGGGGACGTGCAAACGTCGGCGGCGATCGGCGGCGAAACGCCGGGCTTCATCACAGAAGTTCCTGGCCCGCCCCCTCCCCTCATCCCGGGTCGATCAGACCTTGCCGGACCGCCGAGGCGACCGCTTCGATCCGGGTCCGGACCCGGAGTTTGGAGCAGGCCTTCTCAAGATAGCTGTCCACGGTGCGGGGCGACAGCGACAGAATGATTCCGATGTCGGAAGAGCTTTTCCCGCGACAGACCCATTGCAGACATTCCTGTTCGCGCGGGCTCAGGGTGACCGCGTGCGATCCACGGCCCGGATCTTCGGATACAGCTTCCATATTACACCACCGGTTGTCCGACTCCCTCCGTACACGGCGGGTTCGCGCCCGGGCAACGTCGATGAATTGCGGGTCGCCCGCAGGTTTCTTGCGGGACGGAAGCCTCCCCGCCGGTTGAACCGCAGACAGGTCGCGACTACAGCGGGGCCGTCGGGCGCCGCGAGATAGGCGCACAGCCGGAGCCGGGGTTCGTCGCTGACGGAGGCGGCGCTGCGCGCTGAAGTAACGGGCCTCGTTCGCAGAGGATTCCAACGCCCGACCCCTCCCGCTTGCGTCGGGATTCCGTTTGATTCATGCTCGCCAGGCCGACCTACGCGTCGGCAGGGGCTTGGAATCCCCTGTGCGATATCTTCTTCGACGACCCACGCGCGGCGTGGCTGTCGCTGACCGGATCACCGTGTCAGGCGTGTGAGCGCCTGCGCCCGGCTGTCCGTTCGCGCCCCGGATTCCAGCCGTCTGAATTGCGGTCGGAGAGGCAGGGTGAGCGAAGCGAAGCCATTGCAAGCGGAGGTCGGCGGCGGCCTGGACGGCCTGTACCGCCGCTACGCTGCGTGGTTGAACCGTCGCCTCCGGGCTCGGATCGGTCCGGACGATGCGGCCGACGTCGTGCAGGAAACCTATATCCGCATCGCGCCCTTCGCCGACGGCGGGATCGCCCATCCCCGCGCCTTCCTGCTCCGGGTCGCCCTCAATCTGGTGCGCGATGACGCCAAACATAGGCGCCGTCGGCCAAGCGACGCCGACCTCCAATCCCCCGAATCCGAAGGCGCGCCCCAGTTCGATCAGGTTCTGCTCGCCCAGATCATACGATCCATGCCGCAACTCTACCGCGACGTCTTCGTCTTGAGCCGCTTTGACGGTATGACGTATCCCGAGATCGCCAAGGAGCTCGAGATCAGCGTCAAGACGGTGGAGTGGCGGATGTCCAAGGCGCTCGACTACTGCGCGCTGCGGCTGGACCTTTAGGCGAAGACTGATGACGACCGAGGCTGACGCCGACATCAGACGCAAGGAGACCGCCGACTGGTTCGCGCGGCTCAACCAGCGCAAGGTCACCACGGCGGACGTGAAGGCGTTCAGCGCCTGGCGACGGGACTCCAGGAACGCCGAGAGTTTCGACCGCATGCAGGCGATGTGGGACGCGAGTCGCACCCTGGCCGACCAACCCGAGATGGCCGCGCTTTCGGCGGACGCCCGGACCCGCGCCGCCTCCCGCCGCAGGGCCCGCCCCCGCCTGCTCGGTGTTCTCGCCCCCGTCGGCGCCGTCGGCGCCGCGATCGCGGCCCTGTCCGTGGGCTGGTGGTTGTGGTCAGCGCAGCAGCCGACCCCCTATCTCACCCAGGTCGGCGAACGCCGCGTCGTTCAACTGGCCGACGGCTCGACGATCACGCTCGACACGGACTCCAGGATCGACGTTCGCCTGACCGGGGGCCGCCGGCTGGTCACCCTCGTCACGGGCCAGGCCCGGTTCGACGTTGAGGGCGACCCGGACCGGCCGTTCGTCGTCAAGGCCGGCGACACCGAGGTTACGGCCTTGGGCACGAGCTTCGACGTCCGGCGCTTCGGGACGGGCGCACGCGTGGTGCTTGTCGAGGGCCGGGTCGATGTGCGCGAGGGCGAACAGGCGGACCGGCGCTGGTCGATGCAGCCGGGACAGCAGCTGGTGACGTCCGTCCCCCGACCCCGGGTGGTCACGACCGATCTACCCGCGGCGACCAGCTGGGCGGCGGGCCGACTGACCTTCCACGAAACGCCGATCGGCGTCGCCGTGGCTGAGGTCAACCGCTACACCCGTCATCCGATCGAACTGCGCGCCGGGGACATTTCCTCCATCCGGGTGAGCGGGGTGTTCGACGCCGGCGACGTCGAGGGTTTCGTGGCGGCGCTGCGCGACCTCTATCCGCTCACCGCCGAACGGGCCGAGGACGGTCATGTGGTGCTTTCGGGCGCATCGAAAAATAATCTGACCCCGGACTTAGGGTAAGGCCCGCGACCGGTCGTCTCCTCCCGGTCCCGCATCAATGCGGATAAGAAACCGGGGGAGACACATGAGACAGGGCTTCACTTCAACGGCGCTCGCGGCGCTTCTGATGGCGTCGGCGACGCCGGTCTGCGCCCAGCAGGCCGAGTCCGCGCGTCGCTTCGACATCCCGGCAGGGCCGCTGGCGCGCACCCTCCCCGCCTTCGCTCGCCAGAGCGGTCAGCAGATCCTCTATCCGAGCGCCCTGGTGGCGGACCGGGCCTCGGCGTCACTTTCGGGCGACTATTCCGTCGAGACGGCGCTGGCGCTGCTCCTGCGCGACACCGGCCTGACCTATCGACGGAGCCGGCCCAATGTGTTCGTCCTCATCGACCCGTCGCAACGCGCCGAGGCCGAACAGCTGGAAGCCGTCCAGCTGGACGAGGTCGTCGTCACGGGCAGCCTGCTGCGCGGGGTGCTCGACGGCCCCTCGCCGGTGGTGGTCGTCAGCCGCGACCAGATTGATCGCGACGGCCACGCGACCGTCGCTCAAGCCCTGGCGGCGCTGCCGCAGAATTTCGCAGGCACCGCCAATGACGCCACCCTCAGCAACGGCGGCGACCGCAGCGGCACCAACGCCAACTACTCCAATGGGGTGAACCTGCGCGGCCTCGGCAGCGACGCGACCCTGGTGTTGGTCAACGGCCGGCGGATCGCCGGGACCGGCTCCAAGGGCGATTTCGCCGACGTCTCGTCGATTCCGACGGCCGCCGTTGAGCGGATCGACGTCCTGCTCGACGGAGCCTCGGCTCTCTACGGCGCCGACGCCGTGGGCGGGGTCATCAATGTGGTCCTGCGTGACGACTACGACGGCGCCGAGACCAGAGCGCGCTACGGCACGGCCGCCGACGGCGCCTTCTCCGATGTCCTGTTCGCCCAGACGATCGGGCGGCGATGGGGCAGCGGCAGTCTTATGGGCGTCTACGAATACCAGGACCGCGAAGCCCTGCCCGCGGCCGAACGCGATCGCGCGGGTGACGCCGATCTGCGCCGCTTCGGCGGATCGGATCGCCGACTGAACTACAGCAACCCCGGCAACATCATGGTGATCGACCCGGCGTCGGGCGCCTATGTCTCCGCCTTCGCCATCCCGGGCGGTCAGGACGGGACCAACCTGGCTCCGGGCGATTTCCTGCCGGGGCAGGAGAACCGCACCAATCAGCGGTTCGGCATGAACGTCTTTCCGCGGCAGACCCGCCATATCGCCTATCTGGCGGGACGGCAGGATCTCGGCGGCCGGCTGACCCTGTCCGGCGACGCGCGCTGGGCCCGGCGCGACTATGAGACCCGATCGTCGCCGATCGCCACGCTGCTGACCGTCAACCGCAATAACCCCTTCTTCGAATCCCCGACGGGCGCGAATTCGCACCTGATCGCCTATTCCTTCGCCGGTCAGACGCCCAACCCGGTGCAATCCGGGGAGGTCGAGACCCTGTCCGCGACGATCGGCGCCGATCTCGACCTGGGCGGCTCGTGGCGGTTGTCGAGCTATCTCGCCTACGGCGCGGAAGAAGCCGGCTTCGGGTCGTCGGGCACGCTGCAATCGACCTATCTGCGCGAGGCGCTGGGCGCCTTGGCGGACAATCCGGCCACGGGCTACAGCGCCGCCAGGGACGGCTTTCTCAATCCGTTCGGGGCGGGGAACGTCAATCCGCAGGCCGCGCTGGACTTCATCACGGGCGGCTGGACCCATCTGTGGAGCGAGAGCCGCATCACCACGGCGAACGTGATGCTGGACGGCGACCTGTTGGAGCTGCCCGGCGGCCCGTTGAAACTCGCGGTCGGGGCGGCGCTCCGGCGCGAGAATTTCGACCGCAAGGTGGACAGTTTCACCTCCGGCATCGCGCCCGTCCTGGGCGCGCTGAACGCCAGCGAGCGCGACGTGGCGGCGGTCTATGCGGAGGCGCGGATTCCCCTGTTCGGGGCCGGCAACAGCCGTCCGGGACTGGAACGGCTCGAACTGTCGCTGGCGGCCCGGTTCGAGGACTATGGCGATGTCGGTCAGACGACGAGCCCCAAGGTCGGTCTGGTCTGGGAACCCATGGCGGGCGCGCGCCTGCGGGCCAACTACGGCCGGTCCTTCCGGGCGCCGGCCCTGCGCGAGGTGAATGACGCGGCGACGGCCAGTCCCTCGATCCTGCCCCGCGGACCCAACCAGATCCTGACCATGATCCTGTATGGCGGCAATCCGGATCTGGAGCCCGAAACCGCCGACACCTGGACGGTTGGGGGCGATTTCGAGCCCGCCTCGGTTCAGGGTCTCCGGATCAGCGTCAACGCCTTCCGCACGGATTTCGAGAACCGGATCGGCCAACCGGCTCTGGAGAACATCCTCACCGCGCTGAGCGACACCACCCTGAGCCCGTTCGTTCGGATCATCGATCCGGCCACCAACGCCCAGGATCGCGCCGACATGCAGGCGATCCTCGATTTGCCGACCACCAACCTGCGTGACCTGTTCCCGGCCACCGATTACGGCGCCATCGTCGACGCCCGCTACGTCAACACCGCCAGCGTCCAGGTCCAGGGCGCCGACCTCACGGTCGCCTACGCCTTCGCGGTCGGCCCTGACGCCTTCGATCTGACCAGCAGCCTGACCTGGCTGGAGCGCTTCGACGCCCGGGCCACGCCCACCTCCCCCGTGGTCTCCCAGCTGGATCGACCGAACTATCCCGTGGGCCTGCGGGGTCGCACCCATCTCAGCTGGACGAGGGGCCCGCTCACCCTCGGCGGAGCGGTGGATCATGTCTCCGACTACGCCGACACCTCCGGGCGTCGCATCGGCTCCTGGACCACGGCCGATCTTCAGGTGCGCTATGCGCCGGAGACGGGTCCGATCGCCGGGACGGCCGTCGCCCTAACGATCCAGAACCTCTTTGACCGTGATCCGCCCTTCTACGACGCGCCCGAAGGCGTGGCCTATGACGCGGCGAACTCGGACGTCATCGGCCGCTACGTCTCGCTCCAGCTGACCCGGAGCTGGTGATGCACCGCACAGTTCTGATGCTCGGCCTTGCGGCCGGGCTCGCCTTCGCTTGTCCCGCGCTCGCCCAGTCCTCCGGCCCTTTCACCATCGACGCCCTGCTGCGTCAGGAGAGTCTCGGCGATGCGCGCGTCAGTCCGGACGGCCGCTGGATCGCGCTGGAACGCCGGGCGCGCTACGACCGCGCGCCCTCCTACAAGCTGTCCAGGGACACCGACCGCCTCCTCAGCGCCGTCCAGATCGTGGACGCGCGCTCTGGCGAGGTCGTCCGCACCCTGGAGACCCCGGACCATTCCGCCGGCTATACGGCTGGACGGTTCTCGCCCGACGGTCGCCGGCTGATCGTCTACGAGCTGACGCCGGACAGCTGGCGGCTGGGCGTCCTGTCGCTCGAGACCGGCGCGGTCCGTTGGACCGCGCTCGCGCCGGAAGACCCGCGGCTCGGGCTGACGGCGCTCTGGCGAACCGTCGACGAACTGCTCGTCGTCGTGCAGCCGGGCGGACAGCTGCCCGAGATCGCCCGCACCGGCTTCCAGGCCCAGGACCGTATCGCGGCGCTCTGGGCGGCGACAGCGTCCGGCCGATCCGTCGGCGGCACCTTCATTCCGAGCGGCTCGGCCCGCGACACCCGCGAACATCGCCCACCGTTGTCGCTCCTCCGCCTGGATGTGCGTAGCGGCGCGCAGACGCCGCTCGCCGCGGGTGCGATCTTCGATCTCGCCCTGTCGCCGGACGGCGCCCGTATCGCCGTGCTGGAGGACCGCGAGGATCTGCAGCCCGATCCCGATCGCCCGGTCCTGGTCGGCGACCCGATCCGCCGACGCGCCCTGCGCCTGATCGACATCGACACCGGCGCCGAAACCCGGATCGACCCCGCTCTCGATTACGGCCCCTATCTGATGGCGTGGAGCCCCGACAGCCGTCGGCTTCTCGCCTTCGCGCGCCACGTGGGCCAAGCCGGCTTCGAGCGGTCCGGCGCCTATGTCGCGATCGGGCTGGACGGCTTGGTCTCCAGGTTCGCGGACAAGCCGGCGACGGAGCGAAGCCCGTGGGACGAACCGGTGGCGCTGGGCGGCTGGCTCGGCGACACGCCCGTGCTCCGGGTCCTGGATGACGCCGGCGTCGCCCAATGGCGCGTGCCGGGCGGTCTCGCGCCGATCCCGGCCCAGACGGGCGATCGGCTCGTCGACTGGAACGGCGAGACCCGTATCGAGCGCGGCGACCGGCTTCTGTCCCTGAACGGAGGCCCGGACGTCGCCGGCCGGATCAGCGACCTCGGCGAGGCTCGCGACGCCGGCTTCCGCGCCGCCTATGTGCGCGAGGCGACCCCCGGCCGCACCCTGATCAGCGACGGCTGCGCCAAGGCCGCGATCGACGCGGCGCCGGTCTGCGTCTCGCCGCTGGAACCGGATGAAACCCGCGTCGCCTCCAGCCCTGACGGCGCCTTCGTCGTCGCCCGTCAGGACTCCGCCGACGGATCCGCCCGTTTCCGGCTCCATCGCGCCGACGCCGGCCTGACCCTGGCGGAGATCAACCTCGATCGCGCGACCTTCGACTGGGGCGAAATCATCGAAGTTGCGCACACCGGTCCTGCCGGCCAGGCGCTGAAGAGCTGGCTGCTCCTGCCGCCGGGATTGGCGGAAGGGGTCAAGGCGCCGCTGGTCGTCGAGGTCTACCCCGGCCGCGTCTCGTCGCGTCCGCCGTCACCGCTCACGCGCCGCTCCGCCATGCTCCAGAACAATCCGGCGGTCATCGCCGGGGGCGGCTATGCGGTTCTCTATGTCAGCCTGCCGAACCCGCCGGATGGGCGCTGGTCCGGCGCGGCCCTTGCCGCGCAGATCGACGCCATCGCCGATGCGGCCGGCGCCACTGGCCGGGTCCGGGCCGACCGCTACGCCCTGCTCGGTCACAGCTACGGGGCCTTCAATGTGCTCAACGCGGCGCCCCACAGCGACCGGGTCGCGGCGTTGATCGCCTCCAACGGCTACGCCGACCTGATCAGCGCCTTCGAACTGCCGCCCTTCTTCCGCTCCGCACCCGACGAGGGCGTGCCCATCGGCCAGCTGTCCGGCTGGGCGGAGACAGGCCAGGCGGCGATCGGCGCCTTCCCGGCGGACGCCGCCCGCTATGTCGAGATGAGCCCGCTGTTCTCGGCGGCGGACCTGCGGGCGCCGGCCCTGCTGATCGAAAGCGATCTGGAGCGGCCGCGCATGGGCAAGTTGTTCGGCGTCCTCTACCGACTAAACCGGGACGCGGCTCTGCTGACCTACTATGGCGAGGGCCATGTGCTCGCCAGCCCCGGCAACCTGCGCGACCTACACGCCCACATCCTCGACTGGCTGGCGCGCTACCTCGGTCCGGCGACGCGCGATCCGACCCTCCCAGTGGCGCGCCCAGGCCTCCAGGACGGCGGCCAGCAACGGGGCGTTGGCGCCCTCGCGCCAGAGCAGGCGGGCCGGGTCGAGATCAACCTCGAGCGTCGCCCGGTCGAGGACGCCCTGGGCCGCTAGTCGTCCCTCCAGGAGGAAGGCGGCGAGCGCCGGCGCGCTGTCCCGTACGACCTGGCCGTAGAAGTGGCTCAGATCGCCCTTGTCCCGCCGTTCGGCGATCAAGGGCGGCAGGCGCTCCGAGAAGGCCAGGCGGGCCAGGCCCCGGTCCCGTTCGCCCAGGGTCAGCCGGTCGGACGGCACGCCGAGGCAGTGTTCGACGACCGGCTGACTGAGGAAGGGATTGAGCAGCGGGGCCTGGCGCGCCCTCAGACAGTCCGTCCAGAACAGCTGACAGTTCACGAACCGCTCCAGCTGCCCCCGCTTGGCGGGCGCAAGCTCGGCCGCGTCGTCGAGCCACCGGTGACGCGGCCCCGATCCGGTCTGCGTCCGGCCGCGCACCGCCAGTCGGCCGACGGTCCAGGCGGAGTGGCGGGTCCAGCGGCCCACCGCCGCCAGATAGGCCGGATTGAGGGCGCGCAAGCCCTGGCGGCGGAACCGGTCGGCGGCGACGAGGGGATCCGGGGCCTGGAAGAAGACGCTGTCGCCGCCCTGTCCCGTCAACAGGCCGTCGGCGCCCAGCGCCGCCAGTCGGCCCGCGGCGTGCCGATCATAGGCCGGGTCCACCCCTTGGAGGGCGGGACGGAGTCCGGAGGCCAGAGTGGTGAAGTCCGCGTCGGAGATCGCCTCGACCGGCTTGCGAACGGTCTCGAGCGGAACGCCGCTCAGCGCCGCGGCCGCCTCCGCGTAACGACGCTCGTCGCCTTCGGCGTCGTCGCCATAGTAGTTGATGAAGACCGCGCGCTCGGCGTGCCCCGTCGCCCTCAGGCTTCCCGCCACGATGGCCGAGTCCAGTCCCCCGGAGAGTTCGGAGACCACCCGGCGACGCGAGCGCATGGTGCGGTCGATGGTGCGATCGACGACCCGCACGAGAGCGTCCGGGGCGTCGTCGGCGCCCCGACGGACGAAGTCGGCCGGCCGCCACAGGGGTTCGTCGGGAAGGTCTTGGTCCGGCCGGCTCCAGCAACCGGCGCCGACCGGCGTCAAACCTTGGAGGGGCAATCCGTCGGTCAGAAGCGAAGGCGTCGCCAGAAGGGCGCCCAGTTGTGGCCAGTCGATCGCGAGCGTGTCCGGCAAGACGGCGTCGAGCGCCGGCGGAGGACAGTCGGTCACCAAGGTGACGGGACCTCGCCGCCACCACACCACATCCACCGCTCCGGTCGGATCCCGCACCAGGTTCAGGTGGCCGTCGCGATCTCGCCAGACCATCAGATAGGCGCCCCAGCCTTCGCTCATGAGGCCCGCGCCGAGCGGGCGTCCTTCGGGGAAGCGGCCTGCGATCGCGGAAGGATGCGCGCCCTCCCCGCGCCATTCCCCGATCAGGGCATGGGCGCGATGAACCTGCGCGACGGGCCATGGGAAACGCGGTCCGGTCAGAATCCTCAGACCGAAGCCGTCGAGCCGCAGGGTCCAGCCGCTCCGCAGTAGCGCCGCCAGGGCCGCCTCGACGGCGGGATCGCGGGCGTCCGCGGCGTCGGCGACGAGGAGATAGCCGGCGTCGCCGCTCATCGCACCATGATCGGCGTGTAGGCCACGAGCCGCTCCACATCATCGTTGAGACAGACCTCGCCGACCTGCACCCAGCAATGGGCGGTGAACGGACACAGGCGCACGCCGAACACCCAGTCGGCCCGAAGCCCCTGACGCCGGAGAAAACGGACCAGCAGCGCCGACCGGACGAGGCATTCCCCCTCGATCGGCAAATAGGCCATCAGGGTCCAGAACCGCCGACCGGCCTCGATCGCGGCCATAGGGTCGTCACGAGGCTCGGCGCCGCCCAGACTGACATAAGGCGACAGGCCGGCCCCGCGCCGGGCGGCCCGCACCTCGTGCATCGCGCAGAGCCCCGGGATCAGGTCCCGCATCAGGTCCAGACGCCCTCCGGCGTGGATCACGGAACGCACCGGGCGAGCCGGCGGAACCCGGGGCTTCGGCGAAGGCTCCGCTCCGATCAACCCCGCCGCGATCAGGGCCGAGACGGGGCCGTTCATCCGGACGAGACCGCCTCCCGCGAGCCGCCGGCACAGGGCGGCGCCGTCCGGCAGGCAATGATAGCCGTCGCCGCGCACGTCGAGCAGGACGGCGTCACCACCGACGCAGGCGTGGTGAACGTCCGGCGCGAAATACAGGCGCACGGCAGGGGCGGCGGCGTCGCCGCCGTCGCCCCCCGTCGGAGCCGTCGCGCTCAGGCGGTCCAACGCTCGACCGGGATCAGCTCGCGATTGCCGCTGGGCTGGTCCGCCCGCGTCTGCTCCGCGGCCCCGCCGATGCGGGCGACCGAGGGATCGACGTAGGTGTAGATCGGGTTGAGTTCCCGATTGTGCCCCGGGCCGTCGGCGCGGGTCTGCTCCATCGCGGAACCGAGCCCGACGATCTGGGTCGTGGACGCGTCGTCGTAGAAATAGAGCGGGATCAGCTCCATCTTTTCGACGCCGCCGCCGGCGCGGGTCAGTGCGCTGGCGCAGCCGAGCCCGATCAGGCCCGGAAGGGGATTGGTCTTCATGTCGTAGCCTCCTTGAACGGGGCCAAACGCCCCGCACCCTAAGCCAGCGCCCGCGAGGCTCTATATTCAAACTATATCTGTCCTATACTTTCGACAGATTGTCGCATGACTGCCACGACGGCGGTGGCGAGCGCCGATCTCTCTCGATGATGCAGATCGACCTCGCGCCGCAACGCGACGAGCGCGCCGTCCGCGACGTGGCGTTCGACACCGACGATCCAGGCCAGGTCCGGCGGCGCCAATTCGGCCGAGACGATCCGAATGGGTCGAAGCCGCAGCGTCAGGCGCCAATGGGTTTGCGCCAAGACCGCCCGCCCCGGCGACCGGACCAAGGCGGCGTAGAAGCGCTCCTCGCTCCTCTCGCCGACGCTCTGGAGCGCCACAGTCGTTCCGGCGGCGTCAAGAAGGTCGATCGCCAAATGCACCAGCCGCCGGTGGATTTCGTAGAGATCAACGATGTCGTCGGCGCTGGGACTGGGGGCGTAGTAGCCACGCCCGGGGCGATGTTCGATCAGACCTTCGCCGGCGAGCCGGGCCAGGGCCTCGCGCACGGGCGTCTGGGACAGTTCCAGTTCGGCGGCCAAGGCGGTGGCGACCAACGGCTCTCCCCAGCCGAAGCGGCCTGATCCGGCGAACGCCGCCAAGGCGGTCAGGGCGTCGTTATAGGGGTCTCGCGATCGCATCACGACCAACCCCCAGCGAGGGCGCTCAAGCCGCGACCCACGCCGAGTTCGGGTTGCGATGAGAATGCGACCATGTAATCGGCGACTTCCGCAAAGATTTCGCGTGCGACCCGCAGATATTTTGCGCAAATACACAAGGTTTATAAACCCGTTTGTTTCCCACCTTTCATTTGATGCACGGTTGCTTCATTTTTCAACCAGTAGGGGTGCGGTGCGCGCGAGTCGCGGTGCTCGGAAACGGAGTTAGAGCGACGTCATGGAGAGCGCCGACCGTCAGTCCCAGAGCGAGACCCTGTCCACCGCCCTTCGGCTGATCCGCACCCATCGTCGGCTGCGGGCGGCGGATGTCGGCAAGTCCATGAACATGGCGCTGCGCTCCTACGAGCATTTCGAGTCCGGCGGTGGACGCATCAACATCGAGCGCGTCCATCGTTTCGCCGAGGTCACGGACAGCGATCCCCACGCGATCCTCGCGGCGCTGGCGCTCGGGTCGCCCGCCTTCGCCTTGCGGTGCGCCGACAATAAGCTCGCCACCATTCTCGCGGTCGTGCTGCAGGAGTTCGACGAGGAGGCGGGCGACGCGATCGCGGAGCTGGAGTCCCTGACCATCATCAACACCTTCACCAAGGCCCTGCGCGAGCTGGCCGCGCAGTCCGTCCGCCGGGAGAGCGCGGCGGACGCCTGGCTTGAGGAACGGCGACATCGGCTCGTTTCCCCCACCGGAGACGACGGCGGCTCGGACAAGGGCGCACCGTAGATCCCGGGTGGCGGGTTTACGGACTGGTCCAAGGGTTCCATTCGGCGCCTCATGACCGGATGCGCCCGCTACCCGCCGACCCGCTTTCAGATTCCTCCACGCTCGACCGGCTTTCCGATCGGCAGAAGCAGTGCCTTGCCCTGGCCGCCGAGGGTCTGACATCGGCGGCGATCGGCGAAAGGGTCGGCCTGTCCGCCCGCACGGTCGATGAACATCTGATGGGCGCTTGCCGTGCGCTCGGGGTGCGGACGCGCGTCCAGGCCGTGGCGCGGCTCGCGGCCGCCCAGCGGCCGCCTGAACCCCGGACCTTCCTACCGTAAACGCCCGGCGGGAGGGTCGCGGGTCGCGGCGGCCGGGACTCATCGGCTTTGCTCGGGGCTCACGATGGAGCCTCCCTTGCTGGACCTCGCCCTCATCCTCAGCCTGTCCCAAGCCTGCGCCCCGCATGTGGCCCCCGAAACCCTGGCGGCCGTCGCCTATGCGGAAAGCCGCTTCAATCCGAACGCCATCGGGGTCAACCGCGGCCCCCGGCCGGCGCGGACGCCACGCGACGCCGCCGAGGCGGCGCGCGTGGCGCGCGACCTTCTGGCCCGAGGCGCGAACCTCGATCTCGGCGTCGCCCAGATCAACAGCGACAACCTCGACTGGCTCGGCCTGTCGGTCGAGGCGGCCTTCGATCCCTGCCGAAACCTCGCCGCCGCCGGTCAGGTGCTTCGCGCGGGCTATCGGCCGGCCGAGGGCGTCGATCCGCAGACGACGTTGAGGATCGCCCTCTCCCGCTACAACACCGGTCATCCCGAGCGCGGCTTCCGCAACGGCTATGTCGCCCGGGTCGAGGCGGCCGCCGTCCGCCTCGGCGTTCAGGCCTTGCGCCCCGTCCAGCCCCTTGCGACCGCGCCGCTGCCCGACCCGGTCCAGACCGCGCCAGCGGCGGACTGGGACGTCTTCGCGCGCGCCCGGACCAGCCTGGTCCTGACCTTCACCGCCACCCAGACCGGGAGTTCTGAATGACCGCCTCCATCTCCTCTCGCCGGTTCGGCGCCGTCGGCGCCATCGCCCTGGCGACCAGCCTGATTCTGGTCCAGCCGGCCTTCGCCTCCGCCAACGTCGAAGGCCTGCTTCAGAACGTCGTCGACATGCTGACCGGCAACACCGCGCGGCTGCTCGCCGTCCTGGCGGTCGTGGTCGTCGGCATTCTCTGGATGTTCGGCCTGTTCGACCTGCGGCGCGCGGCGATCGTGGTGCTCGGCATCGTGGTCGTCTTCGGCGCGGCCGAGATCGTCAATCTGATCACGGGCGGCGCCTGATGGACGACGCCCTCTCCTGGGTCGTGATCGGATCGGCCTCGGTGCTCCTGGCGCTGGTCCTGATGCTCGGCCTGAAGCTGATCTCGCCCAAGCGCTTCGCCCAGATCTTCGCCGGCCTCGCCTCCGGCGTCGCCATCGGCCTGGCCCTGTCGCGCCTGTCCGCCGGAGGCCCGCATGGCTGAAGAGCGCCTGACCGAAGACCCCTTGTTCCTGGCCTGCACCCGACCGGCCATGATCCTGGGCGTCCCCATGGAGGCCATGGGCGTGAATGTCATCCTTTCGGGCGTCGTCTTCCTGGTCGGCGGCAGCCTGCTCTATCTCCTCGTCGCGCCGGCCCTGCACCTGGTGTTCCGGGCAATCTGTCGGGCGGATCACAACGCCTTCCGGCTGCTGTTCGTCTATGTCGACACCAAGGGCCGGTCGCGCAACGCCGCCCTCTGGGGCGGCAGTTCGGCGACACCGTTGCCTCTCATCCGGCGCTACCGTCCGACGGAGCTGGCCCGTGGCTGAGGGCGGCGTCAGCGCGATGCGCCTGCGGCGCGAGGCCGACGCCCGGCCTCATCTGCCCTACGCGCGCCACGTCTCCGACGCCGTGGTGGCGCTCGACAACGGCGCCCTGATGATGGTTTTCCAGATCGACGGGGCCAGTTTCGAGACCGCGGATGCGCGCGATCTGAACGACTGGCATATCAAGCTGAACCAGGCGTGGCGCAATCTGGCCGACGATCGCCTGGCGATCTGGCACCATGTGGTGCGCCGCCCGGCCGAACTCGAGCGGTCCGCCGGCTTCCGCTCGGACTTCGCCGGCGAACTGGGCGCGCTCTACGACGATCGGGTCGCGGAGCGTCGGCTCTGGATCAATGAGCTCTTCGTCACCCTCGTCCTCCACCCCGGCCGCGAGGCGGGCGATCGCGCCGCGGCCCTGGCGCGTCGCCTGAAGGCGGCGCGGCGGGCGGACGCCGAGGTCGAGACCGCCCACCTCCAGCGGATCGAGGAAGCGGGCCGGGACCTGATCCAGTATCTCGACCGCTACGCGCCGCGCCGGCTCGGCCTGTATGAACGTGACGGTCTCTGGTTCTCCGAGCCGATGGAGGTGATGCGACTGGTTCTGACAGGTCGGCGCTCGGCGGTTCCGATCGTCTTCGGCCACCTCGGCGCGGCCGTTCATACGGTGCGTGTCATCTTCGGTCGCGAGACCCTGGAGCTGCGGGACGTCGCCGACGCTCGCTACGCCGGCGTCCTGGCGGTGAAGGAATATCCGGCGACGACCCGGCCGGGGCTGTGGGACGATCTGCTGAGCGTCCGCTTCGGCTTCGTGGCGAGCCAGTCCTTCGCGTTCCTGTCCAAGGCCGCCGCGCGGACGGTGATGGAGCGCAAGCAGAACCAGATGGTCTCCGCGCGCGACCGCGCGGCCTCTCAGATCACCGGCCTGTCGGACGCGCTCGACGACCTGGTCAGCAACCGCTTCGTGATGGGCGAGCACCAGGCTTCGATCCTCGTGCACGGCGATACGCCGGGGGCGCTGGCGGACCATTTATCCAAGGCGCGCGCCATTCTCGCCGATTCCGGTCTGGTCGTGGCCCGGGAGGATCTCGGACTGGAGGCGGCCTTCTGGTCCCAGTTCCCCGGCGCCTTCGCCCGCCGCACCCGGCCGGCCGCCATCACCTCGCGCAATTTCGCGGCCCTGGCGCCGTTCCACGCCCATCCGGTCGGCAAGGCGCGCGGCGCCCACTGGGGCGAGGCGGTCGCGGTGCTGCGCACCACGGCCGGCTCGCCGTTCTGGTTCAACTTCCACGTCGGCGATCTGGGCCACACCTTCATCTGCGGGCCGTCCGGATCGGGCAAGACGGTCGTCCAGAACTTCATGCTGGCCCAGCTCGAACGCTTCGGCGCCCAGCAGCTGTTCATCGACAAGGACCGGGGGGCCGAGATCTTCGTGCGCGCCTGCGGCGGGACCTATCTCGCCCTGCGCAACGGCGAGCCGACGGGCTTCGCCCCATTCAAGGCGCTCGACCCGACGCCGGCGAACCGCGCCTTCCTGGTTCGTCTCGTCCGCGCGCTGGTCGATCGCCCCCACGACCCCCTCACGGTTCCGGAGGCGCGCGCCATCGATCAGGGCGTCGCGGCGCTGGAGGCCCTGCCCCGCGAGCGACGCTCCATCGCCGCCCTGCGCAGCCTGCTCGGCCAGGGCGACGCCGGGGGCGTGGGCGCGCGCCTGGAGCGCTGGCAGCGCGGCGGTCCGCTGGGCTGGGTGCTCGACAATGAGGCGGACGCCCTGAGCCTGGAGGCGCGGTTCGCCGGCTTCGACATCACCCAGATGCTGGACCACGACGAGGTTCGCACGCCCGCGATGTTGTATCTGTTTCATCGCATCGCCGAGCGTGTCGATGGCCGACGCCTCGTGCTCGACATCGACGAGTTCTGGAAGGTGCTGGACGATCCGGCCTTCACCGAGCTCGCCCGGGACGGTCTCAAGACCTGGCGCAAGCAGAACGCCCTGATGGTGTTCGGCACCCAGTCGCCGGCCGACGCGCTGCGCTCGCCCATCGCCCACGCCATCCTCGAGCAGTGCGCGACTAAGATCTTCCTGCCCAACGCCCACGGCCAGGCCCGGGACTACATCGACGGTTTCGGCCTGACCCGGGAGGAGTTCCGGCTCGTCCGCGAGGTGCTGACCCCGGAGTCGCACCGCTTCCTGGTCAAACAGGGTCACGACAGCGTCGTGGTCGAGCTCGACCTGCGCGGCATGGACGACGCCCTGGCCATCCTGTCCGGCCGGACCGAGACCGTCGCCCTGCTCGACCGTCTGCGCGCCGAGGCGGGCGACGACTACGCGCAATGGCGCGCCCCCTTCCATGACCAGAGGAGGTTCCTGTGAGAGCCCGAATCCTGTCCGCCGCGGCCGTCGCCGCCCTCGTTGTCGCCGGCGCTCCGGCCGCCCGGGCCCAGCAGATCGTCCACGACCCGAGGGCCCTCGCCCAGATGATCGAGGAGGCACGCACCACCCTGGATCAGTTGAAAGCGCTGCAGACCCAGGTCGAACAGGGCCAGCGGCTGTTCGACAGTCTCAACAACCTGTCCGATGTCAACGCCCTGGCCGGCGAGCTCGGCCTGCCGACCGTGCGCAATCCCCTGCCCGATATGCGGTCGATGCGGGCGGCGGCGAACGGCGACCTCGGCGCGCTCGGCGACCTGGCTGACCGCGCCAACGCCATCCGTCGCGACACCCGGCTGTACACGCCGCCGACGGGCGATCTGAGCCCGGCCGACGCCTATTACCGGGACAGTCTCGAACGCGCGGGCGCCCGCACGGCGCGCGATCTCGCCGTGGGCGAGGCGGTGGCCGGAGCCGCCGACCGGCGGCTTGAGGGTCTGGAGACGCTGCGCTCGGCCCTCGACACCGCGCTCAACGCCCGGGCGGTGATGGATCTGGAGGCGCGGCTCGCGGCGGAACAGGCTCTGATCCAGAACGAACAGGTGCGGCTGCAAGGTCTGGCCCTGACCCAGGCGGCCGAGGCCCGGCTGGAGGAGCAACGCGCCCGGGAACGGGCCGAAGCCGCCCGCACGGCGCGCATGAGCGTCTACGAGAGGGCCTTCCAGTGACGCGGATCGCCCTCCTCGCCGCCTTCGCGCTCGCCGGCTGCGGCGCGCCGGACCGAACGGCCGGGGAATTCGCGGCCGACCCTGACGCGGCGGCCCGGATCGTGGCCGCCTGCGACGCCGGCCGGACGCAAACGGAGTGCGAGGCGGCGCGCCGCGGCCTGGCCGAGGCCCGGCGTGACGCCCGGATGCGCGCCTATGAGCAGGCGTTCTGAGGACCGGCCATGAGCTTCCGCGTCTTCGAGCCCAGCTACGACTTCATCGACGAGCGGTTGAACGTCTTTCTCGGCGACCGCCTGTCCTCGGTCATCGCCGAGGTCGAAGGTCCGCTGCGGATCGCCTTGGTCCTCTATGTCGTGCTCTACGGCGTCGCCATCCTGCGCGGCGCGATCAGCGAACCGGTGATGGACTTCGCGGTCCGCTCGCTGAAGCTGGCCTTCCTCTATCTGCTGGCGACGACGGCGGCCTATTCCACCTTCGTCACCGAGCCGTTGTTCACCGGACTGCCCAACGCCCTGACCCGCGCGGTCAGCGGAGCGGATACGCCCAGCGTCGGCGCGGCCTTCGACCAGTTCTTCGCCTATGCCGCCTGGTTGGGCGAGGACATCTCGCGCGACGCGTCGGCCTTCAACCCCGGCCCTTATGTGGTGTCGGCGGCGGTCTTCCTAGTCGGCGCCTTGGCCGCGGCCCTCGGCTTCGGCGTTGTGCTGGTGGCCAAGTTGGCCCTCGCCCTGCTCGTCACCCTCGGCCCGATCTTCATCGCCTGCGCCCTCTTCGACGCGACCCGGCGCTTCTTCTTCGGCTGGCTCAGCCAGGCGGTGAACTATCTCGTCCTGTTCGCCCTGATCATCGTCATCTTCCAGCTCGTGCTGTCGCTGGTGCGCGATCAATGGGGCGCGATCCAGGGCGCCGATCCGATGATTGGCGGCCTGATCTTCATCGCCCTGTGCCTGCTGGGCGCGATCTTCTTCCTGCAGACCCCCGCCATCGCCGCCGGGATCGCCGGCGGCGCTAGCGCCGGCCTGGCCGACTTCGCCAACGCCGCCGCCCTGGGCGGAAGCGGCTCGGGCCGCGCCCAGGGTCCGCAGGAATCCAGCCGCCAACCCCCGAGGAGCGGCGGCTCCATCCGACCGAGAGGCGCCTGACATGACCTACCGCTCACTTCTGCTCGCTAGCCTGTTGCTGCTGGGAGCCTGCGCCCACCGCGGCGATCCCGCGCTGCCGACCTGCGACGGCTCCGCCCGGCGACCGGCCAACCCCCACGGATCGGTGCTGACGCCCGCGGCCGAGCGTCCCGCCAAACCCGTCGCCTCACCGGACACGGGAGGTTGCGCATGAGCGGCGTCCCCTCCTCCGAGCTGAAGCGCTATTTCGTCGAGGCGCGCCGCTGGGACCAGGACCGCCTGGCCTCGGCGCTCCGATCGCGCCGCCTGGCCTGGTCCGCCGCGGCGCTCGCCACGGGTCTGGCCGTGGTCTCGACCGGGGCCGTCGCCCTGCTGACGCCGCTCAAGTCGACCGAGCCCTTCGTGATCCGGGTCGACCAGGCCACCGGCGCGGTCGACGTCATGCGCGGCCTCTCCGCCGAGGGCGGGCCCGTCCGCTACGAGGAAGCGGTCAGCAAATACTTCCTCGGACAATACGTCCGCCAGCGGGAGGGGTATCTCGACCCGGCGGCGGAGGACGCCTTCCGGCTGGTGTCCATCCTGTCCGCGCCCGGCGAGCAACGCCGCTGGGCCGATCTGTTCCGGGGCTCCAACCCGGCCAGCCCGCAGAATCTCTACGGTCCGGACGGCGAGGCCATCGTGGCGATCCGCGCCATCGGCTTCATCAACGCCGGCGTCGCCAATGTCCGCTTCCGACGCACGGTCCGCCAGGCCCAACAGACCGTCGAGAGCGACTGGATCGCCACCATCGCCTTCACCTACACGCGCGCGCCGATGTCGGAGCCGGACCGGCTGAGGAACCCTGTCGGCTTCCAGGTGACCTCCTACCGCGCCGATCCGGAGGTCATCCGATGACACGTCCCCTGTCCGCCCTGGCGCTGATCGCCGGCCTGGTCGTCCTCGCCGCCCCGGCGATGGCGCAAACACCCCCCGATCCCCGGATCCGCGAGGTCGTCTACGACCCGGCGGCGGTCTACCGGATCGCCGGCGCCTTCCGGACGGCGACCCAGATCGTCTTCTCCCCCGAGGAGACCATCCGCCACGCCGCGATCGGCGACAGCGTCGCCTGGGAGGTGGCGGCAGAAGGCTCGGTTCTGTTCCTGAAGCCGCGCGAACGCCATCAGGCGACCAATCTGCTGGTGGTCACCGAGCGGGCCGGCGTCATCCGCCACTACGCCTTCGAACTGGTCGCGCGCGACCCTGGCGACCGCGCCGCCCTCGCCTATCAGGTGCGCTTCCGCTATCCGGCCGACGATCAGGCCCAGGCCGCCCGCGCCCTGGCCGTTCAGGCCGCGGCGGTCGAACAGCGCCTGATCGGCCTGGAGCTGGACCGCGGCGTTCTCGAAGGGCCGCGCAATCTGGCCTGGTCCGCCCAGGGCGATGCGGCCCTGCAGCCGAGCGAGGTCAGCGACAACGGCCGCGTCACCGTTCTACGCTTTCCAGGCGTGCAGGCCTTGCCGGCCCTGTTCGAGGTCGCCGAGGACGGCTCGGAGCGGCTCATCCCCTATGACGTGCGCGGCGAGTTCGTGGTCGTCCACGGGGTCGCGCGGGGCCTGCGGCTGAGGCGCGGGTCATCCGTCCTCTGCCTGTTCAACGACGCCTTCGATCCTCGCGGCAGGGGGCTGGGCACGGGCACGGCCTCGCCTGTCGTCGATCGGGCGCCCGTCGGAGATCCGTCATGACCGGGGCCGCGCCGACGCCTCCGGACGAGAGTCCGTCCCCGGCCTCGACGGCGGCGGACCGCGGCGTCTCGCCGATCGCCGGACGGTTCGGCGGGCCGCGCGGCAAGATGATCACCCTCGCCGCGCTCGCCGCCGGGTGCGGCGTCTTCCTGATCGCGAGCTGGGATCGGGGCGACCGCGACGCCGATCGTCCGACGACACGCGATGAGCCGCCGCGGCAGACCGCGCCGTTCGAGCCCGCGCGACGGGCTCCGCCGCCGCTGCTCAGCGATCCGGTCGTCGATCCGGAGGCCCCCGGGCTCGACGACGGGCCTTCCATTCCGCCGATCGAGGCCGGACCTGAAGGCGCGCCCCGTTCCGGTCCGTCGCCTGCGGAGGAACGGCGCGCCTTGGCCGAAAGCGCGCGGCGGGCTCCGGTGCTGGTCTACAGCCGGGCCGGCGGGGCCGCGGTTCCTCCGCCAGCTCCGGCGCCCGGCGCGCCCGCGGGACCGCAAACCGACCTGGACCAGCTCCGTCAGGTCACCCCGGTCGGTCAGGCCCGCGCGGGCCGCCTTACCGACCGCAACCTGCTGATCACGGCCGGGACCAGCGTCCCCTGCGTGCTGCAGACGGCCATGGACAGCACCACGCCGGGCTATGTGACCTGCGTCCTGTCCCGCGACGCCTGGTCCGACAACGGCGCCGTGGTGTTGATGGAGCGCGGCACCCGGGTTCTCGGCGAGTATCGCGGCGGCCTCCAGCAAGGCCGGCGCCGGCTGTTCGTCCTCTGGACCCGGGCGGTGACGCCCACGGGCGTCGCCGTCGCCCTCGCCTCGCCGGCCGCCGACGCGCTCGGCCGATCCGGCTTCGACGGGGTGGTCGACACCCGCTTCTGGGATCGGTTCGGGGGTGCCCTTCTGCTGTCGATCGTCGATCACGGCGTCTACGCCGCCGTGGGCCGCGAGGACGGCGGCGCGACCGCCCGCCTCCCGTCCGACGCGGCCGGGGTCGCCCTCCAGGGCTCGGTCGACATCCCGCCGACGCTGCGCAAGGGCCAGGGCGCGGAGGTATCGATCTTCGTCGCCCAGGATCTGGATTTCTCCGGCGTCTATCAGCTGCGGTCGCGGTGATGGACGACACCTCCGTCCTCGATCACTACCTCGCGCCGCTGCGCCCCTTTCTGGAACCGGAGACGGTGACGGAGGTCGTCGTCAACCGCCCCGGCGAGGTCGGGGTCGAGGCCGACGGCGTCTGGCGCTGGGCCGAGGCGCCGGACTTGACCGAGGCCTGGCTGCGCACCCTCGCGGTCGCGGCCGCCGCCTACACCCGACAGGACGTCAGCCCCGAACAGCCGATCTGCTCGACCACCCTGCCCGGCGACATCCGTTGCCAGATCGTGCTGCCGCCGGCGGTCGCCGACGGCGGCCTGTCCTTGACCCTGAGAAAGCCGTCGCGGCGACGCCTCGGCCTGGTAGAGTTCGCGGCGGCCGGCCTGTTCGACCAGGTCGCCGACGCCCGTGCCGAGACCGCCGATCCCGTCGACGCCGAGCTGACGCGCCTGCGCCAGATCGGCGACTGGCCGGGCTTCCTCACCCTGGCCGTCACCGCTCGCCGCAACATCCTCATCTCGGGCGCCACCGGCTCGGGCAAGACCACCTTGGCCAAGGGTCTGATCGCCCTCATCCCCGATCACGAGCGTCTGCTGACGATCGAGGACACCCGCGAGTTCGTGACGCCCCACCGCAACGTCGTCCATCTGGTCTATTCCAAGGACGGCCAAGGTCTGGCCCGGATCGGCCCCAAACAGCTTCTGGAAAGCGCCCTGCGCATGCGGCCGGACCGCATCCTGCTGCAGGAGCTTCGCGACGGCACGGCCTTCTTCTACCTGCGCAACGTCAACTCGGGGCATCCCGGTTCGATCACCACCGTGCACGCGGATTCGGCCGCCCTCGCCTTCGAGCAACTGACCTTGCTGGTGCGGGAATCCGAAGGCGGGCGCGATCTGCCGCGCGAGGACATCCGCGCCCTGTTGCACCTGCTCGTCGATGTCGTCGTCCAGATGAAGAAGGTCGACGGCCGGTTCCGTGTGACGGAGATCTGGCATGACCCGCTTCGCAAGCGCCAGCCCGGCGACTAGGGGGGCGCTGATCGCCACCGCGGGCCTCGCCGCCGCCGCAGTCCTGGGCGTTCTCACCGTGACCATCGCCCTCATCGGCCTGGGTCGGTTCTCCGGCGATATCGACCCGACGCGCGTCCCCGGCTGGCTCTGGTACTACCGTCACGATCCCGAGTTGCGGCGCTGGCTGGCCGTGGGCCTGTCATGCGCGGGTCTGGTCGGCGGGATCCTGATCGTCGCCGTGCTGCTCCACCAGAGACGCCCGCTGCACGGCGCCGCCCGATGGGCGTCGGCGGCCGAACAGCGCCACGCCGGTCTGAGCTCGCGCCGCGGCGTGGTCCTGGGGCGGGCCGACGGCGCCTTCCTGATCGCCGACGGCCCCGAGCATGTGATGCTCTACGCCCCGACGCGCACCGGCAAGGGCGTCGGCGTGGTCATCCCGAACCTGCTTGCTTGGCCGGACTCGGTCGTGGTGCTGGACATCAAGCGCGAGAACTATGTCGCCACCGCCGGCTACCGCGCCGAGGCCGGCCAGACGGTCCATCTGTTCGATCCCCTGGCGTCGGACGGCCGAACCGCGCGGTTCAACCCCCTGGCCCACATCGACCGCGCCGATCCGATCCAGGTGCTGGACGAGCTTCAGCGCATGGCGGCGATGCTGTTTCCAGTCCATGACAGGGCCGATCCCTTCTGGGCCGAGGCGTCGCGCACTGGCTTCATCGGCGTGGGCGGCTATGTCGCCGCCACGCCCGATCGCCCCTTCACCCTCGGCGAGATCTTCCGCCAGCTCACCGCGGGCGACGCCCGTGCTCGGCTGCCCCGCATCGTCGCGGCGCGCGCGCGGGAGGGACGCCCTCTTCCGGGGCCCGTCGTCGCCGCCCTGACGGACTTCACCAGCTCCAGCGAGAACACCTTCGCCTCCGTGCGTCAGTCGATCACCACTCGCATGGGGCTGTGGCTCAACCCCCGGATCGACGCCGCCACCTCGGTCTCGGATTTCGACCTGCGCGACCTGCGCCGCGGCGATCTCTCCCTCTATCTGGGCGCCACGCCGGACAACATGCTGAGGATCCAGCCGCTCTATGCGCTGCTTTTTCAGCAGCTGGTCGATCTCAACAGCCGCAGCCTTCCCGCCCCCGCCGACCGTCCGACCCTCGTCCTGCTCGACGAATTCGCTCGCCTCGGCCCGGCGCCGGTGCTGGCCCACGCCTTCGCCTGGGTGGCGGGCTACGGACTGCGTCTGCTGGCCGTGCTTCAGAGTCCCTCCCAGCTCCGGGCGCTCTACGGACCCGATCTGGCAGAGGACGTGATGACCAATTGCGGCATCGAGATCGTCTTCGCGCCCAAGGAACTGAGGATCGCCCGGGAGCTCAGCGAACGGCTGGGCTATTATACGACGGACGGGCGAAGCCGCAGCCGGCCGGCCGGCCTCGCGCGCGGCCGACGCAGTACGACCGTGTCCGACCAGCGCAGGGCGCTGATGCTGCCCCAGGAGCTCATGCAGCTTCCGCAGACCGCCCTGATCGTCCTGAAGGCCGGTCTTCCGCCTGTTCGCGGCCGCAAGATCGCCTACTGGCGCGACCGGATTTTCCAGCGCCGTCTGCGTCCCGCTCCCACGCCCGCGCCGACGGTCGAAGCGCCGGTCGTCCCGCCCGCTCTCGAGGAGGATCCCATGGATTTCGACGTCATCGCCCGCGCCTTCGCCGCCGAAGGCCTTCCTCCGCCCCCGCCCGACGCGGATGAAACCGATGTGGCGGCCTGGCTCGACCGCGTCGTCGACGCCACCCCGCCGGAGCGCGAGCCATGACCCCGTCAGAGCCCGCTCCGGCGGTCAACCGCCTGCGGCCCGCGCCCGGCGCACCCGGCCGCTCCACCGCCAAGGGCGACGTTCCGGACGCGGTGCTCGACCGCTATCTGGTCGAGCGCGATCTCAGGGGCCGGGCGGAGCGGTTCTTCCGGGATCATCGTGCGCCCGCGCCGATGTTCCGCGACCGGGGTGGATCGCTCACCTCGACCCAGGCCTATCCCGACGCCGTCATCGACATGCTCAAGATCGCGCGGCACCGCGGCTGGGAGCGGATACAGGTCTCTGGCGACCCAGCCTTCCGGCGCGAGGTCTGGATACAGGCCCAGAGCCTGGGTCTGGAGGTCCACGGCCATCGGCCCAGGGATCGCGATCGCCAGGCGGCCGGAATCGACCGGGCTTCCTCCCAGAAGCCCCTCCAGGATCCGCTCGCCGAGCGGCTCGCCCGCGCGGCCGTGGTGGTGGCCCGTCTCATCCCCGATCCCGCCATCCAAGCCAAGCTGCTGGAGGCCGCCTGGGCGCGCGCCGGCCGCGCGCGTCCGACGGAACGGGACACGATGCGCGACCGCGAGCGGCGGCGCTAGCGGTCGCGCCTAGAAAGTGTTCTTCAGATACGGCGACACGGTGAAGGCCGGGAATCCGACGCCGTCCCTCATCCGGTTCATCAGGTCCCAATACATGCCCAGCGCCAGCGGATCGCGGATGTCCGCCGGAATATCGAAGCTGTAATCGCCCTCGAACCGGTCGCCACGTCGCCAGGCCCGGGCGAACTCCGGCGAGAGGTAGGCGAACAGGGCCCGGCGGATCTGGTCCAGGAACTCGCCGATGGTGCTGGCGTGATAGGAGAAGACGTCGGTGTAGAACCACTGCTGGAAGTCCGGCACCGACCGATAGACCATCCCCTCATCGACCTCATGGCCGTGCCGCGCGAGCATCGCCCTGATCTGCTTCACCCGGGCATCGAGCCGGGAGAAGTTGTGCTTGTTGGCGTCGCCGACGACCTTGAGCAGCCAGATGCGGGAGACGCGCAGGTCCACCGACAGGTCGAGTTCGGGAAGCCAGACCTTGGGACAGACGCACTCCGCGTTCAGCCAGTCCGCGAAGGCCGAGGCGGAAGCCGCCAGACCGGAGGCGTCGGCGCCCAGGGTCGGCTGACGGCCGATGCCGTCCAGATAGAACAGATAGGTTCGATCGGTCTCGCGCGCGCCTGCCGTCGAAGGCGCGAAGGCGAAGGGCAGCGCGGATGGCCGGGGCTGGGCCAGGAAATCGCCAGCAGGATGGCGAAGACCCGTTTGTGGGTTCCCGACTTGAACACCAGATTGGTCGGACGGGAGGTCATCGGATAGTCGAAGATCTCCAGATTGACCATGTCGTCGATCATGTCCCAGACCGCCTTGAGCAGGATCGCTTCCTGCTCGATCGGCGCGTAGCGCAGGGTCAACGGGCCGCCGCGGCGTTGGCGCGGTCCGCGAGCCCCGCGCAGGTCTCCATCAGCGCCTCGAAGGGCTCGGCGTCCGCCTCCAGCAGGCCGTCCTCGACCATCCGGCGGTAGTCGTCCCCGAGGGCCTCCAGCGAGGCGCCTTCAGGCTTCAGACGCAGGCCGCCCGTGACCGCCTGTCCATAGTCGATCTCCGCGCCGTCGGCGGTCTCGCGGAAGAACATCGCCTTGTGGCGCGCGACCGCCTCGGCGACCGCCCGATCCGCGATCGCGGTCTCGGCGAAGCCGGCCGCGTCCAGTCGGGACAGATCATGCCAATGCCGGGAGAAGCGATCGCCCCGCAGTCGTCCCTGCGCGCAATAGACGTGGGCGGCGGTGGCCTTCTCCCAGAAGGTCCGCTCGGCCGCCATCACCCGCGGCGTGGCGGTCGGGAAGACGACGCCTTGCAGATGGGCCGCCGCATCGCAGACCACGGGTCGCGGCGCGCTCGGCTCGCCGGTCGCCCGCGCGCCGAACTCGAGCATCACGCTGGGCGAGACATAGCCGGTGCCGGTGCTGGTCGGCGCATAGTCGACGAAGGCCTTGGCGCCCTCGATCCGCACCGTGGCGCCGACGCCGTCTGCGGCGATCCGGGCCTCCAGAAGCGGCCGCACCTCGCCCTCGACCCAGAGCGGCAACAGCCGCTGAACGTCCCGGGACCAGCGCCGCTCCTCAGCGCGAGTCCGCGGCACCGGGTCTTCGGGCGCATTGGCCAGATCGGGAAGCAGGCGACGGATGTCCCAGGTCAGATCGATGTCTTCCGAGAACCGCTGGATGACATCGTAGGCCTTGGACAGGGACGTCCCGCCCTTGAAGACCAGCCCCTCGCCCAAGGGCGCCTCGAACAGCGCGCTCAGGGCCCAGACGACCCAGACATCCTTCTCGAGCAGATGGGAGGGCCGGCCGGACGCCGACGCCACCGCCGCGAGGGCTTCGGCCCGGTCCTCGGCCGAAAGCTGCAGGAAGGTCTCAGACATGCGCCGCCTGGCTGACCGACCGCGCCAGCCAGGTGGGCAGACGCGGTCCGACGGACACCAGTTCGCCGAAGGCGGCGGGTCCCAGCTTTCGCTTCAGGGTCTCCAGCGCCGTCGGGGCCTTCTCCGGCCCCAGCCAGGCCAGGGCGCGAACCGCTTCGCCGGCCGGACGATCAGCCAGGAGCAGCTGCCATGCCGGCGCATGTTTGAACTCCACCGTCTGCTTGCCAACGTTGAGGAGCCGGCTCTTGCCGTTGGTCAGATAGACCATGCGGATCGGCACCTGGGTGGTCAGGCCCAGGGCGTTGGCCGCCGCCGCCCCGTTGGAGGCGACGACCTCGCCGCGCTGCTCGCTCACCGCGCGCACGACCGTTTCCACCGAAGGCGTCCGCGATCCGAAGCGGCTTTCCAGCGGACGCATGTAGACGCCGCGCCCGGCGCGCACGAGCCGCCCCCGTCGCACGAGGCGCGACAGGGCCTGATCCACCGCCGCGCGGCTGCCCAGATGGAGCAGCCCCTTGGCGGCGACCGGCGCGCCCTCCGGCAGGGCCCGGACGCGCTCCATGATCTGTTCAGCAAGGACTTGCATGATCGTCTCCGTGTCAGAAATATAGTTCTGTTTCTGACACTCCGCAACCGGGCCCGTGGAGTCGCGCCGCTTCATCGGCTTCGCTCTCGCCCGGTCGAGCGATCGACGCCTGCGTCCCTCAAGGCCTGGTCGCGCGTCTTCGGCCCGGGCCGGTCCCGCACGAACCGCTCCACCACCAGGGCCAGGGTGCGATCCGCCAGCCGATCGGACCGACCCAGTCGAACCGCTTCCGCGACCAGAGCGCGCCGCATCGCCAGTTCACGCGCCTGAATTGCCTCCAGCCACGGTCCCTCCCCGCCGTCGCCCCGGAGCGCGTCGCGGTAGGCGGCGGCGAGCGTCTCGGGCAGATCGCCCTTCCCCGCCACGAACCGCTCCCGCATCTTGCGGATCGGCGTCCGCTCCGCCTTTCGGGTCACGCCGCGCGTCCGCCGCGGGGTGGCCTCCGCCTCGATGGACCGGTCGCGCAGCGCCCGGGCGAAGCCCTCGCGCCAGATCTGCAGGTCGGCCTTGCGCGGATTCAGCCGCTCGCCTTCGCGTCCCAGCCGGCGCACCGTCAGATGCACGTGCGGGTGCCGTCCCTCGTCGTGCAGGGCGAAGACATAGGGGAAGCGCTCGCTGAAGGTCTCGGCCGCGAAGGCCCGGGCGGCGTCGTGCAGACGCACCGCATCCGTCCCCGCCGGCATGCTGATCACGATCGACAGGGAGACCGAGGCGTCACGCCTGCGTCCCGGTTCCATCGCGAACTCCTCGGCCCAGTCGCGGGCGAGCGCATGCACCTCAGCGCGCCCGTCCAGCCGCTCCCCGTCCGGCCCTTCCAGAGTCAGGGCGCCATTGCGGCTGATGTAGTCGAGGTGCGCCTTCAGGTGGCCGCCGTCCCGGGTACGGCCGGTCACCTTGACCATCACCTCCGGCGCCCGGCGCAGGACCCGGATGAAGCGGGCGGCCGACTCCTGCCCTCTGTTCCGAGACGGCCGAAGCACCGCGGGCGTGATCCGCGCGCGGCGCGGATCGACCGGCGGCCGCAAGGCTTCCTCGAACCCGCGCGGCGAGCGGAAGTCGCTCACGGCCGCCCGGCCCAATAGGACAGGTTGCCGTCAAAGGCCTCGCCGAGCGCTTCCACCCAGGCCGCGATCTCAGCCTGAAAGGCGCCGAGCTGGGCCATCTCCAGATCGAGCACCTGCCCCTCCATCACCGCCGTGTTCAGGGCGCGGGCGATCTGGTTGATGTTCACGCCGATGCGCCGCAGCTCGCGCCGCACCTCGATCAGCGCCAAGGCCTCGGGACGGCTGAACTGCGGACGATCCCGCAACCGCCGCCGGATGAGCGCGACACTCCATTGGGTTCGCGACAGCCCGACGGCGGCGGCCTCGGCCTCCAGGAGACGCAGGTCGGTCTCGCCGAGGCGCAGGGTCAGCTTGCCCGACCTGGGCGCGCTGACCGCCTCCGGCGGCGCCGGAAAGGACGCCTGCGCAGCCCCCTCCATGAGCCGGCGAAGCAAGCGCGAGCGCCCGCCCTGCCCCGCCGCCGCGGCGTCGAACCGGCGGATCAGATCGGGCGAGACGCGAAGGGTGAGGCGGTCCATCGGGAGGTGGGTCTGTCAGACGTTGCCGGCGCAAAGCCTATCCTGCCCTAGACCGTCACCCCCTTCGCCCCGCAGGCCTACGGGGCTCCCCGCCCTCCCCTCGGCGACCGAAGACGGCCGCTCGCCCGCCGCTCTGAAGGGCGCCCCAGCCGGGCGGAGTGAACCCGCTGCATCCACGCGGATGGCACGCTATCTTCTCGCCTTTGGCCGGCCACAGCAGCAACGGATGACGGGATGTTCGGATACTACCGGCGACGATTGCTCTGGATCACGGAACGCCTCCGCCATCAGGAGGCGAACCTCGACGACCTCGCCAATCTCGCGGCCATGCAGAAATGGCTCATCCGCGAACTCTTCACCGCTGAGGACAAGCAGCAGCAGCTGAAAGCGGAGCGCAAAGTCCTCAAGGCGCAGTTGGCCTCACGTTTGGACAAGGACGAAAGCCGAAAGATCAAACGCCGCGTTGCTTGGCTGGACAGGCGCACGGAACGCTTGCGGGACGTCACCTATGTGTTGCGCTGCTTCGGCGACGGAATCGCATTCATCTACCTCGACCGGCACGCGGTGAAGCCGCTCTCTTTCGAAGGCGAGGGGCAGGTCATTAAACGCTCGGCGGGTAGCCTGTCGGGCAAGACCGGTCTGGCGATGGAGCTCCACGTTCTCCGATCCGCTCTCGACCACGGCGTGCCTGCGCTTCTCTGTGACCTCACCAACTCGATACGACATGGCGACGTCTGCCTGTTGGGCGGCTCAGACCCTCATCTGATCGAGGTGAAGACCCGGTCCGACGGCGGCGCGCGCGGACAGCGTCAGAAGGTGGATGTCACACGGCTGAACGACTTTTTCGAGAACGACGGCGGAGAGGTTCTAGGTGCCCCCACCGTGGCTCGCAGCGCCCTGTCTAGCAAACCCATCGACCACACCGCCGCCTTGAACGCTGTGATCGCCGCCGCCCGTGCTGAGGGCCGCTGCGTCGCGTCGCCGGAGCCGGGCGTTCAGATTGTCGGGCAACGGACGTCCAGCCGGATCCCCATCTTCAGCGATGTGGTGATGACGGGCAGCTTGGGCGTCTATTCGCTCAATGCCTGGAAGATGGACCGAACGTGGTTGTCGTACCGACCGTTCACCTTGCTCATCCGCGACCCTGACGCCCTTTTCGAATTCATCGCGGGCGACCTGTTCCTGATCGTGGTGATCGACTTCGACCGTCTCACAGACGCGTTCCAGGAGGCGGGGCTAACCGCCCGCCTGAACCGGGACAGTTCCTACTTCGTCAGCGGCCACTGGCCCGACGGCATGGAGGGGGCATGGGGCCTATCCGGCCACTATGCTGATCGGATCGGACTGGAGTTGATGTCTCCTCGCTGGGTCGCAGCCGAACAGGCGCGAAACGTCCTGCAGATGGCCGAGAACATCAAAGCCGGCGTGCACAGCTTCGTTGCGCCCATCCCGACGGAGGGCCCTTTGGCCGTTCTGCCTCGGGCCCTGAGCGCGCCAACCCTCGAAGAAGGATGACCCTGTTTCGGGGAACAGGCGCCCGCGCCGAGGCGCGGGCGCCTGGCTTGGTCACCGCGACCAGATCAGGCTGTGTCCGCCCTCAACCTCGACCAGCGAGGCGTAGATCGGCGCCGGGAAGCTGGGATCGTCGAGCTTGACCGACAGGTACTCACGGTTCTGCTGGCTCGTCTTCTTCCAGGCGGCGCCGAACTCGGTCTGGCCGGAGAAGATGCGGAAATCTGGGGCCTTCTCGTCGGTCTTTTCGTTGGCCCGCAGTTGGGCCGTCTTGACGTTGAGGGTCAGGGTCTTGATCGAACCGTTGTAGCTGCCGTCCGCTTGCTGGGTGAAGGTGCCGATGGTGGCCATTGTAGTCTCTCCTTGCTGATGTCGGGCCACGACTGCCGCGGCCTCGATGGCGATCGGCGGACCGGAGACCTGACGGCCCGCAGGGCGAGCATGGCGAGACCCCGCAGCGCAGCGGAGGACCGCGAGGGCGACTTTCTTGTCTCGCGAGGAAGGCCGTCAGGCCGGGGAAGAAAGTCGAGCGAGCGGTTGCGGAAGCCGGACGGGCTTCGGTCAGATCAGGCCATTGAGAGGCCGCGCAAGGCTGGCTCGTTGCAGGAGAGACAAATAATCACCGACGCCGGAACCACGCGGGCCAGTCACGCCGATCGTAGGGATCATGCCGCCAATGTCGGCGCAGCCGCTCCGTGACAAAGGGTTCGCCCAAGGCCCACCGCTCCAGCATCGTCTGGACCTGCCCCCGTTCGATCAGCTCAAGCCGGGACGCCGGACGCCGACACGCGGCACACCGAAACCGTCCTGCGAACCAAAGTTCGCCAACCGCGATGGCACGCGGAATCGCGGGCAAGGTGGCCCCATCGATCAACTGGGTCCTTTCGCAGGGCTCACAGGCAATGCGCAACAGCAGACCATGCCGGCGCGCTGACTGCACCGTGACGAGGCGCGGCGGCGCGGGCGGCCCAAACGTCCTGTGCATCCTAGAACCAGAGCTTGAGCGCGGCCGATGAAATCGGCCCTTCGGCTTGATCCGCATTGTGGGTGTAGGAGACGCGCGAGACCCTGTGGCCGCACTGACAGCGGAAACGGTATGACGAGCCCGTCGGCGGCCAGTGTCGTGGTGAGCCGAAGAGCGGCTTAGGATCGAGCAAGGCCGCATGGTCGCACTTCGCGGCGTCGCACCGTACGACGAGGCGACGACCGACCTCCGGCACAATGTCCTCGCGCACGGTCGGCCCCGCACCCAGCTCTCTCACGGCTTGCTCCAATCTCGGCGAACCGACACCCGGGTCCGCGTTAGAGCCGACAGACCGCCAGAGGCAAGTGAAATGTTCCTCCTTTGTTCTTGCCCTGTGGATGTGGACGACGGGCGGTCAATCAGCGCAGCGCCTTGAGCACCAGATCGATGGCCGCCTTCAAGTCGCGAACGATCAGCGGCCCCGGAACTCGGACGGACTTGATGCCGGCGGCCGCCAGTCGTTCACTGATCGCTTCATCCCTCCGCGCGGCCTTGCCGCCGCGGTGGTGTCGGGTGGAATCGCAAAACACCGCCAGTCGCTGATCCGGAAAGAACATATCGGCTTCGGTAATCAGCCCCGGCAGGTCGCTGAGATCCTGCGCCCAGAGATCATAAATCGACGGATATGCGGACCCGTCGTCGAACAGGAGCATTTGCAAAACCGGCGTCAGGTTTTCCCGGAGAAGCCCCTGTAGCAGAAACAGCTCGATCGGCGACTCGGCGCCCCAGACGCGCCGCGCCCGGAACGTCTCGAACGGGGAGAACATCAGGCGGGTGCGATGGCGGTGGTACTTACGGAAGGGCTTCCCCTCTCCCATGCCCATGTTGACCACGCCTACGGTCTCGGGATCGAACCCTAGCTGCAGGTAGTACATGTCGGTCACCAGGCCGAGCCCGTCCGGAAAGGCGTCCCGCGGCCGGTCGCCCAGGAAGACAGTGATGTTGCCCCAGGCACCCCAGTGACCCGTAAACGGATTGAAATCGACGTAGCAGGGTTCCTGCTGCTGGAGCACGGCGTTCAAATCGATCTGACGGACGTACTCCGCGTCGACGTTCGACAGCACCGTGCCGCGTTTATTGGCCGGGACCAGCGAGATCGCATACGGCACGCCCATCATGACGCCGTCGACCTCGCGGAATGCAGCGATGCTGGTGACGACCGAAATCATCTGGAACCGGGTCCCCTTTTGACGAAATAGCTCCAGTTCGCCCTCGGACGGTCGGTCCTCGAGAACGAAACCCGCCGCCTCCATCATGTCGACCGTAATCGGCTGAACGCCGCCCAGGTGAAGCATGCTGAGTTTGACCCAATCCGGCACGGTGCCCAGCTCCAGACCGATCGGCAGGGCCGGGATGACGGCGTAGTCGGGATCGTCCAGCAGATGGGCTGGTCGGTTGTCGATCACGACGTCCGTCCGTCGATCACGCGTTGTCCGCCTCGGCCTCAAGACGCAACTGCGCGAGGCGTTCTTCGCAGACAGTCTTCACCAGACCGCGCAGCGCCTCGACCCGCTCGGTCAGCCAGGTCAGTTCGTCGGTGCTGATCTTGTAGTGTTTGGAGTACCGTGCCTTGACGTAGGCCTCGCGCAACAACTCAAAGCTTCGCCGCTCGAACTTGGTCTCGCGCGGCCAGGCGCCAGCCAACCGGGCGTCGATGGCCTCGCCCTTCTTGCGGAGGAAAGCGAGGTTGTGGGCCTTGCCGCTGTACAGCGTCACCACCAGCAGGATGCAGTGATAGAGATGCTCACTGGCTTGATGCAGACTGAAGGCTGCGAGTTTGTTGTTTCCGCGCTCGGCGTAGAACTGAGCCCCCGCTTGAAACTCCGCTGAGCTCGCCATCCACTCCGCGAAGGATTCCTCTGCCTCCGCCAACGCCGCCTGAGCTTTCAGATCGGCCGGCTTATGCAGCTTGGCACCGGGCGTGTCGTGAAGAAGAACCCCGTCCCGAACGATGTCCGCGAAGAAGTAGCGCCCCCTGTCCAACTGCTCGTTCACGTCATCCAGGCCATGCACGATCAGGCTGACCGGCGTGCGGATGTCCGGGCCCATGGGCATCAGGCGGTTCTCGGCGTCGTGCCAGAACTCGCCGTCGGTCAAATCCTCATGGTCGACGACGATCAACAGGTCGAAGTCGGAAAAGTAGCGACCGACCGGATCATGGACCCAGTCGCCGCGCGCGTATGATCCGTACAGGATGATCTTGAGGATCTTGCCGTTCTTCAGTCGTTCGGCGCGTCGCGTCGCGACGGCTTCCGCGAAAGCTTCCTGAATCATCTCGACCACGCGGCGCAGCTCGGCCTGCTTCCGCGCCGGCAAATGATCGAGGCTTTTCTTCATCAGTCGAGTCTCTCCGAACCCACGCCAGACGGCAAGTCTCCACCGCCCCCTCTCAACCGGTGGTATAAGGCACCCAATATGTGGATAAGTTAACACCCCTTGCCCCAACATCTGGTGTCGGGTAGCGTACGAGGCCGCGCAGGGCTGTGGGGGCAAGCTTATCGCGCGACGGACCTAGGAAGGGAGCGTCGTGGCGTTATCGACAGTTAGTGAAGCGAGTCGGCCGGATGGCCAAGCGTCCGCGTCCAATTCGGCCGTGCCGACGATGGATGTCGCACGGTTCATGCGCCTCTTTCAGATGCGCGCCACCCAAGTCATGTGGCTGCTTGGCGCGGGCGCCTCCCGCACAGCCGGCGTCAAAACGGCCTGGGACGTCATCTGGGATCTCAAGCACAAGCTCTATTGCTCGCAGAAGAAGCTCGCGCTCTCCGCGATCACCGATCTCAGCGATACGGTTGTGCAGAGAAAGATACAGGAACACTTCGACAGCTTGGGATCATTCCCGTCAGCTGGCGCGGAGGACGAATACTCGGCCTATTTCGAGGCCGCCTATCCGTCCGCGCGTGACCGCCGACAGTATCTGGACGGCATCATCGAAGAAGCGAACCCTTCGTTCGGTCATCGGGCGCTCGCCCTGCTGATGCGCGAGAACCTTACCCATACGGTCTGGACAACCAACTTCGACAAACTGGTCGAGGACAGCGCCGCCAAAATCTACGGAAGCACCGGCAGGCTGACGGTGGCCGATCTGGGCGAGCCCTCTAAATTGCAGCGCGCCATGCAGGAAGGCCGCTGGCCGGTACTCGGCAAGCTTCACGGCGACTTCCATTCGGATCGCCTCAAGAACACCAACGAGGAACTTCGAGACCAAGACGCCGCCATGCGACAGGCCTTCGTTGCGGCTTGCCAAGGCAACGGTTTGGCGCTGGTCGGCTACAGCGGCCGCGACACTTCGATCATCGCGGCTCTGACTGACGCCATAAACGGAGGCGCGGGATTCCCGGGCGGCCTGTTCTGGTTCAAGCGATCCACTGAAACGCCGTTTGAGGGCGTCACTTCTCTCATGAAGGCGGCTACGGACGCCGGCATCGAAGCCTTCTTCGTCGAGGTCGAAACGTTCGACGAGTTGATGTCTGACCTCGTGCGGTTTCTCCCGACGACCACCGGCAAGGTCGACGCCATCGGCGAAGCCGACCGGCCACGGCTGGGCAAGGCGCCGTTGCGCGCCGTCGGCACAAAGTTTCCCGTGGTCCGGACCAACGCGCTCCCGATCATCTCATGGCCCACGTCCTGCCGACTGGTGGTCTGCACCATCGGCGGTGTGTCGGAGGTCGTTGCGGCAGTTAAGGAGGCCGGCGTCGATCTCGACGTCAATCGTGTCCGCGCCGGTGTACTGGCCTTCGGCAGGGATGTTGAGCTTCGCACGGCCCTCGCTGATCGGGATATCACCAGCCTCGAGACCTACGCTATTTCTCCCGCGCGCCTACGATACGAGAGTGGCGAGCGAACACTCATTCGAGACGCCCTGGTCCGGTCGCTCGGCCAGCGCGAGACCCTCGCGATCGAGCGGCGGGGCCGCCGCATCCTGTTGCGGCCCGCCGCCGGAGCCGGCACGGCGCCGTTCAACAGGACGGTCGCTTGCGTTGAAACCCTGACCGGTGTCGTTCCAGGGACGACCGTTGCCTGGAACGAGGCCTGCGAAATCAGGCTGGACTGGAAGCTCGACGGCCTTTGGCTCCTCTTGGAGCCGCGCGTTGTCCTGGAGCTTGAGGACGGCACGGCCGAAGCCATGGTGGCGAAAGCGAAAGATTGGGTCCGAGAGCGCCGGGCGCAGCGACGCAATAAGCACGCGAACAGCATGCTGGACGGCTGGATTGAACTGATCGTGGGCACTTCGGACTCACTTCGCCTCCGCGCGTTCGGGATTTCCGACGGCGCGGACGCCGACTTCGAGATCGCCCGGACGACCGGTTTCAGCGGGAGGGCTCCGCAATGACCGTCGCCTACAAGCTGCCGGGCCACACTCAGTTTCCTGAACCTGCTCTACGGTTTGGCGGAGCGTCCGATCGAAATACAGACCTGCATCCGCTGCTGGGTCTCTCCCGGTTTGGCCCATACAGCCGTGACAGGTTGTCGGGCGTGGCTAACCCCATCCGGATCGCGATGATCGCACCGGCAGGGGGCGTCGATCGCTTGAATCGATTGATGCAGGAGTTGGAACAACCGCATCGGCCGAAAGAGCGAAAGGCCTATCTCCCGGACTATCCCGGCTTCTCGAAGCTGTTCGGCGTCAGCCTCGCCAAGGCGGTGGGGCCAACCGCCATCGAGCTTCCCGCGGACTTGCAAAAGCAGATGGCGGCCTCGCCTCGTCCGCACCAGGTGCTGGCCGACGCGATCACCCGAGCGTTGTTCGCGCTCCGCAATGTTCGCACGGAGTTCGATATCGTCCTGATCCACGTCGATCGAAGCTGGTCGGACGGATTCAGGACCACCGACGGCGAAGACTTCGACCTACGGCACCACCTCAAGGCAATCGCTGCATCGGAAGGCATCTGCATCCAGATCGTCCGAGACGAAGGCGCTTTGGGCTACTATTGCCGGTGCAGTGTCGCCTGGCGCCTCGGCGTCGCCTTGTACACCAAGGCCGGCGGCACACCGTGGGTGCTGGCTGATGTCGAGCCAGGAACCGCCTTCATTGGCATCGACTACGCTATGCGCTCAGACGCGGGACCCGCTTCTCGCTACGCAATCTGCTGCAGTCAGGTCTTCGACGCGGAGGGCTCCGGCATGGAGTTCGTCGCCTATGAAGCCAACGACGTGCGGATGTTCGGCAAGAACCCTTTCCTGCGCCGCGACCAGATGCTCAAGGTCATCTCCCGGAGCCTCCTGATCTATCAACGCAAGCACGCGGGCCAATCCCCACGCCGCATCGTCGTCCACAAGAACACCGAATTTAAGCCCGAAGAGGTTGAAGGCTGTTTCGATGCGCTCCCTCGCACGGACGCAATCGACCTTGTGCATGTCCAGCAGAGCAGCGGCTGGCGAGGGATGCATATTCCAGAGCCGAAAAAACCGCACGGCTATCCGGTCCATCGCGGTACGGCGCTGCAGCTGGGTGCCTATGAGACCCTGCTCTGGACCCAGGGCAACCTGCCCGTGGTGGCCAATGATCGTGACTACTTCAAGGAGGGCAAGGGCATCCCCGAGCCCCTGATGCTGGTTCGCTACGCGGGAAACGGACCGATGGACGATCTATGCCGGCAGACCTTGGGGCTCACGAAAATGGATTGGAACAACGACGGTCCGTATGATCGAGTCCCGGTGACCCTCAACTTCGCCCAGACATTGGCAAAGGTCGTGGTCCGTATGCCGACACTTGAACCTCGATCCTATCCCTTCCGGTTGTTCATGTAGACGCCGCCACCATAAGCGCCTGATCGACCCGTCAATTGCCATGTCCTTGCGGAAGTCGAACGAGGCGACGATCACGCGTGCCCGCTGAACAAGCCCCATAGCTTCACGGCTCCGAGCACGGCTCCGAACACAGGCGCGGCGGCGGCGCACGCCGCAACCACCGGGTGCTCCTTGATCCACGCGATCGCGCCGCCAAGGCCCCCCAACCCGTCGAATGCGCCCGCGTGGGTCTTCAGCGTCCCCTCATTGGCCTTGGTGGCGATCGCGTACATCAGATCGACCCGGTTCAGCAGGGACCGGTCCACCGTCGCGAAGTCCCGGCGCCCGAGAGCAGCGGCCTGGTCTGCGCCGTCAATCAGATGGTTCATCGCCAGGCCGTTTCGCGACGCCACGGACCGGAGCCGGTTGTCGATCGCGGCGTAGCCGTCGCCATAGAGATCGACCATGCGCGCCGCGAGATCGACGCGCTGGGCGTCGGGGATGGTCAGAGGTCGGCCTCCGAGAAGGCGATGACGGTTCTCGAGCGCGAGGAAGCCGAAGGTGGCGTTGCGCATGTTCCAGTGCAGCCAGTAGGTGCCATTCAAATTGTGCGCCACGAAGTCGTAGAAGCCGTCGAGGACAGCCTTTTCCGCCTTGTCGATATCCGCCGCCGTGGCCTGCGCCGGGTCACAGCCCGCCCGACGCAGGGCGGTATCCAGTTCGAAGCTCTGCGTCACGCCGGTGCCGAGATTACGCGCCGCGATGGCGGTAATCCGTCGTTGCGGCGTTTCGAAGCCTTCACAGGCGTAGTGAAGCACATACGCATGCGTCCGGGATTGCATAGCCCGCCCGATCTCTTCGCGGGCGGCTTTCCGGCGCGTGGGGGTGGTGGTCATTTCAGCTGGCCTTCCCGCTCGGGCGCTTGAGGCGCCGGGGGGCGCTCTTGTGCACGGCGATGCCGCGGGCCTTCTCCGCCTCGGCCTCGGCGTCTTTCAGATCCTTGGTGATCGCTTCCAGACGGGCCACGAGCGGCGTCATATCGTAGCGGTTCGACGTCTGGCCGCCGTGCGACCGGTGGCGCGCTTCCGAGACGATCAGGCCTCGCGCCTCCAGCCGCCGGATCGCGCGCTGGATGGTCTTGTCGGAAACGCCGAGCAGGCCGGCCAGCCTGGCCTTGGAGGGCCAAGGCATATCATCCGGCTTCCACCAGGCGTCGATCAAGCAGACGAGCACGGCGAGCTCGGATGCGCGGATGCCCAGAGCCGGAAGGGTCTGCAACAGGACCGACGGCACGACGGTGAAGCCGCCGTCGAGGCTGGACTTCCACTTCTGCCGCAGCACCTTGTCGGTTTCGGGCTTGCCCCGACGATCCGACAACCGGATCACCTTGGCCTCTTCCTCTTCGTCACTCATTGTGTATTGCTCCCGGACGACATGTCCGTGGCAGAAGATGCGGTCGATGACCTTGGAAATCTAGCAATCGACGCGTAAAGGGCCAGGTCATTCGGGTCTAGGGGGCCGGGACATATCCGTCTCTCCGGCCACCCCATGAGTGTCCCCCGATTCATGATCCGTGGCCTAGCAACCGGGTCGAACGACGCCCATGACTCCGGGACCCCAGGTCAGATTGACCCGGGGGATCGCCTATGAAATCGGTTTCAGTGTTCGCGAAACGAAAAAGCCGAGCGCCCCCAAAGGGCGCGCGGCGAGTTTTTGCCCTGAAGGAACCTATTCGGCGGCGAACGAATAAGCGTTGTCGTCACGGGGCGCTTCGGCGCCCGGCTCTTCCGGCTCCACCGCGTCCGACACCGTCCGCAGCGGGATGGGCAACCACCCCTTCCCCTCCACCAACCGTTCGGCGGCCTCGGCCATGTCCGCCTTCCTGAACCCGGCGATCCGCGCGGCCTCTTGGGCGCCCGCCGCCTCCGTCACCGCCTCCAGCACCTTGGGTTTGGCGACGCGGCTGAAGTAGCTGACCGCTGTCGCCGACCACGTCCCCGACATGTCCAGTCCGACCGCCGTCGCCAGCGTCTCGGCCTGCGCCAAGGCGCCGGGCCTGCGGTCGTGCGGATCGCGCACGGCGTAGAGGCCGACCCCGGCGCAGCAGGCCATCAGGTCCAACTGGTCCGACGGCGCCAGACCGGCCACCACGCCCCACAGGTCTTCCGGACGCTCGGGCAGACGCGCCCCCCACGCCTCGCACCGGTCGCGGACCCGCCGACCGGCGGGACCGTCGTCCACCCCCGGCGCCAGCCGCTCCAGCCCCGTGGTCGTCAGCCGAAGCTGCAGGGGCGTCCAGACGCCGTAGCCCGGATAGAAGACCTGCAGGACGAGGGCGTGGACCACGGTCGCCAGCGCCGCGTTCACATCGGCCTGCACCGCGTCGCGCAGCCCCATGGTCTTGTGCGCCGTCAGGTCGATCAGCAGACGATCCGACAGGGCCGAAGGCGTCTCGCCCTCGGACATGTCCGCGCCGGACTGCGCCCCGCCGTCCGCACCGTCGTCCGCCTCTTCCTCCGACCACGGCGACAGCGGATCGGCGGGCACGTCCTCGGCCCGGACCAGACCGCGCTCGAAGCGGGCGAGGCCGTCGTGACCGAGCATCACCATGACCCCGGCGCGCGCCCTGGCCTCGGGCGCATAGGCGAAGTCCGGGCCGAAGGCCTGCAAGGCCTTGTCGATCGCCTCCAGCCGCGCGTCCGCTTCGGGCGACAGGCCGTCGTCGCCCGCCTCGGAGACGATGCCGTCGTACTCCTCGGACAGGACCGCGATCTCGGCGGCGTCCGCCTCCGACCGCTCGACCGCGACCGGATAGACCCGACCGAACGCGGACAGGTCGGGATACCCCAGACCCGCCTCGGCCCACTTCCAGCCTTCCCGCTCGCACGCCTCGTCGGCCAGCCCGGCCAGCTTGTCGGCGACCAGCCGGTCCAGCAGGATCACGTCCTCCAGCCAGCCTCCGCCGTCCTCGGTGAACAAATCCCGGAGGATTCCGCCGCCCGCTTCGACGTAGGCCTCGACGCCGACGAAGCTGACGCGCCGGTCTTCGGCCCGCACCTTGGCCTCGGTCATGGCCCGACGAATGGCGTGGACGGGACGGTATTCGCCCAACTCCTCGAACACCTGCCGCTGCCGGTCCTGATCCGCGCTCACGCAGAAGGCCATGAGCTGGTCCAAAGCCAACGCCCCCTCCCGATAGGCCGCCATCAATTCGGGCGCCGCCGCGCCGAGCCTCAACCGCTGGCGCACCACATGAGCCGACACCCCGAACCGGGCGCCGATCTCCTCGGGACCGTAGCCCTTTTCGACCGCCAGCCGCTGGAAGGCCTCGAACTGGTCGGCGGGATGCATGGCCTCGCGGGTCATGTTCTCGTCGAGGCTGATCTCATGGGCGTCGTTCTCGGCGTCCACGATGCAGCGCACCGGGTGGGTCCGCTTGATCGCCTTGCGCTTGGCCAGCAGTCGAAGCCCCTGACGGCGACCCTCGCCGATGGTGACGAGGTAGTTCCCGGTCGGGGCGCCCTCCCCGTCCCGCTCGATCTCGACCACGGGCGGCTGCAACACCCCCTTGGCCTTGATGGAGGCCGCGAAGGCCTCGATGGTCGCCGGGCTGTGCGGGGTCTTTCTCGCATTCTTCGGCGAGGCCTTGAGCCGGTTCAGCGGAACGATCACCTCCGCGCCGTGCTGCGGCGCGGTCGCTTCGGTCGCTTCGGTCGCGACGGTTTGGGTGGATTGAGCACTCATGTCTCTGCCTCCTTTGGGCACGGGTTGCAGGCACGCGAACTGCGCGCCTGAAACCCTGCCCGTCGGCGAGACCGGGGTAGCAAGGGCCAGGGCGGACCGGCCGGAGGGGGATCGCCCGACCTGCACAAGCCTGACCCTGATGATTGTCATGACGCCCGTCGCTAGCGCGGAAGGTCGGGGAGACCGGCCGGTCCGGCGGCGAAGCCGCTTCACCCTGGCCCGCGCGAGGGCGGAGCCCTTAGCCCTTATGCGAGGCGCGCCAGGCGTCCTTCTGACGCGGCGTCGCGGACTTCAGCTTGAGGAAGACGATTTGACCGGGCTTGGCGTCGCCCCAGCTGACGTAGATCCGGCTGCTCCGGTCCGGCCCCACCACATCGATCATGTGGGGTCTGAGCACCGCGTCGGATGGCGTCGGCGCACCCTCGTCGAGGTGGAACTTCAATCCCAGACCTTGCAGGCGGAAGATCACCGCGACCAGCCGACCCTGATCCTCGTCGATGACCGGAAGGGTCGAGACGGCCGAGCGGCCGAGGGACGCCTCGTGCGCGTCCGGATCCGTCGGCACCTCCAGACGCATGAGGCTTCGGGGCGGAGTCGCCGTCAGGGCGTCGGCGATGTTCGCCATCGGCGGCGGATAGTCGCGGAATCGGTAGGGCCCGACCTTGAAGTCCATGCCCGTCGCATAGAGACCGGCCAGGGCCTTCATCGCCCAGAGTTCGAGCGCCTCGCCGGAGATGAGGGTCGAAAACCGCTTGCGCGACAGGGACGACTTGGTGGCATGCATCTGCGCGGCCTCCAAAGCCAGGAAAGCCCGCTGGGCATGGGCGTCCAGGGGCGAGAGCGCGGAGTTATGGCGCTGACAAAGGATCTTGGATGTCAGGGCGTCGGCGGACGTCGCCATGACCGGCTCCGCCTGCCACGGCATGCCCCTGACCTTGAGGCCCGGCCGGCTGATCAGGCCCCGGCTGATGTAATGCTCCCTGCTGATGGCGCGCGAGCAGTCGCAGGACCGGTTGAGATAGCATCTGGGGTGGGCATAGCCGGTGGCCGGCGGCGTCGGATGGATCGTACCCAGCTTCAGATGGGGCCGCCCGTCGGCGCTCAGACAACAGTCGCCGAACGGCTTCCCGCTTTCGCAGGGACAGCGGTCGCCGCGCGTCCAGGGGAAATCCCATTGATCCTGGGGCGGAACGACCCAACGCCGGGACGCCATCAGACCTCCGACGGCGGATAGGTCGTCAGATGATAGCCGCCGATCCAGCCGATCCGCTGGCCGTCATAAGCGATCATCGCGAACACGATCCGGGCGATGATCTCCCGGACGAACTGCACGTGAGGCCAGAGGCCCGATCCTGCCGAGGATCGCGGCTCGTCGGCGCGATAGTGGCCGCGGTGCACGATCTCGTTTCGGACGTTCACCGCACGATCCAGCGCCTCGAGATCGAGATCGGCGACCGGGACGTTCCACTGCTTCATAAGCAGTCTGACCTTGTCTTTCAGCGGCCGGCGATTCAGGTCCGCCATCTTGCCCGGCAGGGCCGTCAACAGCGCTTCAAGGTCAGGATCGCCTTGAGCGACCGGCGCCGCCGCCCGCATGGCGGTCGAGAGCCGTTTGAACTGCGTCGGCGAGAGAAAATGGCTCTGGCGAGAGGTCAGGTTGGCGTGGCTCAGGTTCTCGAGAACGGTCATGGCCTGAACCAGCCGCATCTCCGTGTACCCTGCGGCCATCACATACCACTCGAGGGCGAACATCAGCTGCTCGACCTTGAATACTGGTTCAAACCAGGCGTCGACGGCCGCGTGGACGAAGGCCTGCTGGTTGAGGAAATGGATGACGGGCTGATGGGTGTCGCCCCCGCCGGCCTGCTCGAGGACTTCGAGCGCCCACTTCGTGCCGCTCGCGTACTCCAGGATCGGGCCCTTGAGGTTCCGGCCGGTCGCGAAGCTCGTCATGAGCCTGAGGTACTCCAGCAGCCGCCCGGCCTCCGCCCGCCAAGCCGACAGGTCTGCGACGGCGGACGGCGCGACCAGGGTCATGAATCCCGAAATCGTGTCGTCGACGGGCTTGGCAGGGCCGCCGCCGACATAGATCGTTCCGAGGGCCGTCTCGACCTGATGCCGGCCGAAGCCCTGAAACGCCCGCAGTCCCATGCGCAGGAACGGCTCTTCATCCTTGCGCTCGGCTGTCAGGGTCGCCAGCTGAGCCTGACCCTTCAAGACAAGATAAGAACCCTCCTGATCGTCATGGACAGGCGCGTTGAGGTGCAGATGATCCGTCGTCAGCGTCACCTCGCCCGACCGCGCGACGAGGCTGTAGTAGGACACCGTCTCACCGTGGTCGTCGGGGCCGCGCAGCCAGGCCGTCGCCCTGCTGAAGGGCAGTTCCTCGAAGTCGAAGACGAGCGATCCGGACGGGGTCAGGGTGAGTTTGAACGCCACATCATGATGGTCACCGCCCCTTGAGAGGCGGCCCGAGAACGCCTGCGGTTTCCGGAAGTCCAGCATGAGACGACGGTAGTCGTTCCGGACGCCTGCCGAAACCGATGAGCTCTGTCCCAAAGACGCAGAGCCAAATCCTCGACCATTCGATCCGGCGCAGGTGGACGGACCAACAGCAGCGCTTGCTTTTCCGCGGCGTCGGCGTAGCTTTCCTCCAACGCCGTCAACGTCGGCGTGGCCGCTGCCCTGGCGAAGGACCCTTGGTCCAACGAGACGCACCCCACCCTTTCACGACCGCATCCTCCTGTCGGCCGCGAGAGACGAGCAGCAGTTTCGATCTGGCCGGGAGAGAAGGATCAAATGTACTCCACCCTCGACGGCGCGAAGGTTCGCGCCAAAGAGCTCAAGCGGTTGTTCGACGACAGCGGCTTTCATGTTCCGCTGCACCGGTGTCAGACCGCGGTTGCGAACGCCGGCGGATTTCAGGACTGGCATGACCTCCAGGCCAATCTCCGCACCGGCAGTCGCTCGCAAGACGGCGACGCCTACCGCAGACGACTTCTGGCGGCGCTGCCGCCAGCCTGTCGCGGTCCGCTCGCTGAAGCCTGGAATCCCGACCCGGACGCCGAGGATCCGCCCGGCGACGGCATACCGCCGAACTTCTTCCGGGACGTCATGCCGTATGTGTTCGCGACCGAGGTTCTGCACCGTACCCAGACACCGCTGATCCGCCCGGGCTCCGGCGCCGGCCAAAGGCTGCGGCAGGCCATGGTCTGCGGCGTGCTCATGAACATCCACGGCGGACATCAGCGGACCCCCACTCTGGACCCTGAGACGCTGGCCCTGGACTATCCCGGCGATATCGCGTCGGTCTTTCGGAGCGAGGCGAAACATCCTCGATTTGCACGGGAGCTCGCCGTGCTCACAGAGGCGGGCGTGCTTGAAGTGATCGATGATCGCCAGCGCGGACCCGCGATCCGGGTTCTGGCGCCGGTCGGACTTCCGGACGAGCTTGCCCGGCAGGCCGTCCTCGACGTGGAGTACGCCGCCCAGGTGAATGACTTCGAGTCCGACGATTACACCGACGGGCGCGTCACGCGCACGATCCACGAGGCCCTGCTCGCTCTCGGCGTCGACGACACGGTCAAGGTCGCCGAAGCCATCCGCGCCCAGCACGCGCCGGAGTACGTCACGCCGTCCGGGGCCATGCTCGAGCTTCTACGCGGCTTCGCCCTGGAGGGGCGGGTTCGGGCCTTCGCCCACGGTTATCGGATGTTCAGCGTCATTCACCGACTGAACGCCACCTTCGTGGCGGCTCAGGCGCCGGCGATGATCGGACACTATCTGGCCGCTCACCACGGCGTCTCGGACCAGGCCTGGGCCCAGTGGTTGAAGCGCCATCCAGACTGGGGCGGCCAGTTGCGTGAGGCACTGGCAGACCCCGCGCGGTTTGAGGGTTTCGTTTCCACGGCCGCGGCTACACTTGAGGCTGGCGAGAGCGAAGCCGCCTGATCGATCGACAAAGCCTGGCCGCCGTCGACAGCGACGCGGCCAGGCTCGGGGGCGCTGAGCGTGCCCGGCATGTAGGCAGGTCGCTGGGCACGGAAGCCACCGGATGCGAACCCTACCAACCCTTGCCGCCGATCGCCGCCAGCTCGCTTGGCGTCTGGGGTCGGCACAACGGCGCCGAGGTCCGCAGCCGCGTCAGGCCACCGGCCGATCCGCGCTGACCCCCGGCGCTGGCGTCGCGGGCCTCGGCGGGTTCAGCCAGGCCTGGACCGGCCGGTCGAACCCATAGCGGAACGCCGCCGCCCCCATGAACGCCACCGCCAGACCCGCGGCCCAGACGCTCCACCGCATCCCGACGGACCAGTCCGACTGACCGACGGCGTCGAAAGCACCGAACCAGACGATGCGGGTCACCTCATTCGTGAGGAACATCGCGAACGACATCAGGCCGAGATGTTCGATCAGGCGCGACGGGCGCACCACGGGCAAGGCTCCGGCCGCCCAGATGATGAGGGTCATCAGAAAAAGGGAGGCCAGACCGAAGTGCCCCGCCGACTGCAGGAGCGCCAGCGCACCGAAGGCGCCCAGCCCCATGGCGCCCGCCACCGCTGGGCGCACGTAGAGGCGCGCGCCGACCACGGCGGCGGCCACGCCCAGCAGGAAGAGCGGAAAGGCGCGGAGGAACCCGAACCGCAGCGGAAGGCGATAGACGGGGTCACCCAGCCAGACGCGGCTGGCGGCGTCGGCGGCGAAAAGCAGGGCGACCGCGACCGCGGCCACGGTCCAGGGCCGGCGCCAGAGCGCCCGGCAGATCCATGGCAGGAGCAGATAGCAGCCGATCAGGGCCGACAGCGTCCAGGTCGGCGCGTTCCAGCCGACACCGCCCGGCACGCCATAGGCCTGCACGAGCAAGGCCTGGGCGGGCAACTGGCTCCAGTCGAACCATTGGGGATTGCTCGGTCGGACTCCGGCCAACGCGGCGGCCGCGACGAGGGCCGCGAGACCGGCGATCACGGCCAGATGGGCCGGGAACACGCGCAGCAGCCGCTGCCGGGCGTAGGTCCTGACGTCCATCCCGCCCGAGGCCAGGCGCTCGCCGTAGATCCGGGCTAGCACATAGCCGGAGTCGATGATGAAGAAGTCGGTGAGCAGGAACCCCCGGTCGAACACCGGATGGATCTGTCCGAGCGGCAGCGGGGCCGCTTCCCGGAAGTGGTAGAGGATGATCAGCGATCCGGCGGCGAACCGCAGCACGTCCAGCCAGCCGCCGCGTGCGATGCGCGCGGGGTGGCGGGCCTGACCTTCCACACCGGAGCTGATCGTCATTCGCGCTTCCCTGTGGCGGCGGGGCGTTCGTTGGCGTGAGGATGGTAGTGCACGTCCGCCCGCACCCCGTACAGGATGAGGGTTCCGGCGACGCAAAGCACGCCGAGCCCGCCGGCGATCATCAATCCGGCCCGGTCGCGGGGACCGAACACCAGACAGCCGCCCGTCACCAGGCTCATCATCACGCCATAGCCGATGTAGAGCGGCGTTCCGTATGCGCCGAGCAGGGAGAAGGCCATGCACAGGACGACGAAGGCCGCGATCAGGCTGGCGCCGACGGCGATCACGACATCGAGCACCGGCCGGGGTTTCGGCGGCGGGCGCGGGCTCGAGCCGCGGCGGCCCTTGTAGCGCCCTTCGCGCCAGCGGATGCTGCGGCTGCGGACCGTGAAGCGCTTGCCGGCCATGAGGTCAGGGCCGTGCAGGATCGGCGGGCGCGTCCTCGTGCCGCGCCAGCATGATCCGCATCCGCAAAATTTCGGCTTCCTGGGCGCGGATGATCTCCTGCGCCAGGCCGCGCACGTCATCCGCCTCGCCCTCCTCCACGGCGATCCTGGCCATGGCGATCGCGCCTTCGTGGTGGGCGATCATGCCGCGCAGGAAGTCGATGTCGGCGTCGCCGGAGTAGTCGATGTTCATTGCCTGGTGCATGCGGTCGGCGGCCTCCCGATAGGCGCGGGTCGACGGCGTATCCGAGGGCGCGCCCTCGTGGCCGGCGTGCCCATCAATCGCTCGCGCCTCGACCGGCGGCGGGGCGGAGGCGTCGGGGGCGCCTCGACGGGACAGAATGCCGAAGGCGAAGGCGGCGACGGCGAGGAAGACCGCGATCACCGAGATCCAACCGGTGCGCTTCATGGCGTTTTCCTTTGAGTTTGAAAAAGGGTTTGGATCTCGTCGCCCCTCATGGCGGCGGACCGGGCTGGGTCGTCGCTTCGGGTCATACGTGCAGACCTCCGGCGTCACCGCAGGGCTCGAGCTCGGTCTGGACGGTCGTGTGATGCAGGTCGAAGCGCTCTTCGAGCATGTCGCCGACGGCCTGTCGGACAGCATCGGCGTCGGCGCCCTCCGACAGCACGACGTGAACCGTGCAGCTCGCCTGATCCGCGCCCGAAACCCAGACGTGGAGGTCGTGAAGGCTGGCGACCCCGGGGGTGGCGAGGATGGCGACCCGCACGTCCGACAGGGCCACGCCGCGCGGGGCGCCCTCCAGCAGAATGTGGGTGGTGTCGCGCAGCAGGATCCAGGTGCGGGGCAGGACCCACAGGCCGATGGCGATCGCGACGATCGGATCGACCCAGCGCCAGTCCGTCACGGTGATGACGACGGCGGCGACGAGGACGCCGAGCGAGCCGAGCATGTCCGCCCAGACCTCGAGATAGGCGCCCTTGACGTTGAGGCTGCGATCCTTGCCGCTCGACAGGATGCGCATGGAGATCAGATTGATCACCAGGCCGGCGGCGGCGACGATCAGCATGCCGATCGAGCCGACGGGCTCGGGATCCAGAATGCGCTTGATCCCCTCGTAGAGGACGTAACCGGCGACGACGAAGAGCAGCACGGCGTTGAACGCCGCCGCCAGGATCTCGAACCGCCTGTAGCCGAAGGTGCGTTTCTCATCCGCCGGCCGCTGGCCGATCTTGATCGCCAACAGCGCGATGGCGAGGGCCGCCGCGTCGGTGAACATATGCGCGGCGTCCGACAGCAGGGCGAGGCTGTTGAACACCAGGCCGCCGATGACCTCAACGATCAGGAAGGTCCCGGTCAGCGCCAGGGCGATGGTGAGCTGCCGGGCGTTGGCCCCGGCGGTGTGGTCGTGAGCGTGCCCGTTGGAATGGTCGTGGTTGGTCATGAAGCGCGTTCCTGTGGGTGGTCGGAGGCGGCGTTGGCGTCGCGGAGAATCTCGACGCCGCCCTTGATCGCGATCGCCGCGACGAGAACGCCGACGACGAGGTCGGGCCAGGCCTGGTCGAGCCAGAGGACCAGACCGCCGGCGACGAGGATGCCGCCGTTGGACGCGAAGTCGTTGAAGCTGAAGGTCTCGGCCGCCTTCATGTTGACGTCGCCGCTGTGCTGGCGGCGGATGAGCTGCAGGCAGATCAGGTTGACGACGGCGGCGACCAGGGCGAGCGCCATCATGGTCGGACCGATCGGCTCGGTTCCGGTGATCACCCGGCGCACGGCGTCGACGAGGACGCCGACGGCGAAGACCAGCAACATGATCCCCGACGCCCTTGCGGCGCCCCGTTTCCAGGTCCCTGCCCGACCGATGGCCAAAAAGCTGATCAGATAGACCGCCGCGTCCGAGGCGTTATCCAGCGCATTGGCCAGCAAGGCGCTGGAATCGGCGGACACGCCGCCGATCCCGAGCGCCGCCGCCAGGCCGGCGTTGAGGCCGAGAACCGTCAGCAGCGTCCGGCGCTGCTGACGGTCATCCTGGGGCCGGGCCATCAGTCTTCGATCCCCTCGTCCTTGCGATGACGCACCGCCTTGGCCGCGAAGGTCGGGAGGACCAGCAGGGTCAGGGCGGTGGCGGTGATCAGGCCGCCGATGACGACGGTCGCCAGCGGCTTCTGAACCTCGGCCCCCGCGCCGTGAGCGATGGCCATCGGAATGAAGCCGACGATCGCCACCATGGCGGTAGTGAGCACCGCCCGCAGGCGGCTGGACGCACCCTCGATGGCCGCGTCACGGGGCGGCAATCCCGCCTGAAGCCGCTCGCGGATCGCCTGCATGAGCACCAGGCCGTTGAGCGTCGCCACGCCGGAGACGGCGATGAAACCGACAGCCGCCGAGACGGAGAACGGCATGCCGCGCAGGAGCAGCGCCAGCGCCCCGCCCACCAGGGCGAGCGGCACGCAGGCGAACACCAGACCCGCCTCGGCGAAGGAGCCCAGCGCCATGAACAGCAATACGCCGATCAGGACGAAGACGATCGGAATGACCAGGCCCAGCCGCTGCTCGGCGCGCTTGAGGTTCTCGAACTGGCCGCCCCAGTCCAGGCGAACGCCCGGGGGGAGCTGAACCTGATCCACCGACTTCTGGGCGTCGGTGACGAAGCCGCCCAGATCGCGACCGCGCACATTGGCCTGGACGACCATGCGGCGGCTGCCGTCGTTGCGGCTGATCTGGTTCGGTCCCTCGGCGCTCTGGATGCGCGCGACCGAGGACAGGGGCACGGTCACGCCGGTCGATGAAACGATCGGCAAGGCCGCCAGCGCCGCCGGATCGTTGCGCGCGTCGTCAGGGAGACGGACCACGACGTCGAAACGCCGGTCGCCCTCGAAGATGCGGCCGGCCTCGGCGCCGCCGATCGCGGCCGAAACCGCTTCGGAGACGTCGGCCGCCGACAGGCCGTAGTTGGCCGCGGCGAACCGGTCCACGCTGATCGTCAGGGTCGGCAGGCCGGACGCCTGCTCCACCCTCACGTCGGCCGCCCCGTTCGTCTGGCGCAGGGCGTTGGCCACCTGGTCGGCGACCCGCTGCATGGTGGCGAAGTCGTCGCCATAGACCATGACCGCCAGATCGGTCCGCACCCCCGAGATCAGCTCGTTGAAGCGGAGCTCGATCGGCTGGCTGAATTCGAAGTTGTTGCCGATCTGCCGCGACGCGACTTCCTCGAAGCGGGCGATCAGCTCCTCCTTCTCCAGACCCGGGTTGGGCCAGTCCTTGCGGTCCTTCAGAACGATGACGCTGTCGGAGATGTTGGGCGGCATGGGGTCCACAGCCGCTTCGGCGGTGCCGGTCCGCGAGAACATGGTCTCCACTTCCGGCTGGGCCTTGATCGCCCGCTCGATCGCCATCTGCATGGCGAGCGACTGCTCGAGCGAGGCTGACGGAACCCGCAGCGCCTGCATGGCGATGTCGCCTTCGTCCAGGGTCGGGATGAACTCCCGGCCGAGGGTGGTGAAGGTGACGCCGCCGATGACCAGGGCGCCGAGCGCGGAGAGCAGGACGATCTTCGGACGATCGACGGCCGTGCGAATGGCCGGAGCGATCCAGCGGCGCGCGTGGCGCAGCAGGAAGGTCTCGTGCTCGTGGGCATGGCCGTGTTCGTCGACCTCGACCTTCTTGGGATCCCGCACCAAGAGCGCCGTCATCGCCGGCACGAAGGTGAAGGAGAAGATGAAGGCGCCGACCAAGGCCAGCATAACCGTCGCGCCCATCGGGATGAAGGTCTTGCCTTCGACCCCTTCCAGCATCAGCAGGGGGGTGAAGACGAGCAGGATGATCAGCTGACCGAAGGCGGCCGGCTTGACCATCTGGCGCGCCGCCGCGGCGGCGACGCCGAGACGCTCGCGCCGCGTCAGCATGCGCCCGGCCTCCGCGCGCTTCTGACTGAGCATCAGCAGGGTGTTCTCGACAACGACCACGGCGCCGTCGACAAGCAGGCCGAAGTCCAGCGCGCCGAGGCTCATCAGATTGCCGCTGATGCCGAACCGGTTCATGCCGATGACGGCGAACAGGAAGCTGATCGGGATCATCAACGCCGTGATGCTCGCCGCCCGGATGTTGCCGAGCAGCAGGAAGAGCACGACGATGACCAGGAGCGCGCCTTCGGTCAGATTGCGCGCCACCGTGGCGATGGTCGAGTTCACCAGGGCGCTTCGGTCCAGCACCGTCACGGCCTCGATGCCGGGCGGCAGGGTCTTCTGCACCTCCTCGAGCCGATCGCCGGCGGCTTGGGCCACGGTGCGGCTGTTGCCGCCCGCGATCATCAGGGCGGTGCCGAGGACCGCTTCGTGTCCGTCGCGGCTGGCGCCGCCCAGACGCGGGGCCTGGCCGACCTCGACGGTGGCGACGTCGGCGACGCGGACCACAAGGCCGCTTCGATTGACGACAGGCGCCTGGGCGAGGTCCTCGACGGTCGAGGCCAGCGCGTCCGTGCGAACGGTCAGGGCCTCGCCCGCACGCTGCACATAGCCGGCCCCGGCCTGGGTGTTGGCCCGGTCGAGCGCCTGGATGAGGTCGCCCATGCCGAGCCCGTAGGCCGACAGACGCGCCGTATCCGGACGAACCGCGTACTCCTTCACATAACCGCCGACCGTATCCACGCCGGCCAGGCCGGGCGCCGTCCGCATCTGCGGAGCGATGATCCAGTCCTGCACGGTGCGCAGATAGGTGGCGCGCTGTTGCGGGGTGGTGAGGAGATCGCCTTCAGGCGTCAGATAGGCGCCGCCGGCCTGCCAGCCGGTCTGGCCCGGCCTGGCCAGGTTGGCGCTGTTGAACGGCTTGTAGTCCACCGTCCACATCAGCACCTCGCCCAGGCCGGTGGTGATGGGCGCCAGCGCCGGTTCGACGCCTTCGGGCATCGTCTCGCGCGCCTGCGCCAGTCGTTCGGCGACCTGCTGACGGGCGAAATAGATGTCCGTCTGGTCGGTGAAGATGACGGTCACCTGGCTGAAGCCGTTGCGGCTCAGCGACCGGGTCGAGGTCAGACCGGGGATGCCGGCCATGGCGGTCTCGATCGGATAGGTGACCTGACGTTCGATCTGTTCGGGGGCCAGGGCCGGGGCGACGGTGGTCACCTGCACCTGACGGTTGGTGATGTCCGGCACGGCGTCGATCGGCAACCGTGTCAGTTCGAGGAGGCCGTAGGCCGCGACGAGCGCCGTGGCCAGGACGATGAACCATCGGAATTTGACCGACAGCTCGATGATGAATTTGAACATTCGCGCGCCCCCTTAGTGGCCGTGCTCGGCCTCGCCCTTGGCGAGTTCGGCTTTGAGGAGGAAGGCGTTGGTTCCGGCGACCCGCTCGGACCCGTCGAGGCCGCGCAGGATCTCCGTGCGTCCCCCGGCCTGGCGACCGACGAGCACGGGACGGAGCTGGAAGCCGTTCGGGACCTGGATGAAAACGACGCTGGCGCCGTCGACGGTCTGGATGGCTTCCGTCGGCACGGTCAGGCCGCCGGCGGCTTCACCCGTTACGATCGCGCCGGTGACGGCGGAGCCGGCCGGCGGCAGGGTCGCTCCCGTCGGGCGCGCCCGGATCACGGTGGCGCCGCTTTCCGCGCCCGCCCCGGCGGCGACGCCGGTGACGACGGCGTCGAAATCGCCCGCGGGGCTGGAGACCCGCAAGGTCGATCCCGCGCGGACGAGCGCCGCAAGGTGCGGCGGCGCATTGAACACGAGTTCGACGCGGGCGGGGTTGGTCACCTCGGCGATCACGCCGCCCTGCGGGACGAAGCCGCCCGGGCCGACCTGAACGCTGGTGACCACGCCGGCGATCGGGCTGTTCACGCTCAGCCGTCCGGCGGCGTTGGGCGATCCGGCCGCGCTCGACCGCGCGCGGGCCGCTCGGGCCGCCGCCTCGGCGCTGAGCAGCTGCGCCCGGGACGCCTCGACCTCTTGCCGGGCGACGACGCCCTGGTCGGCGAGGTTGCTGTTGCGCTGATAGGCCTGGCGCGCGACTTCGGACTGGGCCGCGGCCGCGTCCGCGTCGGCGCGGAAGGTGGCCGCGTCGCCGCTCACGAGGCTGGCCAGGGGCTGGCCGATCCGAACGGACTGGCCGGGCGCCACCAGCACCCGTTCCACCCGTCCGCCGACAGACGCGGCGACGGCGGCGCGGGCGTCGATCATGGGTTCGACGCGACCGGAGAGCCGGGTCTCGGCGCCCCCGCCCCGACCGACGCCGACGACGACCAGATTGGCGGCTTGGGCCTGGGCGGCGCTGAGAGCGACGAAGCCCTCGGGCGCTTCGGCCTCGCCTTCGGCGTGACCGCCCTCCTCTTCGGCGTGACTGGCTTCGCCTTCAGCCGCCGCGCCTTCGGCGGCGGGCGGATCCGACCGTCCCATGGCGAGGTAAAGACCCCCGGCCCCGAGGATGACGAGGGCGGCGACCCCGCCGATCAGCAAGGTCTTGTTGGAAGTGCGCTTGCGCATCATTGGGCTCCTTGGAAGGGGGCGCGGCCGTCCTGGCGCGCGAGATCGATTTCCGCGCGGACCCGGGCGAGGCGGGCGTCCACGGCGGCGGTTCTGGCGTTGACCAGGGCGGTACGGGTCGCGCGAAGCTCGAGCTGCGAGATCCGGCCCGCCTCGAAGCCGATCCGCGAGAGGCGGTAGGCTTCTTCGGCGGAGGTCACCCCGGCGTCGGCGGCGTTGACGCGGCTCACCGAGGCGCGGAGGCGCGCCTGTGCTGCGGCCCGGTCCGCCTGGGCTTCCTGACGGGCGGTCATCAGCCGGGCGTCGGCCGCCCTGAAGTCCGCCTGGGCGGCTTCGATGTTGCCGCGGTTCCGATCGAACAGCGGCAGGGGCAGGCTGAGGCCGAAGGTCAGCGCCGTCGCGTCTTCTGCCTCGTAGCGGCGAAGGCCGACGCTGGCGCTGACGTCCGGTCGCGACCGCGTGCGTTCGACCGCGATGCGGCTTTCTGCGGCCGAGCGCTCAGCCTCGGCCACGCGCACGGTCGGCGTCTGGTCCGTCGGCGAAAGGGCGGTCGCCGGCGCGAGGTCCAGCAAGCTGACGTCGATGGTCGTCACCGGCTCGGCGAGCATGGCCACCGCCGTGAGCCGGGCGAAGGCCGCGTCCCGTTCGGCGATGGCTTCGTCGAGACCGGCGCGCGCGGCGGCGGCTTCGCTCTCGCCCTGGATGCCGCGCAGAAGCGGCTCGCGCCCCTCCTCCACCAGCACCAAGGCCGCGCGGGCGTCGGCGAGGGTGAGGCTCAGGCTCTCCTCGGCCAAGGTCGCGCGCCGCTCGGCCGCCTCGGCGTCGGCGTAGACCAGCGCCAACCGTCCGGCGGCGTCGACCACGGCCAGATCTCGTCGGAGCGAGGCGGTCCCGGCATCGGCGCGGGCCGCGTTGATGCGAGCCGTGCGTCGACCCCAGAGCTCAAGATCCTGAGTGATCGAGAGCGTGGTCTCGGCATTGCCGTAGCCAGAGAAGGGCCCGCTCCCGAACGCGTTCTCGGCATCGAGCGCGAGGGTCGGGTTGGGGCGGACACGCGCCTGGCGCGCCCGGGCTTCGGCGGCGTCCAGAAGCGCGCCGGCTTCCAGGGTGGCCGGGGTCTGGTCCAGCCGGGCGAGGAGCTCGGCGAACGAAGGCGCAGGGTCAGCCCACGCGGGGCTGGCCAGCACAGCCGCGATAGCGGCGAGCGCGCAGCCGACCGCGAAACGCGGCGGCCGGCGATATGAGGCAGGCATGATTCATCTTCCAGAGGGAGTGACACGAGAGAGCCCGCGCGGAAGCGCGGTCGTCGTGTCAGGCTCTGGGAGGGCGTTTCAGTCCGTCTGGCGCGATGGAGCCGAAGAGATCGCTCAGGGGCAAGGCGTGGAGCGGCCGGTCGAAGGCCTGCAGAGGCAGGTCTTCGCCGACCGCCGTGCGAGCGGCGGCGGTGTGATGGCAATGGCCGTGCGAGCAGATGCCGTGGTCCTTGCCGCCGGTGTGGTCGCCTTCGGCCGGATCGTGATCAACCAGGGCGTGGGCGGCGGGCGGTTCGGGCTGGCAGGTCGCTGCGTCAGCGATGGGCGCGACGAAGAAGGCGGCGGCGACGAAGGTCACCGCCAGAATCAACTTCGCCCATGTCACCATCGACCAGGTCATCGGCGGCTGCATACTTTCGTTCGCCCGTATCGGCAATCTGTTACAAAATACGCTGCTCCGGCCGCCCCGGCCTTGCGCGACGGGAACGCGCTCCGGCCCGCCCTGCTGCGACGACCGGTCACGCCGGATCGGGCCCGGCGGATCAAGCGCCCGCTCCAGGCAGGGCGGCGGACGAGCGAGCGTTCACGCGGGTCTCGACGAGCGCCTGACGGGTGATCGACCATGCGGATTGAAGGAAGATGAAGGCCAGCAGGGCGCCGGCGGCGAGATCCGGCCAGCGCGATCCCGTCAGCCAGACCAGACCGCCCGCCGCGGCGACGCCGAGGCTGTGGGCCAGGTCGTTGCGCGTACAGAGCCAGACCGATCGAACATTGGCGTCTCCGTCCCTGAAGCGCAGCAGCAGGGTGGCGGCGACCAGGTTTGCGGCGAAGCCGAACAGACCCAGGCCCGTGATCACGAAGCCCTCCGGCGCGGCCCCGGTCATGGCCCGCCAGACTGCGAAGCCGAGGACCGACAGCCCCAGCACGACCAGGCTGGCGCTCTTGGCGAGGGCTGCGCCGGCGCGGAGGCGCACCGAGCGGCCGATAACCCAAAGGCTCACGGCGTAGGTCACGCTGTCGGCGAGGAAGTCGAGGGCGTTGGCGGCGAGCGCGGCCGACCCCTGCGCGAGACTGCCGGCCAAGACCGCGACGAAGCCGACGAGGTTGATGACGATCACGGCCACCAGCACGCGGCGATAGGCCGGCGTGGAGCCGTCAAACTTCACATCGTGTCCGCAGCAGCCGGCGGCCGGGCGGCAGGCGGTCTCGCTCGTGTCCATGAAGACTGGTCTACATCCTCTAGTCACTAGAGGATCAAGCGCCTATTTTCAGCCGATGACGCTCACTCCCGCTCCGCATCTGACCATCGGCAAGCTCTCCGCCGCGACCGGCGTGAAGGTGCCGACCATCCGCTTCTATGAGCAGGCCGGGCTCCTGCCCGAGCCGCCGCGCACCGCCAGCGACCGTCGGCTCTACGACGAACCCGCACTACGCCGGCTCGGCTTTATCCGGCACGCCCGCCAGTTGGGCTTCGACCTCGACGCTATCCGCTCGCTCCTCGACCTTGCCGATCACCCCGACCGCACCTGCAGTGACGCGAACGCCATCGCGGAACGGCATCTGGCCGATGTCACGGAGAAGATTCGGCAGTTACAGGCGCTCCAGACTGAACTTTCACGGATGACGGCCGACTGCGCCGGCGGCCGGGTTTCAGCCTGCAAGGTCATCGAAGTCCTTCAGGACCGAGACTGCCGACATTAAGCAGACCGACATTCAGGCGTTTGGTCGGGATTGGGGCGCAACCGCTATCGACGAGAGATCGGTCGCTGCGTCGATCGGAATTCCGACCGCCTTGCGCTCGGAATAGCGATCGACCAGCTGCGCGGCGTGAGGCCGGGACAGGATGGTGAAACGGACCAGCTCCTCCATCACATCGACGATGCGCTCATAGTAGGCGGACGGCTTCATTCGCCCGGCGTCGTCGAATTCCTGGAAGGCCTTGGCCACGCTCGACTGGTTGGGAATGGTGATCATCCGCATCCAGCGGCCGAGCAGCCGCAGGGTGTTGACGGCGTTGAAGCTCTGCGACCCGCCGGAGACCTGCATGACGGCCAGGGTCCGCCCTTGGGTCGGGCGCACGCCGCCCATGCTCAGGGGCAGATGATCGATCTGCAGCTTCATCAGGCCCGAGACCTGACCGTGCCGCTCCGGGCTGCACCAGACCATGCCTTCGGACCACAGGGCATGGTCGCGCAGTTCGCGCACCGCCGGGTGGTCATCGTCGCCCGGCGCCCCCGGAAGAGGCAGGTCCGACGGGTCGAAGATGCGGGTCTCGCATCCCATCCATTGCAGCAGGCGAGCCGCCTCCTCGACGCAGAACCTCGAGTAGGACCGTTCGCGCAGCGATCCGTAGAGGAGCAGGATCCGGGGTGGTTGGTCGTGCGGCCCCAGACCGCGGGCCGGATCGGCCGAGAGATAGGCCTTGTCCAAGGCCGGCAGGTGATCCGGATCGGGAAGCGGGCGCAGGCGGGCGAAGGCCATCAGAGGTCCTTGGTCAGATAGGCTGCCGACGCCGGGCAGAGTCCAGCGAACTCGCGGGTCCGTCGGATCGCCTCCGGCGCCGTCTGGCGGTTCGCCGCCCGGTAGCCGTGTCGGGTGAAGAAGGGCTCGGCCGCCGTGGTGAGCAGATGCAGGCGTGCGCCGCCCATGTCGCCGGCGATGATCTCGGCGGCGGCCAGCACCCGGGCTCCCAGGCCCCGCGCTTTCCGGTCGGCGAGGACGACCAGCGAGCGGACCAGCAGGTCGCGCCCCTCCCCTTCCAGTCCGACATAGCCGACGACGGCGCCGTGGTGATCGGCGCTGAAGTAGCGGCCGGCGTCGGGCGCGGGCAGGCCTTCGGCCCGCAGCGCGGCGATCAGGCCGGCGTCGGTCGGTTCGATCAGATAGAGGACCACCATCACCCGGCGTCCGCCGGCGGGACCGTTTCCGGGAACCACCGCCGGCCCATCCAGAGGGCGACCGACACCAGCAGGATCAGCACCGGCACCTCCACCAGCGGGCCGATGACAGCGGCGAAGGCGACCGGCGAGGCCAGGCCGAACGCCGCGATGGCGACCGCGATGGCCAGCTCGAAATTGTTGGAGGCCGCCGTGAAGGCCAGCGCCGTGGTGCGCGGGTAGTCGGCCTCGATCAGCTTGCCCATCAGGAAGCTGACGACGAACATGACGAGGAAGTAGATCGTCAGCGGAATGGCGATGCGCAGGGCATCCAGCGGCAGGGCCACGACCTCTCCACCCTTCAGGCTGAACATGGCCACGATGGTGAAGAGCAGCGCGATCAACGTAATCGGTCCGATGCGCGGCAGGAAACGACGCTCGTACCAACCGGCGCCCTTGCGGGCGATCAGGCAGCGGCGCGTCAAAAAGCCCGCCACGAACGGAACGCCGAGATAGACGAGCACGGCTCCGGCGATGGTCCAGACGCTGACGTCCACCACACTGCCCCGCAGGCCGAACAGCGGCGGCAGAACGGTGAGGAAGAGCCAAGCATAGAGGCTGAAGAATAGGATCTGGAAGATCGAGTTGAAGGCCACGAGACCGGCCACATACTGGTTGTCGCCTCGGGCCAACTGGTTCCAGACCAGCACCATGGCGATACAGCGCGCCAAGCCGATCAGGATCACGCCGGTCATATATTCCGGCTGATCGCGCAGGAAGATCGCCGCTAGAGCGAACATCAGCACCGGACCCAGAATCCAGTTCTGGACCAGCGACAGCGCGAGGACCCGCTTGTCGGCGAACACGCGCGGCAAGGCCTCATAGCGGACCTTGGCCAGCGGCGGGTACATCATCAGGATCAGGCCGATGGCGATCGGGATGTTGGTGGTACCGACCGAGAGGCTGTCGACCCAGGCGGGCAGGCCCGGCACCATGGTTCCGAGCAGAACGCCGACGGCCATGGCGGCGAAAATCCACACCGTCAGCCAGCGATCAAGGAACGACAGGCGGCGTGGCGACCTGGCGGGCGCTTCGGTCATCGTCCCACCCGCCGGCCGTCGGCGTCGATGACGACCTCTCCGTCTTCCTTGGTGAAGGGCTTCAGGTTCTCGATCGGCAGCAGGTCCAGCACGGCCTCCGACGGGCGGCAGAGACGAACCCCCAGGGGACCGACGACGATCGGACGGTTGAGCAGGATCGGATGGGCCTCGATCGCATCGAGCAGTTGCTCATCCGTCCGGTCGGGGTTCTCGAGACCCAGCTCGGCGAAGGGCGTGCCCTTCTCCCGCAGCAGGTCACGCAGCGGCGCGCCGGTCCGCCCGGCCAGCCAAGCGACCATGGCGCGCGACGGCGGCGTCTTCAGATACTCGATTACGTGAGGCTCGATCCCGACGTGCCGGATCAGCTCCAAGGCGTTGCGAGACGTCCCGCACGCGGGGTTGTGATAGATTACGATGTCCATGGCGTCCTCACGAGCAACAGGGCGCGAGGTCTGCCAACAGCGGCTCGCACAGGTCCGCCCTGCCCCCACAGCAGTCCTTGAGCAGGAACAGGACCAGGTCGCGAAGCCGGTCCAGGTCGGCCCGATAGATGATCGACCGGCTGCGACGTTCCGACTGGATCAGCCCCGCCCGGCTTAGGACGGCCAGATGGGACGAAAGCGTGTTGGCCGGGATGGCGAGGTGATTGGAGATGTCACCGGCCGGCAGGCCCTCCGGTTCGTGACGGACCAGGAGACGAAACGCCTCCAACCGGGTCGACTGCGCCAGGGCAGCGAGAGCGAGAATCGAGGCTTCGGCTTCCATAGTTCCGCATTAGTCGAAATATGGAAGTATTCAAGCCGCTGACGCCAGGGGATGCGCAAGCCTACGGTGGAGAGGATACGGCTAGGCCTGTCGCAATCTTTCGGGTTCGATTCTCCCAGCAAAGCGGAGATTTCGATGGCCCAGGCCAGCCCACCCCTACGCCGCACGATCAAGAAACCTGAACTGCACCAGATGGTGCCGCTCGCCGACAGCACCATCTGGGAGATGGAGCGCCGGGGCGAGTTTCCGAAGCGGTTCCTTCTGACGCCCCGCTGCGTGGTCTGGGACCTGGCCGAGGTCGAGGCGTGGCTCGAGCGGCGCCGCAACCAGCCGATCCGCCGCGCCCCGCCGCCCGATGTCCGCCGACGCGTCAGCCGACCCGTCAGAACTTTGGATCGAAGCGAGGTCCCTCTCCCTCCGGCACACTGAGCACCGGCGTGAACGTCCGCCCGGCCTCCCAGGCCTCGACCGCGTCCGACCACTGCTGCGCCATATGCCGTCGCTGCATCTCGAACTCCGCCTTGTTGTAGACCCCGCGCGACGACCGCTCCTCGTGAGCCAAGCCCTTTTCGATCCAGTCCGAGTTGAACCCCATCTCGTGCAACAGGGTCGAAGCCGTCCGTCGCAGGTCGTGCACGGTGAACGGCTCCAAAGGCAGTCCCCGCTTCTTCGCCAGCGCGGCGATGGCGGAGGTCACGCGATTGAAGGTCGCCCGCGACATCGGCGCGTCCGCGTCGTAGCGCGACGGCAGGATGTATTTGGAGTTCCCCGCGCAGGTCTTCAGGGCGATCAGGATGTCGAGCATCTGGGTCGACAGATAGACGTTGTGGGGCCGGGAGCGCTTCATCCGCGCCGCCGGGATCGACCAGACGGCGTTCTCGAAATCCACTTCTGGCCAGACGCCATCCTGCAGTTCGCTCTTTCGCACCATGCTGAGCAGGATGAACTTCAGCCCGAGCCGGATGGTCGGCAGGGTCGCCACCTCTCCGAGAAGCCCCAGCATGATGCGGATCTCGCTCGGCGACAGGCTGCGGTCTCGCGGCCGGAAGGTCGCGATCGACGCCGGCCCGACGCCGTCGGCCGGATTGTCGATCTTCTCGCCGTGCAGAATCGCCCAGGCGTAGATCTGTTTGACGATGTCGCGCACATGGATCGCCGTCGCCGGCGCGCCGCGGTCCACGATGGTCTTGCAGTGCGCCCGGATGTCGTCGGGAGTGATCTCGCTAAGCAGGCGGTTTCGCCACTGCGGCAGCACCTCGCGATTGAAGATCGACCGGCGCATGTTCCGTGTGCTGTCCGCCATCGGTGCGGTGTCCATCCAACGCTGGGCGACATGCTCGAAGCTGCGCGCCTCTTTCAGACGACGCTTGGCGCGCTGCTTCTCCAGGGCGGGCGACACGCCGTCCGCGATGGTCCGCTTGATCTCGAACAGACGTTCCCGCGCCTGCGAGAGGCTCAGACCGCCCCGTCCGTAGCGCCCCAGGGTGAGCGTCTCTCGCCGACCGTTGAAGCGATAGTCGTAGCGGAACGAGATCGCTCCCCCGGGCGAGATGTAGGCGTACAAGCCGTCCCTGTCGGTACTCTTGTAAGGCTTTGATTTAGGCTTCAAATTCTTCAGAGCGGCATCGGTAAGCACGGTAAAACCTCCTCGCACCGGACAGGCCCGGAAATCGGCGGTTCGAGGTCGATATTTTCTCGCCTTTTCAGCGTCTTGCTTGAAAAGAATACCGTCAACGGCTCGCCGTGGCCCAGACGGTATGAGCCGGAATCCATGGGAGCAACGGAGCGCGATACCGTCAGACAGGTCGGCATCACGAAAAAAAGACCCTCCGAAAGGCTCCGAAGGGTCTCGACAGAATTCACTTTCGCGTCAGCAACTTACAGCCCATTTCGGAAGCGTTCTCGAAAGCTCCCGAAAGGCCCGAATTATTCCCACTCGATCGTCCCCGGCGGCTTGGACGTGACGTCGTAGACGACGCGGTTGACGCCGCGCACCTCGTTGATGATGCGGGTGGCGGTCTTGGAGAGGACGTCCCACGGGAACTGGTAGAAGTCGGCGGTCATGCCGTCGGTGGAGGAGACGGCGCGCAGGGCCAGGACCTTTTCATAGGTGCGGGCGTCGCCCATGACGCCGACGGTCTTGACCGGCAGCAGCACGGCGAAGGCCTGCCAGATCTTGTCGTATAGACCCGCCTTGCGGATTTCATCCAGATAGATGGCGTCCGCTTGTTGCAGGGTCTCGACGGCGTCCGGCGTAATCTCGCCGGGGATGCGGATGGCCAGGCCCGGTCCGGGGAACGGGTGGCGACCCACGAAGGCGTCGCTGAGCCCCAGTTCGCGGCCCAGGGCGCGGACCTCGTCCTTGAACAGCTCTCGCAGAGGCTCGACCAGTTTGAGCTTCATATAGTCCGGCAGGCCGCCGACGTTGTGGTGGCTCTTGATGACGTGGGCCTTGCCGCTGGACGAGGAGACGCTCTCGATCACGTCCGGATAGAGGGTGCCCTGGGCCAGGAACTCGGCGCCCTCGATCTTGGCGGACTCGCGATCGAACACCGCGATGAACAGCCGGCCGATGGTCTTGCGCTTGGTTTCGGGGTCGGAAATCCCGGCCAGTTCGCCCAGGAATTCCTTCGATGCATCAACGTGCACCAGCGGGATGTTGTAGTGCTCGCGGAACAGGGTCGTGACCTGTTTCGCTTCGTCCTTCCTCAACAGGCCGGTATCGACGAAGACGCAGGTCAGTTGATCCCCGATGGCCTCATGGATCAGAACGGCGGCGACCGAGGAGTCCACCCCGCCCGACAGGCCGCAGATCACCTTGGCGTCGCCGACCTGTTCGCGGATCTGGGCGATCTTCTCGTCGCGATAGGCGGCCATGGTCCAGTCGCCCTTCAAACCCGCGATCCCGTGGGTGAAGTTCTTCAGCATCTGATGGCCGCGCGGGGTGTGCATCACTTCGGGGTGGAACTGAACACCGTAGAAGCGACGAGCCTCGTCGGCGATCACCGCATAGGGCGACCCCTCGGACGAGGCGACCACGCCAAAGCCTTGCGGGATGGCGACGATCTTGTCGCCGTGGCTCATCCAGACCTCTTCGTTCTCGCCGACGGGGGCCAGGTCTGCCAGCAGGGGCGAGGTCTTCTGAACCGTGATCTCGGCGCGGCCGAACTCGCGCGTGTGCCCGCCCTCGACCTTGCCGCCCAGCTGCTCGCACATCGTCATCTCGCCGTAGCAGATGCCCAGCACCGGCACGCCCGCCTCGAACACGCCCTGCGGCGCGCGAGGACTGCCCTCTTCATGCACGCTCTCGGGACCGCCCGACAGGATGATGGCCGCCGGGTTCATGGCCGTCAGAGCTGCCTCGGCCTTCCGGAACGGATGGATCTCGCAATAGACGCTGGCCTCGCGCAGGCGCCGCGCGATCAACTGCGTCACCTGGCTGCCGAAGTCGACGATGAGGACCTTTTGGTGGTCTTGCGGCGTGGTCATGACGTGATCGAATCCGGGGCAGGAAGATGGGCGGGGTCTTGGCCGGGCGGGGCCGATATTTCAAGGGCGGGGAGCTCAAGAGCGGCGGGGCCGTCGGCCTCCAGCACGGCGATCAGGCGATCCAGGGCGACGGCCAGGGTCTCGTCCACATGATGCAGGGTCGAGGTCCAGTCCTCCAACGCCTTCAACTCGGCGCGACCGTCCGACACGCCGCGCAGGGCGATCAGGGGCACACCGAAGGTCTGGGCGGCGCGGACCAGGGCCCAGGTCTCCATGTCCACCATCTCGGCGTCGATGGCGTCATAGGCGGCGCCGGAGACGACATTCGCACCCGTAGAAAGGGAGGCCGTCGGCACGCCGGGGATCGGGCAAGGCAAAGACAGGACGGCGGGCTGGTCCAGCAACGGCGTCACGCCCTTCGGAAAACCGAGCGGGCTGGCGTCCATGTCGCGATAGGCGACGGACGAGGCCTGATAAACCGCCGCATGCTCCAACACCCGCGACCCGCACGAGCCCACCGATACGATCAGATCCGGCAGATCGTTCGCCGCTTCCAGCCGCGCCAGGGCGGCGCCCAGGCTCACGGCGGCCTCCACCGGACCGACGCCGGTCATCAGCGGCGTGATCCGGGCCTGAAGGTGCAGGCCGTATTCCGCAGGCGCGGCCATGACGTAGAGCAGCGAAACCCCGCCATGCCGCGCCAGCTTCATGCGGCGCGCTCGTAGACGGCGGCGAAGAAGCCGTCGGTGTCGGCCGACGCCGGCGACAGGCGCAGGCGCGCCCCGGACGCCAGCTCGGCGAACTTCGCGCGCGCGGCGTCGGTCAGTTGCGGCGCCGACAGGACGTCGGCGACGGGGACAGGGCGGAAGTCGGGGTTGGCGGCCTCGAAGGCGTCCACGCTGGCTTCATTCTCGCGCGCCAGCATCGAACAGGTGACATAGACCAGTCTGCCGCCCGGCTTCACCAGCTTGGTCGCCTGGCTCAAAATACGCACCTGCAGGCCGTGAAGCTTTTCGACCTCCTCGGCTGTCAGCCGCCAAGCATCCTCGGGCCGACGACGCCAGGTGCCAGATCCCGAACAGGGCGCATCGACGAAGACCAGATCGGCCTGCCCGTTCAGGTCTTCCAGACCGCCGCCGTTCTGGCCGATCAGGACCAGCTCCGCCTCGACGCCCGCGCGCTGCAGGCGAGGACGGATGTTCTCCAGCCGCTTGTTGACGACGTCCGAGGCGACCAGCTTGCCCTGCCCTTTCATCGCCTGGGCCAGACCCAGCGTCTTGCCGCCGCCGCCGGCGCAGTAGTCCACCACCGTCATGCCGGGTTGCGCCCCAGGCAGCCAGCAGACGACCTGGCTGCCTTCGTCCTGGATTTCGAACCGACCGGCCTTGAAGCCGTCCAGCGCCTGGATGTTGGGCGGCGGTTCCGACGGCACGCGCAGGCCGACGGCCGACCAGGGCGTGCGCGAGACGTCGAGCCCTGTGGCCTTCAGCTCGGCCTCGACCTCATCGATCGTGGCGGCCGCATCATTGACGCGCAGGTCGATCGGCGCGCGCGGCGCCATCAGGGCGTGGGCTTCCTCGGCCCAGCGATCGCCGAAGGTGGCTTTGAAATCCTCGACCACGAACTCAGGCAGGCCGGCGGCGACCCAGCCCGGCAGTTCGCCCTGCCCCGCCGTGATGCGGCTGCGCTCCTGTTTGGACAGCGGGCGCGGGCCATAGCCGTCGCCCGAATGCAGGCCCTCGATCTCTTCCAGCGAAAGACCGTCGATGGCGTGCAGCGAACCGATGACCAGGGCCCGACCGTCTTCACGCCCGCCCATGATCCACGACAGGCGGCCGCGCGCGCGCAGCACCTTATAGACCCGGTCGGCGATGGCGCGCCGGTCCTTGGACCCGGCGTAGCGGTTGGCCGTGCCCCAGGCCTTCATGACGGCCTCGGCCGGTTGGCGGCCCTGGGCGATGGAGTCCAGGACGGAGGCGGCGGCGGCGAGGCGAGCGGCTGGGGTCAATTCAGGCTTTCAAACGAAGAACAGGGACGCCAGGACCATGACCAGTCCCGCAAGCGAGACCACCCAGACCAGCGACCGGACATAGGGAACGCCGACGGCGTAGAGCGGCACATAGACCACCCGCGCCCAGAAATAGAGCGCCGCGCCCCACACCGTCAGGGCGCTGGACGCGCCGATGACATGGGCGATCAGGACCGCGCCGATGAACAGCGGCAGGGTCTCGTACAGATTGGATTGGGCGCGTTCGAGACGGCCGGTCAGCGGCTTCTTCGCCTCCGGCGTCTCGTCGCGCGGACCCGCATTCCATTTCGAGCCGAACTCGGCCGTCCGCGCCCCGGCGGGCAGGAAGATCTGAACCAGGGCCAGGATCAGCGTCAGGGCCAGATAGGTGAGTTCGGTCGTCATGGTCGCCTACCCCTGCCGATAGTTGGGCGCTTCACGCGTGATCATCACGTCGTGCACGTGGCTTTCACGCAGACCCGCGCCGGTGATGCGCACGAAACGGGCGCGTTCCTGGAACTCCGGAATCGTGCCGGCGCCGACATAGCCCATGGAGGCGCGAAGACCGCCGACCATCTGGTGCAGGACCGGGCTGATCGGCCCCTTGTAGGGCGTCTGACCCTCGATGCCCTCGGGCACCAGCTTCTCGGACGAGACTTCCTTCTGGAAATACCGATCCGCCGAGCCGCGCGCCATTGCGCCGACCGAACCCATGCCGCGATACGACTTGTAGCTGCGGCCCTGATACAGGAAGACCTCGCCAGGGCTTTCGTCGGTGCCGGCGAACATCGAGCCCATCATGGCCACGTTGGCGCCGGCCGCGATGGCCTTGGCCAGGTCGCCCGAGTATTTGATGCCCCCGTCCGCGATGACCGAGGCGCCCGTGCCCCTGGCCGCGCGCGCGGCGTCCATCACCGCCGTCAGCTGCGGCACGCCCACGCCGGCGACAATGCGCGTGGTGCAGATGGAGCCGGGACCGATGCCCACCTTCACCGCATCCGCGCCTGCGTCGATCAGGGCGCGCGTCGCATCGTAGGTGGCGACATTGCCTGCGATGATCTGCAGCCGGTTGTTCTCGCGCTTAATCCGCTCGACCACCTGGGCGACCGAGGCCGAGTGACCGTGGGCGGTGTCGATCACCACCACGTCGCAACCCGCTTCGGCGAGCGCCATCGCGCGCTCGTATCCGGCGTCGCCGACGGTGGAGGCTGCGCCGACCAGCAGGCGGCCCTGCTCGTCCTTGGCGGCGTTGGGGAAGGCCTGGGCCTTCTCGATATCCTTCATGGTGATCAGGCCGACGGCCCGATAATCCTCGTCCACCACGATGACGCGTTCGATCTTGCGGGTCTTCAGCAACTCGCGCGCTTCGTCGCGGCTGGCGCCTTCGCGGACGGTGATCAGGTCGCCGGTGGTCATCAGCGAGGCGGCCGTGACGTTCAGGTCGCTCTCGAAGCGCATGTCGCGGTGGGTCAGCATCCCGACCAGCTTGCCCGTCGCCGGATCCACGACAGGGAAGCCGGTGATCTTCTTGCGCGCCACGATCTCGCGCACTTCGCCCAGCGTCGTCTGCGGGCCGACCGTCACCGGATTGACCACCATCCCGCTCTCATAGCGTTTGACGGCGCGGACCTCGTCGGCCTGCTCCTCGATGGTCATGTTGCGGTGCAGAACGCCCAGACCGCCGGACTGCGCCATGGCGATGGCCAGACGGCTTTCCGTCACCGTGTCCATGGCGGACGACAGTAGCGGGATGTTCAGTTTGATGTCGCGCGTCAGCTGGGTCGAGACATCGACCATCGCCGGCATGAACTCGGATGCGCCGGGTTCCAGCAAAACATCGTCGAAGGTCAGTCCTTCGCGTATCTCCATAGGGAGTCTCCGTTTTGCGGGCCGCGTATAACGGGATGCGGGGGTCGGGGGCAAGGCCGATTGCGGTTATAGGCCCGATAGATTTTATTGCTTTGCAACCCGCAGGGCCGCTCACCATTCTCTCCGCATGGTCGGCGTCATCCTCAGCACCGCGCGCAAACTGGCTCTAAAGATCGCCAGCTATGGCGTCATGCACCTGATCGTCGCCATCCTGGTCGCCTTCGTCATCACCCGCGACTGGCGCATCGCCCTGGCCGTCGGCATGGTCGAGCCGATCTTTCAGACCATCGCCTACACCGTCCACGACCGCGTCTGGCATAAGGTCGAGCGGCGTCGCATGGCCTCCAATATCGAGGAGGCGACAGAGGCCTTCACCGCCCGCCTCGACATCATGTCGCCCGAGGAACAGCGCCGCTCGCACGACGCTCATCACGGCCACAGCCACACCCTGCCCCGGTCGTTCAAACAGATCGCGCTGAAGACTGTCACCTATGGCGTCATGCATTTCGCCGTGGCGGTCGCCGTAGCCTACGCCCTGACCAACGACATCCGCACGGCGCTGACCATCGGCATGGTCGAGCCTATGGTGCAGACGCTCTTCTTCGCCCTGCACGACCGCATCTGGTCGCGAATCGAAGAGCGTCGGGCGCGCAGCGCCGTCGCTACGGCCTAAGCCTTACAAGCGATCGCTGGTCTATCGCCAGATGCGCGTTCTATCAGCGCGCTTCCAGGACAGGAACAAAGCGAACTTCCGAGACCTCGCCATCACCGGGTGCTGGCAGGTGGTCGACAAAGAAACGTCCGCTGGTGTCGCTGAACACGTGGAAGCAGTTCTCGGAATAGTCTCCGACTTGAGTGCAAATTCGACCGTCCGACACGCGATAGCGACCTTCGCTTCTTGCTCTGCCATGGACCACGTATCGACCCTCGGGAAAGAAGAACTGCGCTCGATCACCAATGACTGTATCGACGTAATCCAAATGGACCCATCCAGCAGGTACCGCAGGACCTTGTCGGATACTGGTGACAGATCATCAGCTGAGGGCGACGGAGCTGCTTGAAGCGCTGCAGCCAAAACCAAGACCGGCATCATCGACTTTCCCCGGTACGCGCGATTATCGCTTGTTCAGCGCGACCAGAAACACCTCGGCGCTGTCCTTCCGGCTCGACGCCGGCTTGACGTATTTCACCGTCTCGAACTCCTCGCGCAGCCGCGCCAGAACCCCGCCGGCATCCCCGCCCTGGAAGTTCTTGGAGACGAAGTTTCCGCCGGGCCGCAGCGTGCGAATGGCGAAGTCAGCGGCGATCTCGATCAGGGCGATGATCTTCAAATGGTCCGTCTGGCGATGCCCGACCGTGTTGTGCGCCATGTCCGACAGCACCAGGTCCGGCGCCCCGCCGATGGCGTCGATCAGCTGCTGGTCCACGCCCGGATGGGTGAAATCGGCCTGAAGCAAGGTCGCGCCCGGGATCGGCGCGATCATCAGCAGGTCCACCCCCGCCACCGCGCCCGCACCCCGGTTCAAGGCCACCTGAACCCAGCCGCCCGGCGCCGCGCCCAGGTCGATGACCTTCGACCCGCGCTTGATCAGCCGGAACTTGTCGTCGATCTCGATCAGCTTGAAGGCCGCGCGCGAGCGCCAGCCTTCGGCCCGCGCCTTTTCAGACCATTTGTCCGACAGCTGGCGTTTGATCCATTGCTGGCTCGACATCGACTTGGTGTCGGCCGTCTTCATCTTGGTGCCCATGCCGCGTCCGGCGGCGGTTCCGCCGGTGGGCGGTTTCACCATCCGGCGGCGTTCCTGGGGCTTTTCGTCTTCGCTCATCGTTCCCACATAGCCCCGACCGGCGTTGCGGGCTATGTCCCGCCTCAAATCAACCCAAAGAGGACGACCGACATGGCCGACACCCTGACCTTCACCCTGGACACCGGCGACGGCGAAGCCCGCGACGTGGTCATCAAGCTGCGCCCCGACCTGGCCCCCGGCCACGTCGAACGCATCACCGAGTTGGCCAAGGAAGGCTTCTACGACGGCGTGGTCTTCCACCGCGTGATTCCGGGCTTCATGGCCCAGGGCGGCGATCCGACCGGCACCGGCACCTCGGGCTCCAAGAAGCCGAACCTGAAGGCCGAGTTCTCGGCCGAGCCGCACGTGCGCGGCGTCTGCTCGATGGCCCGCACCTCTGACCCCAACAGCGCCAACTCGCAGTTCTTCATCGTCTTCGACGACGCCACCTTCCTGGATCGCCAGTACACCGTCTGGGGCCAGGTCGAATCGGGCATGGAACACGTCGACGCCCTGCCCAAGGGCGAGCCGCCGCGCAGCCCCGGCAAGATCGTCAAGGCGACGGTCAACTAAAGCGAAAGCGGCAGAGTTGGACTTCGTCCAACTCGGATTAGATTTCGCGCAACGAGAATGTGCGCAATCTTGACGTTTCTCGATGATGGCTTTCAGTTGCAATGCTGAGCCATCGTCGGGGGACGACATTGCGCATTCTTCTGGTCATCGCCGTCCGGCGGCGGCTCGGGGCGTCACGTGGTCGATCTGGCCCGCGCCTTGATCGGAAGCGGCCATCAGGTGTCCCTGATCTGGTCGCCGAGCCGCGCAGAGCCTTGGTTCGAGGCCGCGGTCGCCGCCCTTCCCCTGCACGCCAGTGGACGTCTGCCGATGCGCCGCAGCGTCGGACCGTGGGACGTCGCCGCCCTTTACGCCCTGAACCGCCTGATCGCCCGTCTCGGCCCATTCGAGATCGTCCATGGCCACAGCGCCAAGGCCGGCGCCCTGGTCCGCCTGGCCCACGCGCCCGGCGCCGCCAAGATCTACACGCCTCACGCCCTGCCTATGATGGGCCCGGCCAACCTGACGACGATCATCGCCGGCGCGGCCGAGGCATTATTGGCCCGCTCCAGCGACGCCATCATCGCCGTCTCTGAGAAGGAGGCCGCCGTCGCCCGTCGCTGGGGGCTCGGCGGGAACCGCTTGCACGTCGTTCCCAACGGCCTGGCCTCCCCGCCCGCCAACGATCGTCTCGCCGCCCGCCAAATCCTCGGCGTTCCCAACGACGCTCTGGTCATCGGCTTCGTCGGCCGGTTCTGCACCCAGAAAGACCCCGTCCGGTTCGCCAACGCCGTCCGCCGGGCGAACGCCATCGATCCGCGCATCACCGGCGTCATGATCGGGAACGGCGATCTGGCCTCGTCGGTCAGGACCGCCGGCGGCGACGCCCTCCGCCTGCTGGGCGCACGCGATGCCGGGCCTTTGATGGCGGGCTTGGATCTGTTCGCCATGACCAGCCGTTATGAGGCCGATTCCTACGCCATGATCGAGGCGGCCGCCTTGGGCCTGCCGATCGTCTGCACCGACGTCGGCGGTATCGGGCGTCTGATCCATGCCGGCGCGCACATCGACCGCCTGCCTGTCGACGCCTCGCCCGATCATCTGGCCGAGGCGATGCGCGCCGCGCTGGCCAGCCGCGTCGTTCCCCTGCCGATTGCGCCGGGCCTGCTGTCCGCCTCACGCATGGCCGAACAGACGGTCCGGATTTACCGCGACGCCTTCGCCCGCAGACGCCTGGGTGGCTGAGCCCGTCTTCATCAACGGCCGCTTCCTGACCCAGCCGATGAGCGGGGTTCAGCGCTATGCGCGTCAGATCGTCCGCGCCCTTGACCAGCGCCCCGGCTCGGCCGAGCGTTACGTCCTATTGAAGCCCCCCGGCGCCGATAACCTGAACCTGCTCAACATCCCGACCCGCACGATCGGGCGCGCAGGCGGCCATCTTTGGGAACAGACCGCCCTGGCCTGGACCGCGCGCCACGGCCGTCTGCTTTCGTTAGCGGGTTCGGGTCCGGTGCTGCATCGTCGCCATGTCGTCGTCATCCACGACGCCGCTGTCTTTCGTCATCCTGAGCATTTCCGAACAGGCTACGCCGCCTTCCACCGCGCCCTGAACAGAATTCTGGCGCGCCGGGCGCGGTTGGCGACCGTCTCCGAGTTCTCCCGGCGCGAGTTGGCCTCGGTCCTGAACCTGTCGCCCGACAGCATCGCTGTCGCCCCGAACAGCGCCGACCATCTTCGCATCGTCATGCAAGACCCCGCCGTCGTTGCACGCCTTGATCTGACGACCCGCCCCTACTTCGTGGCCCTGGGTAATCTGACGCCGAACAAGAACCTCGCCGTCGCCATTCGCGCCCTCTCCCGTCTTGCCGACCCTGCCGTTCGGCTGGTCCTCATCGGCGACCGCCCCGCCGTCTTCGACCGTTCCACCTTTCCGGCCGACCCGCGCCTGATCTTCGTCGGCCGTCGCTCGGATGCCGAGATCACCGCCCTGCTCGGCGGCGCGCGCGCCCTGGTCTTTCCCAGCCTCTACGAAGGCTTCGGCATTCCGCCGCTGGAGGCGATGACCCTCGGCTGTCCGGTCATCGCCTCCGACATCCCCGCAGCGCGCGAGGTCTGCGCCGACGCCGCCCTCTATTTCGACCCTGCCGACGACGCAGCCCTGGCCGCCCATATGGCTGAGATGCTCAGCGGACCGGATGTCGCTCGCCGCGACACGGGCCTTCGCCGCGCAGACCGTTACGCTTGGTCCCGCTCGGCCGAAATCATCGAAGCCCTTCTGCTCAGCACCTGACGATAGACGGCCCTGTGCGCCTCGACGATCGACGCCTCGGTCCAGGGCGGCGCACCGACCGCCGCGAAACGCCCGCGTTCCGGCTGGTCTACAGCCGCCTGCATCGCCGCCGTCAGCGCGCCTGCATCCCCCGGTTCCACTAAGGCTGACATGCCCGCCCCCTGCGCCGCCTCCGGCAAGCCGCCGATGCGTGATGCGATCACGCCCCGTCCCTGCTGAACCGCCTCCACGACGCTGCGTCCGAACGGCTCGGCCCACACCGCCGGCGCAACCAGCACATCCACCTTGGGCCAGAACGCCTCCGCCTCCACCTGACCCAGCCAGACGATGCGCGGATCATCGTAAGCCCGCTTCAACGCCTGCACGTAGTCCGCCTCGCCCCGCCCGCCGATATTCAGTGCCCAGTCGCCGTCCAACCCGCTCGCCGCCGCTAGCAGAACCTCGATCCCCTTTTCCGGTTCGATCCGCCCCAGAAACCCGAACCGCATCGCCGGCGCCTCGACCAGCGATGGTTTCGGCGCGATCGCCGCCGCGCCCGCTGCATTGCCGATCACCGACCCCGGCGTCCGCCGAAAATAGCCCGCCCCCCGATGCGTCTCCAGCACAGGCCCGCTCAGGCCGATGACATGATCCACCCCTTGCGACCGCACCCGCTTCCCCGCTGTCAGCAGAATGCACGACCCACACCGCCGATCGCATCGCCGTCCGCGTCGAAACAGCGACGCCCGCGCGCACAGCATCGACCAGTCCCTCAGCGTCTGCACCAGCGGCAGATCCCGCCGCGCCACCGCGCGATGGACTGACAGCGAAAACCCCGTCGTCAGGTGCAGATGGATCAGGTCCGGCCGCACCCGCGCGACCGCCCGATCCACCGCCTGATCCATCAGCGGATTGGCCGCCTCCAGCCCATGCCAAACCGCTCGCTGGACCGCCGATCGCCGCGTGCCGTCATAGGGCCAATAAAGATTTTGAACCGGCAGGCGCTGCACGGGCACGCCGTCGATCCGTTCGTTCACCGTCTCGCGCCCCGGCGTCAGCGTCAGCACCGACGCCTCGACGCCCGCCCGCCTCAGCCCTTGGGCCAACTGCGCCACGCTGCGTTCCGCCCCGCCGACCTGCGCCGGCGGATAAAGGGTGTTGACGATCAGCACCCTCACGGCTCCAGCGGCCTTCGCCACGCCAAGGCGCCCACCAGACAGCACAGGAAGACCATCCCCGCCCCCTGCGTCAGGTCCTCTCCAAACATCGCGGCCAGCACATAGACCGACAGCGGCGTCAGCGCGTCCAGCCGCGCCGCCGACGCTAGATGCAGCCCCAGCAGCACCAGCGCGCTCACCACGCCCGCCGTCCGCGCCGTGAACAGATAGCCGTTGTGGCTGACCGACAGCGCCCGAAACGCCCCCATCTCGTCCGCCGACGACCACCCCGCCCCCATCGGCCGCTCCACGACCAGATCGACTGTCCGCCGCCAGGTCAGCATCCGTCCGGCCAGATTGTCCTGCAGCGCCGCCCTGTCGAACCGTCCCGCAAACCGGCCGCCATCGAGGTCGAACCGCCCCGCCTGCAAAGTCATCGCCCCCACCGCCAGCACGCAGACCGTCAGCACCACCCCCAGCGGCCGAACCCGCTCGCGCCAGCGCCAACCGACGACCATCCTCGCCAGCCCTGCCAGCATCGCCGCCATCATGCCGCCTCGCGACAGGGTGCTGACGAACCCCAATGCCGCCACGCCGACGCCGCCCCACGTCGTCGCACGCCGGGCCCAGCCCCGTCCCGCCAGCATCACGCCGGCCGGGACCGCCAATCCGATCATCGCCATCGCCGCATTCGGATGCTCGGCCAGGGTCGTCAGCCGCACCTGGGCGGCCGTCGTGGTCACCATCGCGCGCGGCGACGCCAGCCCCACGGCCTGCAAAGGCTCCAATCCCACCAGCGTCACCAGCCCGTAGGTCGCCAAGTGACACGCCGCGCCCGCCAGCAAGGCCCATAGGAACAGCCGCCGCCGTCGTTCATCTCTCAGGATCAGTGTCGCCGCCGCCGGCGCCGCCAGCGCCGAGGTGATCCATCGAAACCAGAAGGCCGCATCCCCGACGTTCAGGCGATCGCCGCCCTGCGCGACCTGCGCCAGCAGCGTCATCGCCAGAAAGCCCGCCGCGACCACGCAAGCCGCCCTCAGAACCGGCGCCATGCCTCGCCACGTCACAGCCGCCAACGGCACAGCAACCGCCAGCGCCAGATCCCCTAGCCGCGGCCCGCTGACCTGCCCCGGCGTCAGAAAGAGCGGCAAGGTTACGCCCAGGCCCAGCAGACCCAAAGTTACCCGCTCATAGGCCGCGCGCACCTGGGACCAGCGCAGCGTTCCGCGCCGCGATGCGCTCAGGACGGCCTGCAATGCTCGACCTCGGGATCGAACCGCGCCCCGTCCACCACGCCGGCGACCAGCACCCCGGCCTTTCGCCAGCGTCCGCCCAGCGCCAGCCGACCCGCCAGCCTGAGCCGCGATGCGGCATAGCGCAGCGCAGAGCGCCGTCCCTCGTGCCGCCGCTTGGCCAGGATGACGTTGCGCGTCAGATAGCGATGCAGCCGCTCGCGCCGCGCATCCGGCTCGGTCTCGATGGTCAGCCGTCCCGGCGCCGCGCGCACATGCTCGACGTGGCTGGCCGCGACCAGATAGCCCGGCTCGTCGCGCGACAGCCGCAGCGTATATTCCGTATCGTCGCCCCAAATGAACATGGGCGTCAGCGGCAGGCCGTGCCGCATGACCGCCGCGCGGCTGACCAGGACCGACACGAATGTCGCCTGCCGCACCGGCGCCATCCCCTGCTCCAGTCGCTCGCCCCAGGTCGGATAGCCCAGCACATTCTCGCGTCGGTCGATCTCGGGCGTGTTGGTGAGATGCCCCTCAGGCGACCTCACGCTGGAACACAGGAAGGCCGGAACGACGCCCTCGTCCGCCAGCCCCGCTTCCGCCGCCAGCAAGGCCTCCAGCGCATCCGGCGCCGGCAGCACGTCGTCGTCCATCAGCCACACCCGATCGGCCCCGGCCTCGATGGCCGCGCGGATGCCGGCGTTGAAGCCGCCCGCCCCGCCGGTGTTGACCGGCATCCGCACCACCATCGCCTGCCCCGCCCAGGCGTCGGCCAGCATCTCGGCGGTGCCGTCATCGCTGGCGTTGTCGATCACCACCACCCCGTCGCAATGCCGCGTCTGGGCGATCAGATGCGCCAGGCATTGCTCCAGCAGGGCGCGCCGGTTCCACGTCACCACCACCGCCCAAACCGACGCCCTCATGCCGCCATCCGGGCGATGGCCGGCGCCAGCGACTTCTCGACCAGGCTCAGCGCCCGCCCGACCGCCTGGTCCATGTTGTAATACTGAAAATCGGCCAGCCGTCCGGCGAACCACACCTTGCCCGCCAGCGTCGCCGCCATCGCGCGATACTGCACCGCCAACGCGCGCGAAGACTCCGTCAGGATCGGATAATAGGGGTCGTTCACGCCCGCCTCATAAGCCATCGGATATTCGGTCACCGTCGCCGTCGTCGGCCCGCGCTCGCCGGTCAGGTGGCGGAAATCGGTGATGCGCGTGAAGTCGAAATCGTTGGGATAGTTGACCGTCCCGACCGGCAGCCCCTCATCGGCATCCACGACCCGATGGTCGAACCGCACGCTGCGATAGGGCAAGGCCCCGACGGACCGGCCGAAATAGTCGTCCAGCGCGCCGCAATAGACCATCCGGTCCCACGACCCCGCTTCGACCTGATCCATCGGCGTATTCACCGACACCGTGATGTTGGGATGATCCAGCATCCGCTGGAACAGCGCCCCATAGCCGTCGCGCGGCATGGCCTGATAGCGGTCGACGAAATAGCGGTCGTCCCGGCTGACCGCGATCGGCACCCGTGCGGTGACCGAGGCGTCCAGCACCTCGACCGGCAAACCCCACTGTTTGGCGGTGTATCCGGCGAACACCTTGTTGAAGACATAGTCACCCAGCCGCCTCAGATCCGGATCGTCCCCCGCCTGTCGCAGGTCATGGATGCTGGGCCGCGCCCCGAAACCGAAACGCTGGACCAGGGCCTGCGTCATCCGCTTGGCCATCGCGGCGGGAAACAGCGTCTCGATCGAATCCAGATTGAACGGCAGCGGCACCTGTCGCCCGTCGAGCAGCCCTTGGACCCGATGGGCATAGGGCCGCCACGCCGTAAACCGGCTCAGATAGGCGAAGATACGCGCACTGTTGGTGTGGAACACGTGCGGACCATACGGATGGATCAGCCGCCCGCCCGCATCGCGTCGGTCGTGCGCATTGCCGCCGACGTGGTCGCGCCGGTCGATCACCAGCACGCTCTGATCCAGCCCGCGCGCCAGCCGTTCGGCGACCACCGCCCCGGTGAAACCGGCGCCGACGATCAGCCAGTCATATCGCCGGGACATCGCGCCTCCTGCCGGTCTGGAACAACGCCCCCCAGTGCGCCCTCAGGCCGATCAGGCAGGCCGCGACCACCACCGCCTCGCCGATGATCCGCGCGCCCGCCATGCCGGCCGCGCCAAGGCCGGGCGCCAACACCACCGCCGGGCCCAGGGTCGCGACACAGCCCAGCGCCACGATCAGCGCGAACCGTCCATCCATCCGCAGCGGGTTCATCAGATGCAGCCCCAGCACCTGGCTGACGGCCACCAGCGGCAGCACCCAGGCCAGAAGGCGCAGCACCTCGACGGCGCCCGCAAACCCCGGCCCGAACAACAGTCTGATCAGCAGCGGCGCCGCCAGCGTCAGCGCCGCCGCCAGCAGCACGAACGCGCCGGTCGAGGCGGCCAGCGTCCACCGCGCCGTGCGAAACGCCGCCGCCGAATCCTTTCCCAGCAGTCCGGCGACCCGGGGCGCAATCAGGCCTGCCAGCGGCCGCATCAGCGACCCGGACGCCGCGACCAGTCGGTCCGCCGCCCCGTAAAGCGCCGCCTGCGCCGGCCCGGCCAGCGCCGCGACGACCAGAACGCCCGCCCCCGTATAGGCGACGATGACCGCTCGACTGGCGAACAGCGGACCGCCATGGATCAGGGCGCGCCTCACAAAACCCCGCTCCGGCGCCTGAACTGTCTGCCGTCGCAGCAGCAGGACGCCGGTCGCGACCAAGCCCGCCCAGACGCCGCCCGCCTGGACGGCCATCGCGCCGCCGACGCTCAAGTCCGGCAGCGCCAGCACGACGCCCGCTCCGACCAGGGCGAAGCCGACCTCCAACATCGCCGCCGGACCGGGATCGCGAATACCCTGAAAGAACCACAGGAGGCTGGCCCCCTGCCCGATCCCCAGCACGACCGCCATGGCCACGACGCCGCTCGCGCCTTCCAGAACCGAATTGAAGGCCGCCAAAACGACGCCGACGGCAGCGGCGGGCAGGATCAGCACGCCGCGCATCGCCAGGGCCTGACCGACCAGGACGCCGCGCCCTTCGACAGCTCCGGCGATGTCGCGCGGCCCCGAGAGCGACTGCCCATAATCCACGACCACCGACACCACCAAGGCCAGGGCGATGGCCGAGGCGAACACCCCGAAGCCTTCCAGCCCCAGGCGTCGCGTCAGAACCGGATAGAGCAGCAGCGGCGAGACATAGCGGGCGACGTGCGCGCCATAGACCCAGCCCGCATCGGCCGCGCCGCGCGCCGACATCAATCGGTGCCTGCCATCCCCCAACTGTTGCCCCCGCGATCAACCCTGGCGCGAGCTTTAGACACGCGCGGCTGCAATCGCAAGCGCGGGCTCAGCCGGGCTGCTTAGCCGAAACGGCCCTCGGCCCAGCGCGCGGCGAAATAACCGCCGGTCGCCGACAGCATCGTCAAGGTCGTGCCCCAGATCAGATCGATGATCGTCAGCTTGGTCTGCCAGACCGCCAGGGTCGCCTGATTGGTCAGGTCGTAGGTGGCGTAGGCGACGAAGCCCAGCACCGCCCCGTTGATCGCCGCCCGCGTCCAGTTCCCTTCCTTCAGGGCCGGCGCGATCGCCAGGAACACGGTCCCGGCGATGGAGATCAGATAGAAGGCCACCGCCGCCTTCATGTCCGGCTTGTCGGCCATGATCGGCCCGATGACGGGCTTGTACAGCCGGTTGGTCATGGTGGTCAGCCAGACGAAATCGATGGCTGCAAAGGTCAGGCCGGCCCCGAGATAGGCCGCGACATATTTGATCATCCTCGTCTCCCTTAAGCCGGCTTCAGTCTATAGTGGCTGACCGCCCAGGTGCGGCCCTCGTCGTTTCCGAACAGACCGGCCGTCGCCAGATAGAACCGCCGCCAGCGACGGGTCCAAAGTTTGGCGTCGTCGCCATAGGTCTCCCGCATCAACACCGCGATCCGCGGGGCGTTCCGGTCCATGTTCGCCAGCCAATCGTTGGCGGTCTTCGCATAGTGACCGCCGTTCCAGGTCCATTCCTGCTCGACCGCGAACAGGTCCGGAAACTGTCGGATCAGGCCGTGGCTGGGCATGACCCCGCCGGTGAAGAAGTGTTGCGCGATGAAGTCGCCGCTGTCGGTATGGTCGAACCGATAGGGCGCGTCGCGGTGCGTGAAGACGTGGATGAACATCCGCCCGTCCGGCGTCAGCCAGTTTCTCGCCTTGGTCAGCAGGGCGCGCCAGTTGGCCATATGCTCGAACATCTCCACCGAGACGATGCGGTCGAAGCGCTGCTCGGTGTCGAAGGCGTTCATGTCCTGGGTGATGACCGTCAGATTGGTCAGCCCCCGCGCCGCCGCCTGCGCTTCGATATGGCCGCGTTGGCCGTGACTGTTCGACACTGCCGTGATCTTCGACTTCGGATAGGTCTCGGCCATCCACAGCGAAAGCGAGCCCCAGCCGCAGCCCATCTCCAGAATCGTCTGACCGTCCTTCAGATCGGCATGGGCGCAGGTCTCGGCCAGCGCCGCTTCTTCCGCCTGATCCAGCGTCTCGCGGCCCGTGGGATAGAGGCAGCAGGAGTATTTCAGCCGCTTGCCCAGGCACAGCTGGAAAAACTCGGGCGGCAGTTCGTAATGCTGCTGGTTCGCCGCATCCGTATGTTCGGCAATGGCGCGCTGGGCCATTTCGCGCGCAAAGGCCGCCTCGTCGTGCGGCCCGTCGCGATCCAGACGCTTTCTGGCCTCCGTCACCAGGCTGTCGATCGCCGGACGCGTCACGAAGTCCGGGAACGGCGCGTCCTGAAGCTGGCGAATGGCGACATTGGTCAGGTTCATCGGCGTCCTCGATCGTCGGATCTTGCTGCAGGCTTGACGGCAATACGACGCCTCGACCCCGATGGATGCCTTCGCCCTCTTGAACGCAACCCCAAGGATGCCGACATCCGCCTCCCGCGCCGGCCGATTCCGAAGAAAGTGCACCAATTGTACTCTCTTTTTCGAACCGGGCTCGCCGTCGTTTCAGACGAATTAGACGAATTAGACTCTGTTTTTCGCCTTCGCCGTCTGAAATCGCCGCGTCGGATCGACGCCGCGTCTTGCCCCCCGCCCGCCCCCGCGTTAGGCGTGGTCAAAAGCCGATATTCATCAGGCAGTGAAAAAAGGGAGAGCGATGGGAAAGATCTACGCTGACGTCACGTCCGCGCTGGAGGGCCTGACCTTCGACGGCATGACGGTCATGTCCGGCGGGTTCGGCCTGTGCGGCATCGCCGAAAACCTGATCGCCGCCCTGCGCGACAGCGGCGTCAAGGGCTTGACGGTCATCTCCAACAACGCCGGCGTCGATGGTTTCGGCCTGGGCCAACTGCTGGGCACCCGCCAGATCGCGAAGATGATCTCGTCCTACGTCGGTGAGAACAAGGAGTTCGAGCGCCAGTATCTCGCCGGCGAGCTGGAGCTTGAGTTCAACCCGCAGGGAACCCTGGCCGAGCGCATCCGCGCCGGCGGCGCGGGCATTCCCGCCTTCTTCACCGCCACCGGCGTCGGCACCCTGGTCGCCGAGGGCAAAGAGGTCCGCAACTTCAACGGCCGCGACTACGTCATGGAGACCGGCCTGGTCGCCGACCTGTCCATCGTCAAGGCGTGGAAGGCCGACGAGCGCGGCAACCTGGTGTTCCGCAAGACCGCCCGCAACTTCAACCCGATGATGGCCACAGCCGGCAAGGTCACGGTTGTCGAGGTCGAAGAGATCGTCCCGGTCGGCGCGCTGGATCCCGACCACATCCACACGCCGGGCGTCTATGTCGACCGCCTGGTCCAGACCGTGTCCGAAAAGCGCATCGAACAGCGCACCGTCCGTCAACGTGCCGCCGGCGCCGCCGCCGGATCGGAGGTCTGATCATGCCCCGCACCCGTGAACAACTCGCCGAACGCGCCGCCCAGGAACTGCAGGACGGCTTCTATGTGAATCTGGGCATCGGCATCCCGACCCTGGTCGCCAACTACATCCCCGCCGGCATGACCGTGACCCTGCAATCCGAGAACGGCATGCTGGGCATGGGGCCCTTCCCCTATGAGGGCGACGAGGACCCCGACCTGATCAACGCCGGCAAGCAGACGATCACCGAGATCCCGGAGTCGTCCTACTTCTCCAGCGCCGACAGCTTCGCCATGATCCGCGGCGGCCATATCAACCTGTCGATTTTGGGCGCGATGGAAGTGGCCCAGAACGGCGACATCGCCAACTGGATGATCCCCGGCAAGCTGGTGAAGGGCATGGGCGGCGCCATGGACCTGGTCGCCGGCGTCAAGCGCGTCGTCGTTGTCATGGAACACGCCAACAAGCACGGCCAATCCAAGGTGCTGAAATCCTGCACCCTGCCTCTGACCGGCACCGGCGTCGTCAGCCGCATCATCACCGACCTGGCCACCTTCGACGTCAAGCCCGACGGCGCGGGCCTCGAGCTGATCGAACTGGCCGACGGCGTCACCCTCGACGAAGTCGCCGCCAAGACCGAGGCGGCCTACACCGTCGAACCGGGCTTGCAGGCCGCCTGATAGACCTGCGCCGCTCTGGCCTACCGGAGCGGCGCAGGTTCCAGCCGGCGATAGGCGGCACCCACAAAGGCCATCGTCAGCGGAGCCTGCACACCCGTGAGCACGACGGCGAAGACGATCCAGCCCGCCGTGCCCGACAGCAGCCCGGCGCCCCACAGCAATACCAGCGCAATCTTGGGCGGCGCCGTAACGACAAGCCCGACCAGCAGGGGCCAGAAGCCGCCGCGCGCGATGCTCATGCTCTGCAGCGACACCATCTGCCCGCGCCCGATCGTCGCTGGCGCGAACAGGGACAGGCGCACAGCGAAGGCGATGACGGCGAACAGGGCGAAGGCCGTGACGACCGCCAGCAGGATCAGCTTCCACGACGGTCCCACCGCGCTCCACTGGCGCATTTCGATGGCCTGGGCGTTCAACTCGGCCATGCCGAACACGGCCAGCAGGACCAGGGCTACGACCGACAGGATCATCGCGAGAAAGATCGCGCACAGCAGGCCCGCGCCCAGCAACCGGACCTCCGGCCGCCCGAACTGCAACCCGACCGGCCCCAGGCCCAGCCGCCGCGCCCGAGCCAGATCGTCGGTGATGGCGATCCGCGCCAGCGCGCCCGCCAGCACCAGGGTCGAGGCCAAGGCGCACACCGCCCAGATCAGGCCCGCTGCGCCCGCCGCCAGCGGCTTGAGGCTCCAGACCACGGCCGCCAGCAGGATCGCGCCGCAAGCCCCGCGCCACAGGCGAGGCAGGGTGCGGGCCGCCGCCGACAGCGTCTCGCCCAGTCGCAAAATCCGATGCTCGCTCAATCTACGCCCCCGATGACCGGCGGCGGATATAGCAGGGGGCCATGACACCACGCCACCCGCCCGCTAGAAGGCCGCGATGAGCGCTTCCCCCTCTCCTTCCCCCATCCACGTCATCGGCGGCGGCCTGGCCGGCTCCGAGGCCGCCTGGCAGATCGCCCAGGCCGGCGTACCCGTCATCCTGCACGAGATGCGCGGCGTGCCTGGCGTCAAGACCGACGCCCACCACACCGATGGCCTGGCCGAGCTGGTCTGCTCCAACTCCTTCCGCTCGGATGACTGGCAGTTCAATGCGGTCGGCCTGCTGCACGCCGAGATGCGGGCGCTGGATTCGGTCATCATGGCCTGCGGCGACATCAACCAGGTGCCGGCCGGCGGCGCCCTGGCCGTGGACCGCGACGCCTTCTCCCAGGCGGTGACGGCCAAACTGACCGCCCACCCCTTCGTCACCATCGTGCGCGAAGAGATCGCCGGCCTGCCGCCGCAGGAATGGGACAATGTCATCGTCGCCACCGGCCCCCTGACCTCCCCCGCCCTGGCCGACGCCATCCTGAAGGCGACGGGCGAGGAGTCCTTGAGCTTCTTCGACGCCATCGCCCCCATCGTTCACGCCGATTCGATCGACTTCGACATCGCCTGGCGTCAGTCGCGCTATGACAAGGAAGGTCCGGGCGGCGACGCCGCCGCCTACGTCAACTGCCCGATGGACAAGGCCCAGTACGAGGCCTTCATCGACGCCCTGCTGAGTGGTCCCAAAGCCGAGTTCAAAGAGTGGGAGCACGTCCCCTATTTCGACGGCTGCCTGCCCATCGAGGTCATGGCCGAGCGTGGTCGCGAGACCCTGCGGCACGGCCCGATGAAGCCGGTCGGCTTGACCAATCCGCGCGACCCGCTGGTCAAGGCCTACGCCATCGTCCAGCTGCGCCAGGACAACGCGTTGGGCACCCTGTTCAACATGGTCGGCTTCCAGACCAAGCTGAAGCACGGGGCGCAGGCCGAGGTCTTCCGCATGATCCCCGGCCTGCAGAACGCTCAGTTCGCGCGTCTGGGCGGTCTTCACCGCAACACCTATCTGAACAGTCCCCAACTGCTGGACAAGCAGCTTCGGTTGGAGGCCATGCCACGCCTGCGCTTCGCCGGACAGGTGACGGGTGTGGAGGGTTATGTCGAGAGCGCGGCCATGGGCCTGCTGACCGGCCGTCTCGCCGCTGCGCAAGCGCTGGGTCGCGACCTGGCCCCGCCGCCGCCCGAGACCGCCATGGGCGCCCTGGTCGAGCACATCACCGGCGGGCACCTGGCGGGATCGAAGTTCCAGCCGATGAACATCAACTACGGCCTGTTGCCGCCGCTGGAAGCGCCCAAGGTCGACGAGGCCGGCGTCAAGATCCCGCTGAAGGAACGCGGCCGGGCAAAGAAGCGCCTGATGAGCCTCCGGGCGATGGAAAGCCTGAAAGCCTGGCGCGACGCGGACTGATTTCTGAGGGCCGGGCCGCTCAGCGCAGCTTGGGCAGGCCCGGCCGAAACTCCAGCGTCATTGCGCCCAGCAGGATGACGCCGACGCCCATCAGCACCCAGGCCTGGGTCAGGTCGGCCATATGGTCGCGCAGCAGGCCGGCGCCCAGCGGCGACAGGCTGGCGATGATGTAGCCGCCGCCTTGGACGAAGGCGAGCAGATCGCCGGAGCGGGCGGGATCGTCGATCTGGTCCATCGCCAGGATCAGGCTGAGCGGGAAGATCGCGCCGATGCCGAGGCCAAGGAGGATCACGATCGGCACGGCCATGCTGAGGGGCGCGACCACGAGCCCGGCCAGACCCGCCAGGGCGAGCAGAAGCGCCGTCAGGATCGGTCCGCGCCGATCCGCAAAGCGCCCGATGGTCAGCGACACCAGCAGGCCGGCCGTCACCTCCGCAGCCGTCATACCGCTGAGCAGATAGCCGGCCGTCGCCCTTGGCTCGCCCAGGTCGATGTAGAAGGGCGGCAGCCAGGCCAGCATCAAGGTATAGGCCGAGGTCCCTAGGCCCATGATCAGGATCAGCCGCCACGCCCGCCCCTGACGCCAGAAGGGCAGATCGGGGTCCGTCGCCTCGACCGCTGCGGCACGGTTCGGCTCCTCGGCCGCGGGGTCGCGCGACGCCGCCAGCCAGACCGATGCTGCGACAAAGGCCGGCGCGCTCCATAGGGCCAGCGTCCCGGCCCAGCCGATCGTCTCGGCCAGACCGGCCGCCGTGGCCGCCGCGACGGCGGCGCCGCCCATGATGCCGGTGGTGTAGAGCGCCATGACCGTGCCGAACTTCGCCGGAAAGGCCCGTTTGATGACGACCGGCGCCAAGGCCTGGATCAAGGCGACGCCGACGCCGACGACTACTGCGCTGGCGATCAGGCCGGTCGCGCCGGTCAGCACCACCCGCACCAGGCAGGCCGCACCGATCAGAAGCGCGCCCAGCAAGATCCCGCGCCGCTCGCCCAACCGCCGACGCAACGGCCGGATCGACAGGGCGCCCAGACCGATCATCAGCACGGGCAAGGTGGTCAGCAGGCTGGCGGCGGTCGAACCCATGCCCGTCGCGCCCTCGATCAGATCCAGCAGCGGCCCCACCGCCGCCATCGCCGGCCGCAGATTCAGCGCCAGGGCGACGATGGCCGCCAGCAACAGCAGCGAAGCGCCGCGCGCGGGCGTGGCGTCAGATCGTGCGGTCATGGTGGGGACTCCGACTGAAAATCGCGCTAGTCTCTCGACCTCAAGTATCTGGATGTCAAGATAACCATGCCCGATAGAGCTTCTCGCGCCGCCGCCCAATGGGCCGTGCAACGCCCCGACCTAGACATGCTGCCGATGGAGGTGCTGGGACGCCTGAACGAGGCGTCGCAACTGGTGATCCGCGAGCGCCAGACGCCGCTGTTTGCGCGCTATGGTTTGCAGCACGGCGAGTTCGACGTGCTGGCGACGCTGCGCCGATCGGGCGAACGCGAAGGCCTGACGCCGACGGCGCTGTTCGAGGCGGCCATGATGTCGTCCGGCGGCATGACCGCGCGGATCGACCGGCTGGAAAAGGCGGGCTGGGTCGAGCGGCGCCCGCATCCGAGCGACCGACGGGCGACCCTGGTCCGTCTGACGGACAAGGGTTTCGACCTGATCGAGACGATCATGCCCAGCCATCAAGATACGGCCAAAGAGGCCTTGAGCGGCCTGTCGCGAGAAGATCAGAAAACGCTGAACGCCCTGCTGACCCGCTTGATCGCCGGCCTGAACGGCTAGGTCAGATCCGGCCGCGCAGCACGGCCCATAGCAGGCGCAGCCGCTTCAGCGGCTCCGGTTGGTCCGGATCGGTCAGGGCGGCGTGAGCCACGGCCGGGAAGCCGGCAGGCGGCAGGCGTTTCAGCGCCTTATTAGCGACAGTTCTCAGGGACGCCGCCTGCTGGCGCCGGCCGGTCTGCGTCAGCCCCCAGACGCGGGCCGCATCGGCCATGGCCGAGTCATGCCCCTGCCCTGCCAACACACGCGTCGCGACCTGCATCGGGCCGACGTAGAAAGCGTCCAGATCGTGCGGCTGTTCGCGCACCCGGCCGATGTGGGCGTCGATCAGGGCGTCGAACGGCGCGCGTTCCAGGCCGTGACGCGCGACAAGTTCAGTCAAGGCCTCCAACACCGGATGGCCCTTGCGCGGCACGCCGGCGAAGACGCCGTCCAGCTGTTCCGCCCACCAAGTATAGCGCATCTCGGCCAGGAGCGGCTGGGTCACGCGCGTGGGGATGGTCATCAGCTCGGCTTCGAAGGCGTAAAGCGTGATAAGGTCGGCGCGGGCGCGGTCATCCGCGACCAGGCGACTGGACAGCCAGCGGTCGAGGTCGGCGGTGCGGACCTGTTGGCCGAGCGTATCCGCAGTCTCGGTCAAGCGGCGCGCGACACCGCGAAATCGGCCAGGTCTTCCAGCGCGGCGCGCCAGTCGCTGGACGGCAGGACCGACAGGGCCGCCTTGGCCTGATCGGCATAGTCGCCGGCCAGGTCCAGGGTCGCGCCGATGGCGCCCGAGCCGATGATGAGTTCGCGCGCGCGGGTGAAATCTTCGGGCGTCCGCTCGCCCTTGGTCACGGTGCGCTCCCAGAAGGCTTCCTCGCGGCCGCGCGTGCGGGCGACTGCCAGAAGCAGCGGCAGGGTCGCCTTGCCCTCGTTGAAATCGTCGCCGGCGTTCTTGCCCAGGGCCTCGGCCGTCGCGCCGTAGTCCAGGGCGTCGTCGGCCAGTTGGAAGGCGATCCCCAACGCCATGCCGTAGTCGCGCAAAGCCTTGATCGCGGCCGGATCGGCCCCGGCGCCCACCGCGCCCGCCTCGGCGGCCGCGGCGAAAAGTTCGGCAGTCTTGGCCGAGATGATCTGCAGATAGGTGGCCTGGTCCAGATTCAGGTCGTGGGCGCGCGTCAGCTGCAGCACCTCGCCCTCGGAGATCACGCGCGAAGCCTCGGCCAGAATGCCCAGGGCGCGCATCGAATCCGTCTCGACCATCAGTTCGAAGGCGCGGGCGAACAGAAAGTCGCCGACCAGGACGCTGGTGGGGGCGCCCCAGATCAGGTGGGCCGCGACCTTGCCCCGACGCAGTTCGGACGCATCGACGATGTCGTCGTGCAGGAGCGTGGCGGTGTGAATGAACTCGACCGCGGCGGCCAGCTTGCGCGGCGCTACGATGTCGTCCGTCGCGCCCACGGCGCGCGCCGCGGCGACGGTCATCAGGGGGCGCAGACGCTTTCCGCCCGCCGAAACCAGATGTTCGGCCAGTTTCGGGATGATCGGCACATCCGACTGCATCCGATCCAGGATCAGGGCGTCCACGGCCGCCATATCGACCTCAGCCAGCCGGACAAGGGCGTTGACGTCCCCCTTCGGGCGGTGAGCGGCGGCGATGGCGACGTCCAAACGAATACTCTTTCACTGGCGCGGCGGGCCGCGGGAATGGCTTTTTGCGGCCGGGCCGGCTTGCCCCCGCGAGTTGCGGCGCACAATGATGTTCGACCCCTTGAGGGTCAAGGAGATTGAGGCTTGGAGCCGGTCGAAACCCTGCCGACAACGATCGTCGAGAACGGCCTGTTGAACGGCCGGGTGCGCTTGCGTCAACCCGCGCGCGGCTATCGCGCCGGGATGGATGCGGCTTTGTTGGCGGCGGCGGTCCCGGCCGAGGCGGGCCAGAGCGTGATCGAGGCGGGCTGCGGGGCGGGTGCGGTCCTGATGCAGATCGCGGCGCGACGGCCCGGCGTGACCCTGACGGGACTGGAGCGCGATCCGGTGATGGCGGCGCTGGCGACCGAGAATGCGACGCTGAACGGCGCAGCTGGATCAGCTATGATTCGTCAGGGCGACGTGGCGGCCGGGTTTCGGGCCCTCGGCGTGGAGCCGGCCGACTGGGCCATATCCAATCCCCCCTTCTTCGATGACGCCACGGCGTTGCGCGCCCCGGCCGAGGGCAAGCGGGGCGCCTGGATGGCCGACGACGGGCTGAAGGCGTGGACCGATTTCCTGTTGAAGGCGGTGAAGGAAGGCGGACGCATCGTGGTCGTTCACCGCGCCGACCGACTGGCCGATCTGCTGGCTTTACTGGGCGAAAAGGCGGGGTCGTTCGCCGTGCGGCCCATCCATCCCTTTGCGGACGAGCCGGCCAAGCGGGTGCTGGTGCACGCCATCAAGACCGGGCGCGCGCCGCTGCGGCTGCTGCCGCCGCTGATCCTGCACGACCGCGAGGGCGGCAAGCACACCTCCCAGGCCGAGGCCATCCTGCGCGGCGAGGCGTCGCTGGGATGGTGATCGGGTGGTCAATCGCGACCGGAACGCCTAAATGCCGCCTCCTGACGAAATCGAGCCCGCCCCGTGTCACCCGACGACCTTCCGCATGATCTTCAAGACGGCCTGATCGCCGTCGGCGAGGCCGCGCGCGACCTGCGCGAGCCGTGGTGGATCTTCGGCGGGGCGGCCATGGCGCTCTATGGCCTGACCGACATCCATGTGCCCGACATCGACGTGCTGTGCGCGCCGCGCGATGCGCGCAACCTGCTGGGCGCGCTGGGCGGCGTGGTGATACCCGATCCGGGCGAAGGTCTGTTCCGCTCCGCCGTCTTCGGGCGCGCGCCGGATCAGCCAATCCTGGTTGAGGTCATGGCCGATCTGGAGACCCGCGACGGCGGCGACTGGACCCCGGTCGCCTTCGGCTCGCGCCGCCGCGTCTTCGTCGAGGACACGCCCCTGTTCGTCCCGGACATCCGGGACCACATCGCCCTGTACCGCCTGTTCGGCCGCCCCAAGGATCTGGCGCGCGTCGAACAGCTTGAACGACTGATCGCCTGAATGCCTTTCCCCTTCCAGATTTCCGCCACCGAGGGCCGCGCCCGCACCGGGGTACTGAAGACCGCGCGCGGCGATATCCGCACCCCCGCCTTCATGCCGGTCGGCACCGCCGCCACGGTCAAGGCGATGACGGTGGATCAGGTCAAGGCGACCGGCGCCGACATCCTGCTGGGCAACACCTATCACCTGATGCTGCGCCCTGGGCCCGAGCGGATGGAGCGTCTGGGCGGGCTTCACAAGTTTATGGGCTGGGACAAGCCCATTCTGACCGACAGCGGCGGGTTCCAGGTCATGTCCCTGGCCGGCATCTCCAAGGTCAAGGAGGAGGCCGTAACCTTCTCCAGCCACATCGATGGCTCCAAACATGTTCTGACGCCCGAGCGGTCGATCGAAATCCAAGCCGACCGGATCGGCGCCGACATCTCGATGCAGTTGGACCAGTGCGTCGCCTATCCGGCCGAAAAGGATGCAGCTAGAAAGGCGATGGAGCTGTCGATCCGCTGGGGCGCGCGGTCCAAGGCCCGGTTCGGCGAACGTGAAAACCAGGCCCTGTTCGGCATACAGCAGGGATCCACCTTCGAGGACTTGCGCCGCCAGTCATCGGAGCAACTGCAAGAAATCGGTTTCGACGGCTACGCCATCGGCGGTCTGGCGGTCGGCGAAGGCCACCAGGCCATGTGCGAGGTGCTGGACTACGCGCCGGAAATGCTGCCCGCCGATCGTCCGCGCTATCTGATGGGCGTGGGCAAGCCGGTCGACCTGGTCGAGGCGGTGTATCGCGGCGTCGACATGTTCGACTGTGTCCTGCCGACCCGCGCGGGCCGTCACGGTCAGGCCTGGACCTGGGATGGCCCGTTGAACCTGAAGAACGCCCGCTTCGCCGAGGATCAGGACCCGCTGGACCCAACCATCGACGGCCCGTCATCGCAGTATTCGAAGGCCTATCTGCACCACCTGATCCGCGCCGATGAAATCTTGGGCAAGGTGCTGCTGAGTTGGCACAACATCGCCTTTTATCAGGCGCTGACGGCGGCCATGCGTGCGGCGATTTCCGAGGGTCGGTTCGAGCAGTTCAGGCGCGACTTCCACGCCCGCCACACGTCAAACGGCTGACACCTAAGGGTGCGGTCTGAATTAGCTGGGCGCAGCCGGCGGCGCGCAGTTCCGCTGCATGCCCATGCCTTTCAGGAAGGCGCGGCGCATTCGGCCTGACTGGATAGCCGACTGAACGTGCTTTGAGTGCTGTTCGGCGCCGCTCAGCCGACGGATCCAGTTTCGGCCGGGAATAAAGTCGGTCGTCGTGTCGCGAATGGCGTTCAGCGCCGCCTTGGTCGCCGCATCCGCCGCCCGCTCGCTGAGATAGGAGCCGTCCTGACGCGGCGGTTCGTCCGTATCGGGTCCCAGCGCTTCGTCCAACCGTGCGACTTCTGCGCCGATGGTCGTGCACTGATTCAGATTGCGCAGGTCGTAGGGATTGGCTTCGGCCTGAAGCAGCACCGTCGGGATCATCTGACGACGCAGGTTGAAGTCCTCCAGCGGCGCCGTCGCCGCCGCCGCGAAGCCCGCCCCGACCTGTTCGGCGCCGCCCATCGCCGACCGACCGGCATTGCAACCGGAAAGCGCAACAAGACTGACTGCGAGAAGAAGGCGTTTCATGGGTTGGCTTAGACCACGCCTCGGCTGACGATTAAAGCGTAGCGGCGGAAGCGTTCGGTAACGAAGAATTCTCTGATCTTATGGCACTTTGGCCGGTCGTTGGAGTTCGGTCGTGCCTTACATCGCCAAGAGCCTGGAAGCCCTGGACGCCCCTGCCGGTCCGTTCCAACGTCTTACGGAACTGGCCTGCACGGTTTTCGATGCGCCCGCCGCCGTCGTCACCCTGGTCAGCGGCGACAACGCCGTACTGTGGTGCAGCGATCGTGAACTGGTTCGAAGCCTGCCGCGCGAACGCACCCTCGGCGACCGTCTGCTGCGCCGGGGCAAAGAAGCCGTCCTGGTGGTCGAAGACGGCCTGGCGGACCCCGCAGCGCGCAATCATTTCCTGGTGGCGCCCCCCCTACAATCTGCGTTTCTACGCCGGCGTGACGATCTGCGGCCCGGACGGTCGGCCGCTGGGCGCGTTCGGCGTCATGGATCGCAAACCCCGCCCCCACCCCTCCGACGCCCAGATCGCGACTTTGCGCACGCTAGGCGCCATGGCCGAAGACATCATCGCGTCGCTGGAAGTCGGTCGCGTCAGCGATGAGCGCCACGGCACGCTGGAGCTGATCGAAAACATGGCAGGGGTCGGCCATTGGCGGTTGGAACTGGCCAGCGGCAAGGTCCACTGGTCCGACGAGGTGTTCCGCATCCATGGTCTAGATCGCAAAACCTTCGATCCCCAGGTCGATTCGGCCATCGACCGTTATCACCCCGACGACAGGCCCGGATTGTTGGCGGCGATCGCAAACTCGGCCGAAACCGGCGATGGCTACAAAATGCGGCTTCGGCTGATTCGCGCCGATGGCGAGGAGCGTGCGGTTCTGACCCAGGCCCGCGCCGAACGTAACGACGCCGGGGTCGTGAAGGTCCTTTACGGCGTGTTTCAGGACATCACAGACCAGCAGGCCCAGATCGCCCGCGCTCAGCGTGACGAGGCGCGCTATCGGCTATTGGCTGAAAACGTGGGCGACGTGATCACCCGCGTTCGCCCGGACGGCACCAGCAAATACATCTCGCCGGCGATCGAAAGCCTGCTCGGCTGGACCACCGAAGAGATGAACGGCCGGCCCATGGACTATGTCCATCCTGATGATCGGGAGATGGTGACCCGGGCCGTGCTGGGAACCATCCACACCAAGGAGCCGTGCCGGCTGGAGCACCGAGCCCTTCATCGCGACGGTTCGATCGTCTGGGTCGAATGCACCTTCCGCGCCCTGGCTGCCGAAACGGGCAAGCCGTCGGAGGTGGTGGTGGTCATCCGTGACATGACGGATCGCAAGATCCTGGCGGACGAACTGGTCACCGCGCGCGACCGGGCCGAGGCGGCGGCGGCCGCCGAGAGCGAGTTCCTGGCGAACATGAGCCATGAACTGCGCACGCCTCTGACCAGCGTCATCGGCTTTTCGAACCTGCTGAAGGCCAGCGAGGCCTTGCCTGAGGCCGAGAAGGGCTATGTCGCGCGCATCGCCACGGCCAGCGAAGCCCTGCTGTCGGTCATCAACGACGTGCTGGACTATTCCAAGCTTGAAGCCGGCATGATCGAGCTGGAGCCGCAGCGGTTCGACCCGGCCGCCCTGGCGCACGAGACAGTCCAGATGATGGAGGCCCAGTGTCTGGCCAAGGGTCTGGCGCTGCACGTCAACTTGTCGCCGGACATGCCGGATCGCCTGATGGGCGACCAGGCCCGTCTTCGACAGATCCTGCTGAACCTGCTGGGCAATGCCGTGAAGTTCACCAGCCAGGGCTCGGTCAGTCTGTCGGTCGGCGGTGCAATGGACGATAGCGGCGCATGGCGTCTGACGGCGGAGGTGACCGATACCGGCATCGGCATGAGCCCCCAGACCCAGGCCCATCTGTTCGAACGTTTCTCGCAGGCGGATCGGTCGACGACCCGGCTCTACGGGGGCACCGGCCTGGGGCTGGCGATCTCGCGGCGGCTGGCGCGGGCGATGGACGGCGATATCGTCGTCACGAGCCAGCCCGGCCTGGGATCGACGTTCAAGGTCACCGTCCCGCTGCACATCGCCGAGGGCGGATCGGAGGCCGAGGGCCCGCGCCTCAGCGTTGTGCCCGAGGGCCGCGTGTTGATCGCCGACGACGCACCGGCCAACCGCGAACTGATCAGCGCCATCCTTGTCGGCATGGGACTGGAGGTCGCTACCGCCAGCGATGGAGCCGAGGCGGTGCATGCGGTGCAGTCCGAAGTCTACGATCTCGTCCTGATGGATATGCAGATGCCGGTCATGGACGGCCTGACGGCCACGCGTGAGATTCGCCGTATCGAGCACGGCGGCGGACGCCGACTGCCGATCATCGCCCTGTCCGCCAATGTTCAGCCGGACCAGATCCAGCTGTGTCGCGACGCCGGCATGGACGACCACCTGGCCAAGCCGCTGCAACTGCCTGCCCTAATCGCCACCCTGTCGAAGTATCTCGACAAATCGAACGCTCCGATCGCGGCAGATGCGACTGCGCCAGGTCGTTTCGCGACGCACTGAAGGCAAGGCCCAGACAGCAAAAAGCCCGCCGAAGCGGGCTTTAAATGGTACGTCCTCTCGGGCTCGAACCGAGGACCCTCTGATTAAAAGTCAGATGCTCTAACCAACTGAGCTAAGGACGCACCGCGCGACGTCCGGGCTGGCCCGAACCGTCGAAGGGCGCCTTCTGTTGTAATCCGGCCTTCCGGTCAAGACCCGGTCTGCTACTCATTGGGCATGAAACCATTAAATGGCGTCCGCATCATCGAATTCGACGGCTTGGGGCCGGTCACCTTCGCCGGAATGATGTTGGCGGACCTGGGAGCGGAGGTTGTGCGGCTGACGCGCGACGCCTCGGCCGGACCATCTGTCTTCGACGAGGTCGGAGGCGAGGTCCTGCATCGGGGACGAGCGGCCGTTCCAGTCGATCTGAAATCACCGGCCGATCGCGAGCGCATCCTGCAGCTGATCGATGGGGCCGACGCGGTGATCGAAGGTTTTCGACCCGGCGTCATGGAGCGGCTGGGCTATGGTCCCGACGTTGTCCAAGCGCGAAAGCCCGCGCTGGTGTTTGGGCGCGTGACGGGATGGGGCCAGACGGGGCCGCTGGCGAATGGGGTCGGGCATGATCTGAACTACATCGGCCTGTCGGGCGTGCTGCACGCCATGGGCGAGGCGGATCGTCCGCCCTCCCCCCCGTTGAACCTGGTCGGCGATTATGGCGGCGGGGCCATGCTGTTGGTGGTCGGGGTGCTGGCCGCGCTGGTGGAGGCCAGGACGACGGGCAAGGGACGCGTGGTGGACGCCGCCATGACGGACGGGGCGGCTCTGCTGGGCGGTCTGTTCCAGGCCTTGCAGGGTCGGGGGCTGTGGAGCGACCAGCGCGGAGCCAACCTGCTGGACGGGGGCGCGCCCTTCTATCGCTGCTACGCCTGTCGCGACGGCGGGTTCGTGGCGGTGGCGGCGCTGGAGCCGCGTTTCTACGCTGCGCTGCTGGCCGGCTTGGAGATCGATCCGGCTGACGCGGTTCAATACGACATCGCCGCCTGGCCGGCCCTGCAAGCGCGGTTTGCGGCCTTGTTTGCGAGCAGAGACCGCGACGACTGGAGCGCCCATTTCGCCGGGACGGAAGCCTGTGTCACGCCCGTGCTGGGCCTGGCCGAGGCGCCGGCTCATCCGCACAATCAGGCGCGAGGAACATTCCACAGCGGCCTGCCGCAACCCGCGCCCCGTTTCGACGGCGTAGTTGCTGCGCCCTCCCCCAAATCCGAACTGACCTTAGATCAAATGGTCACAAAATGGTCCGATCACGCAGGATGACCGACGCAGATTTCGGCGTTAAGGGAACAGCTTAGCGCGACAGGCGTTTGGTCGGCGGAGACCGGGGACTTTCATGACACGCTCGATTTTTGTCTTGGCCGCCGCCGCTAGCGTGCTCGCGCTGTCGGCCTGCGACGACCGTCCTTCGCGCTCTGACGAAGACTATGGCGAGATGTCGGTCGAGCCGGCGCCTCCGCCGGTCAAGGAAGAAGCCCCCCCGCCTGCGCCAGAGGTGCAGGACCCGACGCCCACGCCTCCGCCGTCGACGACGCTTCCGCCTGAGGAACGCACGTCCGAACAGTCGGTCCAGCCCGAGAGCGAGACGCTGTTCTACTGACGAACAGGTTTGCCGGGGGGCGTCCTTTTGACGAAAGATCGAGTTTGACGTTCAGGCCTACCCTGCTGGTCGCCCTCGCGGCGTTTTCGGCCTGCGCCCATGCAGCGGCGGCGGAACCCCGCGCGCAGATCCGGGGCGACATGGACGGCGATCTGCGGCGGGCGCTGGAGCGGGCCGTGGGCGAGGTTGACGGCGCGCCGGCCAGCCGCTTCGAGGCCCGTCGTCGCGCCGAGAGCGCCGTGACCTCGGCGACCGCCCTGCTGCGGTCCGAAGGCTACTATCAACCGGTCGTCGAAGACATCGTCGAGGGCGAGGAGACGCCGATCGCGGTGGTCTCGGTCGAACCGGGGCGCCGTTTCCTGCTGACCGATCCGACGATCCAGTGGGCCGATCCCGCGCCGGAGGTCCAGGCGGCGGACAAGGCGAAGACTGCGATCGCGCTGAAGGCCGGCGATCCGGGGCGGGCGGCAGACGTCATATCGGGCGAAGGTCGGGCCGTGGCGGCGTTGGTGCGTGACGGCTATGCCGACGCCAAGGCCAATCCGCGCCGTGTCGTGGTGGATCACGCGGCCTTCACCGTCGCGCCGGAATATCGCATCGCCTCCGGCGCGCTGGTGCGTCTGGACGGCGTGCGTCTGACAAGCCAGGGCCGCACCAATCCCGCCTGGGTGGCGGGCCTAGCGCCGTGGAACGAGGGCGATCGCTACGATCCCGAAATGGTCGCGGAGCTAGAACGCCGGCTGCTGGACACCGGCGTCTATGACGGCGTCAGCGTCGCGTTGTCGCCACTGGACCAGATTACCGCCGACGGTCATCGCCCCGTGGTGGTCAGCCTGCAAGACCGCCCCCGTCGCGTGCTGGAAGCCGGCGCCACCTGGTCGACGGCGGAGGGCGCGGGCGTGGATGTGATCCAGACCCGCTACAACCGCTTCGGCCGCGCGGACACGCTGAGGCTGGAAGCGCGACTGGCAGACATCGACAGCCGGATCGGCGCCGACCTGTCCCTACCCCACTGGCGCCGACCCGGTCGGACGCTGAAGCTGGGCGCGGCGGTCGTAAACGAAGACACCGACGCCTATCTGCGCACCGCCGTGGTTCTGTACGCCGACCTGCAACAGCGGATCGGCAAGACCTCCTATTTCAACTACGGAATCGGGCTGGACGCGGGCCGCTACAGCGAGACGCGCTACGACTTCAGCACCCTGCCGCCGCAGCGCGTGACCTTCGACCGCAATCTGGCGATCGTCACCGCGCGGACCAGCGCCTACATCGACCGCTCCAACGACCCGCTGAACCCGACCAAGGGCTGGCGCGTCAATCTGGCGGTGCAGCCGACGGCGGTGACCGGGGATAGCAACATCCTGTTCCTGCGCACCGAGACGCAGGGCACCGCCTATTTCCCCGTCGCGGGTGATCGCACCATCCTGGCCGGACGGATGAAGATCGGCTCCATCGTCGGCGGCAGCGAGCTGAACGTGCCAGCCGACCGTCTTTTCTACGCCGGCGGTGGCGGTTCGGTGCGAGGCTATTCCTATCAGGGCGTCAATCCGCAGTTGCCGGACGGTACGCCGCGCGGGGGTCTGTCTCTGTTCGAAACCTCGTTCGAGGTGCGCCAGTCGATCGGTCAGAGCTTCCAGGCCGTCGCCTTCGTCGACGCCGGGTCCGTGGGCTTCCAGGAGACACCGAACCTGACCAACATGCGCTACGGCGCGGGCGTGGGCGTGCGCTACATGCTGCCGTTCGGACCGATCCGGGCGGATGTCGCCATGCCGCTCAACAAGCGTGAGGGCGATTCCGCCTTCCAGATCTACATCAGCATCGGGCAGGCGTTTTGACCGATACACCGCCCGAAGCCACGCCTGAAGAAGCGACGACGCCGGCCAAGGCCGCGCGGCCCGCGAAGCCGCGTCGCGGGCTGATCAGACGCATCGCCCTGGGCGTGGGCGTCGTGCTGGCCGGACTGCTGGTGCTGATCGCCGCCGCGCTGGTCGGAGGGCGTTACTACATCGCCTCGGACGGCGGTCGCGACATGGTTCTGCAACGGCTTCAGGACCTGAAGATCAGCCGCTACGGCCGGCTGAAGGTCTATGGGCTGAAGGGCGATCTGCTCAGCGACTTCACCATCGACCGCATCACATTGGCCGACAGTCAGGGCATCTGGCTGGAGGCGAACAACCTCAGCATGGACTGGTCGTATCTGGCCCTGCTCGGCCGCAGCTTCCATGCAAACGACATTAAGGCCGAGACCATTCGCGTCCTACGCCGTCCTGTGGTCGAGCCGCCCACTGGCGAACCGCCCAGCCCCCAGCCGATCTCGGTCCACATCGACAAGTTCGCGGCCAACATCGAACTGATGGAAGGTTTCTCCAAGGAATACGGTCGTTGGAGCCTGTCGGGGAACGCCAGCCTGCCACGCGCCGGCGCCAAGAGCGCGACGGTCAACGCCGACAGCCTGAACCGACCGGGCGACTTCCTGCGTCTGGCGGCGACCTTCGGCGGCAAGCTGGAAGACACGCGCCTCAACCTGCGCGCCAATGAGGCTCAGGGCGGACCGCTGGCGGGGGCCTTGGGCTATTCGCCGGATCAGCCCTTCTCGGCGGTTGCGGTTCTGAACGCGGACGTCGTCAATGCGCGGGTTCAGACGGGACAGTTCGTCCCCCTGATTGTCCAGGGCCATTTCGGCGACAAGGGCTCTCGCGTCGCGGGCTTCGCCGACTTCAGCAACTCGGACCTGCTGGCGCCCTTCGTCACCAAGATCGGCCGCACTGCGCGGTTCGGCTTCGCCATGGTTCCTACGCCGGACAAGGCCAGCCAGGGCGTGGCGTGGAAGCTGCTTTCCGACAACGTCCAGTCCGAGGCGCGCGGCCTGGTCCGCAACTCCGACCGCAGTTCGCCCGACGGAATCAGTCTGAATATTCAGACGGCCTCGCTGAGCCGGCTGGTCGGGTCCGATGTGGCGGGCCCAGCGGCCTATTCCGGCCTGTTCAAGGGCGACGCCCAGACCTGGACGCTCGATGGCCAGGTCACCCTGCTGAACGCCAATGTCGCCAGCTATCGCGCCACGCGCATCTCCGGACCGCTGAACGTCGCGGTCAAGAACGGCCGCATCGATCTGGACGGCGACATTCGCGCCAACGGCGGATCAGGCGAAGGCATCATCGGCGGCCTCTTGGGTCCTGCCCCGCGGGTGCAGATGAAAGCGGCGCGGATGAAAGACGGCGCCATCCTGCTGACCAAGGTCGATCTGCAGGGCCAAGGCCTGACGCTGAATGGCTCGGGCTCGCGCAATCTGCTGGGCGGGATGAACTTCCGCGGCGAGGCGCAACTGACCGACGCCAGGCGCGTGCTGCCCGACGCGCGCGGCGCCTTCGGCGGTCCGATCCGGGCCTCGTCGGCGCGGGCCGGCGCGCCGTGGGTGCTGAACTTCGACGGACGGGGCCGCAACCTGACTGTCGGTCTGGACGAGCTGGATCGCCTGCTCGGCAAGACGCCGCGTCTGCAACTGGCCGGCAAGCTGAACGGCGGACGTATCGAGGTCGAGCGCGGCGAACTGACCGGCGCGGCCGGGCGCGCGGGGGCCAAGGGCATCATCGAAACCGCCGGCAAGCTGAGGCTGGCGCTGGACTGGAACGCGCGTGGCCCGTTCGCGGCCGGGCCGGTCGAGATCGGCGGCGACATGAACGGACGCGGCGCCCTGACCGGCACACTGGCCCAGCCGCGCGTCGATCTGACCGCCGGCTTCCAGCAGGTCACGGCCGGCGCTCTGACGCTGAACAACGCCGATCTGACGCTGAGCTTCCGCAAGGGCGCGGATGCGTCGGACGGCCGGATTTCGGTGGTCAGCGGCTCGAACTATGGACCGGCGCGCGCCTCGGGCAACTTCTTCCTAGGCGGCAAGCGCATTCGGCTCAGCGATCTGGACGTGGACGCCGGCGGCGTGACGGCCCGGGGCGCCATCGCCCTGTCCGACAGCATTCCCTCCAGCGCGGACCTGACCTTCTCGGCGCGGGCGGGCGCCTTCCTGGCTTCGGGCGAAGCCAACGGACGGGTGCGGCTGACCGACGGCGGCGGATCGGACAGCGCCATTCTGGACGTCAGCGGTCGCAACGTCCGGCTGGCGGGTCAGAACTGGATCATTCGCAATCTCGATCTGGACGGACGCGGCACTCTGAACAACCTGCCCTTCACCCTGGCGCTGGACGTGGGCGGCCCCAACCCGGCCCAGTTCAACGGCACGGGCGTCTATTCGCGTCAGAACACGACGCACGGTCTGACGCTGCGCGGCGGCGGCCGGGTGCGCGAGGTGGCCTTCACGACCCGCAGTCCGGCCTCGATCACCCTGAACGGCGCCACGCGCACGGCGCATCTGGATCTGGGCGTGGGCGGCGGCGTGCTGCTGGCCGACCTGCGTCAGGATGCGCGCGGCGCCGCGATCCAGGCCGACCTGACGCGGGTCGATCTGGGCTCGATCTCTCCCGAACTGCGCGGCAACGTGACGGGTCAGGTCGCCCTGCGCGGCGCCGGCAGCGATCTGTCGGGTACGGCCAATATCGCCCTTCAAAACGTGCGCAGCATTGATGCGCCGCGCGGCCTGGCCGTCGATGGGCGCGTGGACGCGACCCTGGCGGGCGACCGGCTGAGCATCAAGGCGACGGCGGTCGACGAGGGCGCGGTTCAGGCCTCGGCTGACGTCGTCCTGCCGGTCGAGGCCTCGGCCGCGCCGCTGCGCCTGGCCATCGCCCGGACGCGCGAAATGTCGGGCCGGGTGTCGATCAACGGGCAGATCCAGCCGATCTGGGACCTGTTCCTGGGCGGCGACCGCAGCCTGGCGGGTCAGGTGGCGGGTCAGGCGACGATCGGCGGGACGCTGAACGCACCGCGTCTGAACGGCCGGTTCGATCTGAGCCAAGGCTCCTATCGCGAGAATGCGGTCGGTCTGGTGCTCAGCGACCTGACGCTGCGGACCCGGTTCGACGACACAGCCGCCCAGATCGAAACCTTCACGGCCAATGACGGCAAGGGCGGCACAGTGTCCGGCCAGGGCCGCATCGGTCTGCGCCAAGGCTCCGGATCGAACGCACAACTGATGCTGAACCGCTTCCGGGTCATCGACAACGATATCGCCGAGGCGCGCGCCTCGGGTTCGATCACCATCGTTCGCGGCGCCGACGGCAATATCCAGCTGGGCGGCCGCATCGACATCGACGAGGCCAAGATCGAACCGGAACTGCCCGGCGCGACCGGCATCGTCTCGATGGATGTGGTCGAGATCAATCGTCCCGGCGGCGATCCGGAGGAGACGGAGCAGAAGGCGCGCGGCCCGCAGATCGGCATGGACATCGTCCTGCGTTCCAGCGGCGGCAAGGTGCGGGTCAACGGTCGCGGCCTGAACGTGATCCTGGACGTGAACGCCCGGGTGCGCGGCACCATCGCCCAGCCGCAATTGACCGGGACGGCCAATGTGGTGCGCGGTGATTATGAGTTCGCGGGCAAGCGGTTTGTGTTCGACGACACCGGTCGCGTCACCCTGTCGACCGATCCCAAGCAGATCCGTCTGAACCTGGCGGCGACGCGCGAGGACGCGGCCCTGACCGCTTCGATCAACGTCACCGGAACAGCCGCCGAACCCAAGATCGCTCTGACCTCCACCCCGTCCCTGCCCCAGGACGAAATCCTGTCGCAGGTGCTGTTCGGACGGTCGGCGTCACAGCTGTCGGCCTTCGAGGCGGCGCAGCTGGCGGCCGGGGTCGCGGCCCTGGCGGGCGGCGGCGGGTTCGACGTGATCGGCAACCTGCGCGAACTGGCGGGGCTGGATCGGCTGTCCTTCGGCGGCGACGCGTCAGCGGTCACGGTTGCAGGCGGTCGCTACATCACCGACGACGTCTATCTGGAGGTCATCGGCGGCGGTCAGAACGGTGCGGCGGTCAAGGTCGAATGGCAGCCTCGGCGCAACGTCGCCATCGCCTCGCAGTTCGGCGGTCAAGGTCAGACCAGCCTGTCGATCCGCTGGCGTCATGAAAGCCGCGAGGCGGGCGACCGTCGTCCGAACCGGGGCGGCCGGAACCGCTAGGCCGCCCCGTCGGATCGGTCGCTAGAGAACCTCCAGCACCCGCTCCACGGGGCGGCCAATGACGGCGCCCTTGTCGGTCTCGACGATCGGACGTTCGATCAGGATCGGCTGAGCGATCGCTGCGGCCAGTATGGCTTCGTCATCTGCGCCGGTGTTCAGCAGAGCCTTGGCGTCGGCCTCCTTCCAGCGGAGCAGGCCGGACAAACCGACGCCGGTTTTGGACGCCAATCGCTGCAGCGTCTCGGGATCCCATCCGGTCTTCATATATTCGACGACCGTCGGCTCGACGCCTTGCTCGCGCAGCAGGGCGAGGGCGTTGCGCGACGTGCTGCATTTCGGGTTGTGGTAGAGGACGACCGACATCAGGCCTCCTGCTTCAGACGATGCAGCAGCATGGCGCCTTGCAGCGACGCGATATAGATCACGCCCGACACGATCATGGCCGGCCAGGTCGTCAGGTTGATCCACAGCGGAAGGTCCGGCGATGGCAAGGTCCCCAGCAGCCGCATCGCCAGATTGGCCACTACGCTGTAGGCGATCAGCGCCAGCATGATGATCGGGATGGCGCGCGTCATCATGCGCCACTGAACCACCGCCACGACGCCATAGAATAGGACGGAGAAGATCGCGCCCGAGGCGATGGCGAAGGGCCACATGACCTTCATCATCTCCTGCTGCATGGCCAACTGATCCGCCGACAGACCCATCTTGGCGTACTCCGCGCTCATCGCCGTCTCGAACCAGCCCGAGGTGAACATCCACCAGGTCGGGATCAGGCCGACGATCAGGGCGATGACCAGGCCGATCACCATCGAGCGCGCCGAACGCTGGGCCTCGGCCATGCCGCGCGGCAGCTTCAGCGGGTTCATGGCGCGGAGCCAGAGATCGATCTTGTTGCGTGTCATGGGGCCCTCGCTTCGAGCGGAACCTAGCGGTGATCGGCGATGACTTACAGGCCCCGACCTTCACCTTTGGGGTCGAGGCGTCTAGGGTCCGGCCGATGCGGATTCTGACCTCGGACCAGGCCGTCCTCGACCACGTCGCCGCGCGACGCGAGACGATCATCGGCCGCACCATCGATTGGGCGAACATCAACTCCGGCAGCCGCAACGCCGCCGGACTGAATGCTGTGCTGGATGTTCTGGAAGCGGCGGCGGGCGCCTTGGCCGCCACCGTCGAACGCCTCCCGACGCAGGGTTCAACCACCGTCGCCGACGACGGATCGGTGCGGACCGAGGCCCATGCCGACGCCTTGAAGATCACCGCCCGGCCGGATGCGCCGATCCAGGTCGTGCTGACCGGCCACTATGACACCGTCTTCCCCGCCGACAGCCGGTTCCAGACCGTGACCACGCGGGCCGACGGCGCCCTGAACGGGCCGGGCGTCGCCGACATGAAGGGCGGGATCAGCGTGCTTCTGGCCGCGCTGGAGGCGTTCGAGACCCATCCAGACAAACACGGCGTCGGCTGGACCGTGCTGCTGAGCCCCGACGAGGAAATCGGCTCGCCGGCGTCCGCTCCGCTGCTGGCCGAACTGGGTGCGCGCGGCCATGTCGGCCTGACCTATGAGCCGGCGCTGGCGGACGGCACGCTGGCCGCCGCGCGAAAGGGCAGCGGCAACTATCATCTGATCGTGACGGGCCGCGCCGCGCACGCTGGCCGCGCCTTCGATGAAGGCCGCAATGCTGTGGCCGGCGCCGCCATCATCGCCGCCGCCCTGCACGCACTGAACGGTCAGCACGCGGGCGTCACCGTCAACGTCGCCAAGATTTCGGGCGGGGGCGCGCTGAACGTCGTCGCCGACAACGCCGTGGTGCGATTCAACGTCCGGGTGCCGGACAAGGCGGCGGCCGACTGGATCGACGCATCCGTGCGAGCCATCGCCGCGACACCGCCGTTCGAGGGCCTGACGCTGGATCTGCACGGCGGCTTCACCCGCGCGCCCAAGCCGATGGACGCCGCCCAGACTGCCCTGTTCGAAGCGGTGAAAGAGGCGGGCGCCCTGTTGGGCCAGCCCATCGACTGGAAACCGTCGGGCGGAGTGTGCGAGGGCAACAATCTGCACGCCGCCGGCCTGCCCAATATCGACACCCTGGGCGTTCGCGGCGGCGACATCCATTCGGATCAGGAGTTTGCTTGGCCCGACAGCTTCGTCGAACGCGCGCAGCTCAGCGCTCTAATCCTGTGCAAGATCGCATCGGGTGAAATCGATGCGGCCAAACTGAAATCCCTGCGGATGGAAACCCTGTAGAATGCTTGTCGTCCGTCCCGCCGGCCCCGCCGATCTCGATCATCTGCTGGAACTGGCCATCCTGTCCGGCCCCGGCTTCACCAGCCTGCCTGAAGATCCCGACGCCCTGGCCGATCGGCTGGAGCTGAGCCAGGCGAGCTTCGAAGGTCGCGTGCCCTGGCAAGAGGCTTGGTACACCCTGATGCTGGAAGACGGCGACACGGGGGACATCGACGGCGTCGGCTCGGTCAAGGCGACGGTGGGGCTGAAACGCCCCTTCTTCTCGTTCCGCGTCGTCAACAACACCGTCCAGTCGCCCTCGCTGGGGGTGAAGCTGGATCATCAGACGCTGGTTCTGGTCAATGAATGCACGGGTTGGACCGAGGTCGGTTCGCTGTTTCTGAAGGCGGATCGGAGAAAGGGCGGCGCGGGCCGTCTGCTCAGCCAGTCGCGATATATGCTGATCGGCGCCCAGCCCGAGCTGTTCGCCGACAACGTGTTGGCGGAGTTGCGCGGGGTCTTCACGCCCGACGGGGCCTGCCCTTTCTGGGACCATGTGGCGCACAAGTTCTTCCCGATGGAGTTCGACCACGCCGACCGGATGACCGGCTCGACGGATAAGCAATTCATCCTCGACCTGGCGCCGCGCCACCCGATCTATACCGAGTTGCTGCCCGAACCGGCCCGCGCGGTGATCGGCAAGGTCCATCCGCAAGGCGTGCCGGCCATGGCCCTGCTGGAAAGCGAGGGCTTCCGGCCCAATGGTCTGGTCGACATCTTCGACGCCGGTCCGACCGTCGCATGCGGGCGCGACAATATCCGGACCGTGCGCGACGCCCGGCGCCTGACGGTTCAGATCGTCGAGGGGGTTGAGGCCGAGTTGCCGGCCCTGATCTCGACCGACAGCGTCGCCGCCTTCCGCGCCGTTCGCGCCAAGGCCGACATCGATGGCGACGCCGTTCGCCTGACCGCCGAAACCGCCGCCGCGCTCAAGGTGCGCAGCGGAGACACTGTGCGAGTAAAATCATGACCCGTTTCACCTCCACCGATCCCGCCACCGAAGCGACCAACTGGGAGGGCGAGGCCGCCAGCCCGGCTCAGGTTCAGGCCGCCGTCGACGCCGCCCGCACCGCCTTCCCCGCCTGGGCCGATGCACCGCGCGCCAACCGGATCGACGCCGTCAAACGCTATCAGGCCGTCCTGAAAGATCGCGCGCCCCAGATCGCCGAGGCCATCGCGCGCGAGACCGGCAAGCCGCTGTGGGAAACCAAGACCGAGGCCGCCGCCATGATCGGCAAGGTGGACATCTCGATCCGCGCCTATGACGAGCGCAGCGGCGAACGGACCAGCGATACGGCGTTCGGCCGCGCGACCCTGCGGCACCGTCCGCACGGCGTCGCGGCGGTGCTTGGCCCGTTCAACTTCCCTGGCCATCTGCCGAACGGCCATATCGTCCCGGCCCTGCTGGCGGGCGACACGGTCGTCTTCAAGCCGTCGGAAGAAACGCCCCTGGTCGGTCAGGTGATGGCCGAAGCCTTCGCCGCCGCCGATCTGCCCACCGGCGTGGTCAATGTGGTCCAAGGTGGTCGCGAGACCGGGGCGGCCCTGCTGGACGCCGGTATCGACGCCCTGATGTTCACAGGCTCGGGCGCGGCGGGCGCGCATTTCCGGCGCAAGTTCGCGGATGATCCCCACGTCATCCTGGCGCTGGAATTGGGCGGCAATAACCCACTGGTCGTGTGGGACGCAGCGGATGCCGAGGCCGTCGCGGGCATCGCCGTTCAATCCGCCTTCATCACCACTGGCCAGCGTTGCTCGTGCGCGCGTCGCCTGATCGTGCCGGAAGGACCGCAAGGCGATGCCATCATCGAAACCATCGCCGCCCTATCCGACCGGCTGATCTTCGGCCCATGGGATAGCGATCCCGAACCCTATGCCGGCCCGCTGATCTCGGCGCGTGCCGCCGAGGCGGCGCTGAAGGCGTTGCAGAACCGGATCGACATGGGGGCCAAGGTCATCCGCGCGTCGGGGCCGGTCGCCAATCTGCCCGGCGCCTTCGTCAAACCAGCCATCATCGACGTGACGGGGGTCGACGTGCCGGACGAAGAGATGTTCGCGCCCTTCCTGTCGGTAACGCGCGTCGCCTCTTTCGAGGCGGCGATCCAGGCGGCGAACGCAACCCGCTACGGCCTGTCCGCCGGTCTGGTCAGCGATGATCCGAAGAACTGGGACCACTTCATCCGCCGCATCCGCGCCGGCGTGGTCAACTTCAACCGCCCGACCACCGGCGCCGCCGGCGACATGCCGTTCGGCGGCTTGGGGGCCAGCGGCAACCACCGGCCCAGCGCCTATTACGCCGCCGACTATTGCGCCTATCCGGTCGCCAGTTTCGAGGCCGACGCCGTCGCCAACATCGAAGGCGAGATCAAGGGATTGCGATGATCAGCGCTGTCGAGGCCAACGCCGATGGTCTGATCGGGCCGACCCATTCCTACGCCGGTCTGTCGCCTGGCAATCTGGCCTCCAGCCTGAACAAGGGCGAGGCGTCCAATCCCCGCGCGGCCGTGCTTCAAGGCCTCGACAAGATGAAGACCCTGGCGGACTTGGGCCTGCCCCAGTTCGTGTTGCCGCCCCATGAGCGGCCGAACATTCCCTTCCTGCGAACCGTGGGCTTCGCCGGCTCGGACGCCCAGGTCCTGGAGCGGGCTTGGCGAAGCGCGCCTTCGTTCGCCGCCGCCGCCTGTTCGGCCTCGCCCATGTGGGCCGCCAACGCCGCGACCGTGACGCCCAGCGCCGACGCCGCCGACGGCCGGGCGCATTTCACCCCGGCCAATCTGCACACCAATCTGCACCGCAGCCTGGAACACCGGCAGACCAAGCGCGCGCTGGACGCCCTGTTTCCCGACGCCAGCCGGTTCGCCGTCCACGACGCCCTGCCCGCGGTCGCGCATCTGGCCGACGAAGGCGCCGCGAACCACGTTCGCCTGTGCGCCGAGCATGGTGGTCGCGGCGTCAATCTGCTGGTCTGGGGTCGCGAGGCGTTCGAGCCTTGGGACGGCCCCTTCCCCGCCCGCCAGACGCGCGAAGCGTCAGAAGCCATCGTCCGACGTCACGAAGCCGGACGGCCGGTCCTCGCCCAGCAATCCCGCGCCGCCATCGCGGGTGGCACCTTCCACAACGACGTCGTCTGCGTCGGGGCGCTGGACACTTTGTTCTTCCACGAACTGGCGTTCGAGGACACGGCCGCAACCCAGGCCGCCATTCGCCGCGCCGCCGATGGGCTGTTCGAGCCAATCTTCGTTGAGGTCTCGGCCGCCGACCTGCCGCTGGCCGATGCAATCTCGAGCTATCTGTTCAACTCCATGCTGATCCAAGTTCCGGGCGAGGATCGCCTGACCCTGATCTGCCCGACCGAGACCCGCGACAACCCACGCAGCCATGCGGTGGCGCAAGCGCTGGCCGCCTCCAACGGTCCGATCGGCCGGGTGCAGTATGTCGACGTGCGCCAGTCGATGCGCAACGGCGGCGGACCGGCCTGCCTGCGCCTGCGTGTCGTGCTGACCGAAGCCGAGCTTGCGGCGACGAACCCGGCCATGCGCCTGACCGATGATCTGCATACGCGTCTGTCGGACTGGGCCGGGCGCTGGTATCGCGACGAACTTCGCCCCGCCAATCTGGCCGATCCTGACCTGCTCACCGAGAGCCGGGGCGCACTGGACGAACTGACGACGATCCTGAACCTCGGAACCGACTTCTACCCCTTCCAGAGAGGCTGATCCGGCCATGACGACCGCAGCGCCCATGAGCCCCGCCCGCCGATTGAGAAATATCGTCGGCGGATCGGCCGGCAATCTGGTGGAGTGGTTCGACTGGTACGCCTATGCCGCCTTCACCCTGTATTTCGCGCCCGTCTTCTTCCCCAGCGAAGACCCGACGGCGCAACTGCTGAGCGCCGCCGCCGTCTTTGCGGTGGGCTTCTTGATGCGGCCCATCGGGGCATGGATCATGGGGGTCTATGCCGACCGCAAAGGTCGCAAGGCGGGGTTGACCCTCTCGGTGACCCTCATGTGCACCGGTTCGCTGATCATCGGCGTGACGCCCGGCTATGCCACCATCGGCTTGGCGGCGCCGGCGCTGCTGCTGTTCGCGCGGCTGCTGCAGGGGCTGAGCGTCGGCGGGGAGTACGGATCCAGCGCCACCTATCTGTCCGAAATGGCCGAGCCGCATCGCCGGGGCTTCTGGTCCAGCTTCCAGTACGTCACACTGATCTCGGGCCAGTTGATCGCCCTGCTGCTGTTGATCGTGTTGCAAAATACGTTGAGCGAGACGGCGCTGGCCTCCTGGGGGTGGCGCATCCCTTTCTTCGTCGGCGCGGGCCTGGCGGTCGTCGTCTTCTGGCTGCGTCGCCGTCTGGACGAGACACATAAGGCGACCGAGGCCAAGGACGCCCCGAAATCCAGCGCCGTGCAGTTGATCCTGAAACACCCGAAAGAGGCGTTGATGGTGCTGGGCCTGACGGCCGGCGGCACCTTGGCCTTCTACACCTACACGACCTACCTCCAGAAGTTTCTGGTCAATACGAGCGGGTTTTCCAAGAACACGGCGACCGAAATCAGCGCGGCGGCCTTGTTCATTTTTATGCTGCTTCAGCCGGCGGTCGGCGCGGTTTCGGACAGGGTTGGACGGCGTCCCGTGATGATCGCTTTCGGCGTGCTGGGGGTGTTGTGCACCGTGCCGATCATGACGACCCTATCGACGGTCGAAAGCCCTTTCGTCGCTTTCCTCTTGGCGCTGGTCGGTCTGGTGATCGTGTCGGGCTACACCGCGATCAATGCGGTGGTGAAGGCCGAGCTGTTTCCCGCCCACATCCGCGCCCTCGGCGTCGCTCTGCCTTACGCTATCGCCAATGCGGTGTTCGGAGGCACGGCGGAATATGTGGCGCTATGGCTGAAGGTCGCGGGCGTCGAGAGTGTGTTCTTCTGGTACGTGACCGGGATGATCGGGATGTCGCTACTGACCTTCATCCGCATGCGCGACACCAAGCACAACAGCCTGATCACCCATACCTGACGCCGATCAGGCCGCGAACCGCCCGCCGCGCTGGGCGTAGGCCTGGGTGCCCCGGGTGAAGACCTGGTCGGTCGGCAGGACGGTCTCGATGGCGAGGTCATCCTTGCCTTTCAGCGCCGCATAGACCGGGCCGAAGTCCTTGAGCGTCTCGTCCTTCAGAGCTTCCAGGCTGTCGATGACGAAATAGACCTGCTGGAAGTCGTCGATCCGGTACAGGGTCTGCATCACCCGCTCCAGGTCGAACCCCAGGCGGTTGGGCGACGGATCGTCCAGAGCAAAGACGCTCTCGGTCGCCGAGGAGACGATGCCGGCGCCGTAGATGCGAAGGCCGTCCGCCTCCTTCATCAGGCCGAACTCGACCGTGTACCAATACAGGCGCGCCAGGTTCGGCAGCATGCCCAGGCTGGCCGCGCGCTGTCCGCCCTTGCCATAGGCTTCCATATAGGCGGCGAAATCGGGGTCGGTCAGCATCGGAACGTGGCCGAAGACGTCGTGGAAGATGTCGGGCTCTTGAAGGTAGTCCAGCTGGTCCGGCTTGCGGATAAACTGGCCCGAGACGAAGCGGCGATTGGCCAGATGGTCGAAAAAGACCTCGTCCGGCACCAGGCCCGGCACGCAGACAACCGTCCAGCCGGTCAGGGCCTGAAGCTTAGGATTGATCACGTCGAAGTCGGGAATCCCGCCTGCGTTCAGATCCAACGCATCCAGTCCCCGCATGAAGGCGTCGCAGGCGCGACCGGGCAGGATCTTCATCTGCCGGGCGTAAAGCGTGTCCCAGGTTTGGTGCTCGACCTCGGTGTAGGCGGCCCAGTTCTGGGGAATGGTCCAGTCGGCAGCCGCGCCCTCGGGCGGCTTTTCGAAGACGTGTTCGAAGTCGGACATGGCGTATTCCTCTTTTGCCGCCATTCTAGCCCGGAGCCGCCATGGCTTCCAACCGTCAGTGCAGACGTTCATCCAGCGGTGCGTGGTGGCCCATGCCGTCGGTGGTGAACCACCGCTCGGCGTCGTCGGGCAGCAGCACGGAATCGCCGTCTTCGAGAGCGCCTTCGGCGGCGTAGGCGACAAAGCCGCCGTCCTCGCCCAAGGCGAAGACGCGGTAGAAGGGCTGGTCCGGCCTGACCAAGCCGCTTTCACCTGCCGGTCCCTCATAGGCGTGATCGACATCCATCACGACGCCACGAAAGGCGTCGTCGCGGTGGCGGACGATCTGGCCGATGGCGAAACGTGCGGTCTGAATGCGGGTCATCACACTTCATACGATTCACCGCATGACGCCAATGCCTGCCGGTCTGTTCATCTTCCTGACAGAATGGCTTGGCGCGGACGATCCTGGCGGGTTAGGCTAACCAGGACGGGCGCCGCTTTGGACCGCCCACAACGGATGACGGCCCATGCCGGAGACCCACGGCGCGCCCCGACGGCGCGACGAGCGGTCCCAGCCTTCCCGTTCGCGGGATGCGTCAGGTCGAGATGCGCCGCTGTATGGCGCGCTCGATCTGGGGACCAACAATTGCCGGCTGCTGATCGCGCGGCCGTCACGCGAAGGCTTTCGCGTGGTCGACAGCTTCAGCCGCATCGTGCGGCTGGGCGAAGGGCTGTCGCGTACGGGCCTTCTGGACCCGCGCGCCATGGACCGAGCCTATGACGCCCTGGCCCTGTGCGCCGAGCGGATCGTGCGCAAGGGCGTCGATTCGGCGCGACTGAGCGCCGTCGCCACCCAGGCCTGCCGCGCGGCCGAGAACGGCGCCGACTTCATCGACCGGGTACGCAAGGGGACGGGCCTGCGCCTGCGGATCATCGATCCCGCCGAAGAGGCGCGGCTGGCGGTCGAGGGATGCCTGAACCTGATCGACCCCAAGGCCGAGGCGGTGCTGGTCATCGATGTCGGTGGCGGCTCGACCGAGATGTCGTGGCTGAAGCGCAGCGGGACCGACTGGACGACCACCGCGTGGATGTCGGCGCCGGTGGGGGTCGTGACCCTTGCCGAGCGGCATCCCGAGCCCCCGAACTCCGGCGAGGCCTGGTACGAGGCGATGGTCGCCGACATGGGCGCGGCCATTGCAGCGGGCGGGATCGTCGATGAACCGATGCTGGACCTGTTCCGGCAGAACCGGGCGCATCTGGTCGGCACCTCGGGCGCAATCACCAGCCTGGCGGGCATCCACCTGAACCTGCCGCGCTACAATCGCGACCGGGTCGATGGCTTGTGGATGACGCGCGCCGAGTGCGAGGCGGCGGCGGATCGGCTGAAGGCGCTGGGGCCGGACGGCCGTGCGCGCGAGGCCTGCATCGGTCCCGATCGGGCGGACCTCGTTTTGGCGGGCGCCGCCATCCTGGAAGCGGTGCAGCGCGCCTGGCCGTCGGAACGGGTGCGGGTCGCGGATCGGGGCCTGCGCGAAGGCCTGCTGCTGCAAAGGATGCGCGAAGACAAGAAGCCGCCGAGGGGACGGCGTCGTCGGCGCGGACGGGGCCGGCCGGGCCCCGCCGCCTGATCAGGCGGCGGGCGTGACGCGCACCGGCAGTTCGATGTCGCAAACCGAGAAATCCGCGCCGCGCGCCTGGCGCGCCTGCTGCGCCAGGGTCTGGAAAGTGGCGGAGTTGGTGTTCAGGACGGCCGCCGTCGGACGTTCGGCTGCGGGCAGATCCGACGCCACGCGAACGCGGGTCATCTGATCCGGTCCCTGGACCAGACCATCCGGCGTGTCGCTGGCCTTCAGCGATCGCACGACGTCCAGGCCGGACACGACCCGGCCCCAGACGGTGTAGCGCTTGTCCAGGGCCGGATAGGCCTGACGCATCAGGAAGAACTGGCTGTTGGCGGTGTCGTTGCCCTCGTCTCGCGCCATGCCCGCGACGCCCGGGCAGTATAGCGCCCAACCGTGGACCTTCTTGTCGCTGGTGCCGGACATCAGGGCGTCGGGCTGGGTCTGGACCGGGATGGAATCGACAAAGCCGACCAAGGCGCCGACCGGGGCCGCCACCGGGGTGAAGCCCATGTCCGCGCCACGGCGGAAGGTGAACTCGGCCTTCAGGTCCGGATACCAACTCTGCCCCTCGCCCGTGCCCAGCGGATCGCCGGTCTGGGCCATGAACCAGTCGATCACCCGGTGCCAGACCAGGTTGTCGAAGAAGCCGCGCGACGCCAGCAGCTTGATGCGTTCGACATGGGCGGGCGCGATCTGGGGCGCCAGTTCGACCAGAACCCGCCCCTTGTTGGTGTCTATGACCAGCAGGTTCTCGGGCGCGATGGTCCTCCATTCACCGGGCGGCGGCGGAGGCGCGGGAACGGCGGTCGCGTCTTGCGCCAGGGCGGCGCCCGCCGTCGCAGCCAGCACGGCCGCCGCCATCGCCATCGTTCGTATCGTCATCGTCCCCTCCCCCGTTTGCGAAAGCCTCAGCCGCCCGTCACTTCGGTGACCGGCTGAATATCGCAGACGCTGAAGGCCGCGCCGCGCGCGGCGCGCGCCGTGGCGATCCGTTCTGCGAAGGCGGCGCTGCCGGCGTTCAGCACGCGCACCGTCGGACGCTCGGCTTCGGGCAGAGCCGAGGCCATGCGGACGCGGGTCATGGTGTCGGGATCGGTCACCTTGCCGTCCTCGGCGTCCGAACCCTTCTTCAGCTTGCCAACCACGTCCAGGCCGGACACCACGCGTCCGAAAGCGGTGTAGATGCCGTCCAGTTGTTCGCGCGCGCCCATCATCAGGAAGAACTGGCTGTTGGCGCTGTCAGGCGAACCCGAGCGGGCCATGCCCAGCACGCCGGGACAGAACAGGCCGTGGGCGTCGACCTTGAAGTCGGCGGTGACCATCATCTGCGCGTCGGGCTGGGTTTGGACCGGGAGATCACCGACCAGGCCGCGCACGCCCGCACCGACGCTGGGCACCGCGACGAAGCCGGCGTCGCGTCCACGACGGAAACTGAACTCGGCCTTCAGGTCCGGCAACTCGCTGCCGCCCTCACCCGTGCCCTTCGGATCGCCAGTTTGCGCCATGAAATCAGGGATGACGCGATGGAACTTCAGACCATCGTAGAAGCCTTGGTTGGCCAGGGTGCGGATGCGTTCCGCATGGTTGGGCGCGGCGACGGGGATCAGTTCGACGAGCATCCGGCCCTTCGACGTATCGATAACCAGCAGGTTTTCCGGCGCAATGGTCCGCCAGTCGGACGCCGCCGGCGCCGTTTGCGCCACAGCGGGGGCCTGGGCCGCTCCAGCCGCGAGAAGAGCGGCGACGGTCGCTGCGATGATGGCCTTACGCATGGTCTTGTCTACCCTAACCGTTCTTGACCTTGGCCCGCACGCGCTCGGCGATGGCGGGGCTGACGAAACTGTCGATCGCGCCGTCCAGCCGGGCGATCTCCTTGACGAGCCGCGAGGCGATGGCCTGATGGCGCGGATCGGCCATCAGGAATACGGTCTCGATGTCCTGATTGAGGCGCTGGTTCATGGCCGTCATCTGGAACTCGTATTCAAAGTCGGCGACGGCGCGCAGACCCCGGATGATGACGCTGGCGTCCAGCTCTTCGGCGAAATGCATCAGCAGTGTCGAAAACGGCTGGACCACGATGTCGCCGCCGAGGGGCGCCATCTCGGCTTTCAGCATCTCGACCCGTTCGGCGGTGGAGAACAGCGGCCCCTTGTCATCGTTCTGGGCTACGCCGATGACCAGTCGGTCCACCAGCTTCAGCGCGCGCTTGATGATGTCGGTATGCCCGTTCGTCACCGGGTCGAAGGTGCCCGGATAAAGTCCGATGCGCATGCGTGTCTCCCCGGCCTGTCGCGTGGCGTCAGCGTCGTTTAGCAGGTGCGAAATCAGCGGCCTAGCCGGCTGACGCCTTCGTCATCGTCACGATCCGCGATGGGCTGGGGCGCCTGGGCGCTCCAGGCCGCTTCGACCATGGCGAGCAGGACCGGACCATTGGCGAAGGCGACATCGTCGATGACGGTGATCGGACAGACGGGCGTGGCGCTGTTGCACAGGAAGGCGCCGTCGAAGGCGCCGATCTCATCGAGACGGATCGGCCGCGTTTCACGGGTCAGCCCGACCTGGGGCAGCCCGCGCGTGATCAAGGCCTGGGTCACGCCCGCCAGCATCGGGGCCTGGGGCCAGACGATCCGGTCGCCTTGGACGAAGCCGATGTTCCACAGCGTGCCCTCTGACACCCGCCCTTCACCATCCACAAACAGGGCGTCGTCAAACCCGGCGGCGCGCGCGGCACGGCGCGCACGAATCAGGCCGAAGGTGGCGAGATGCTTCAGATGCGGCGCCTCGCGCTGATAGGGCATAGCGGTGATCCGCACCCGGTGCGCCAGCGGCGGCGGCGTTGGGGAGACACTAGTCATCACCTTCGGTCGGCCGACATAGGTCGGGTTGCGATGGCCGATCTCCGGCGAGAACAGGCTGACGCGCAGCCAGCAGGCGTCACGACCGGCGACCGCCAGCGCCATCAGACGCCGAAACTCCGCCTCGCCGGGGCTTTCGCCAAACAGTTCGACGGCGGCCTGCTCCAGACGCGCGAGGTGGAGGTCGAGGCCGCGCGCGGCGCCATCCTCGACGCGGAAGGAGGTATAGGCGCCGTAGTTGACCAACGCCTGGTGCGCCATGTCGTCAGGCGTGGCGGGAAGGCCGTCGATCAGAATCGTCGCGCTCAAACGACCCTTCCCTGCTCTGCTGCGCGGAGGCGGATCAGGCCTCGCCGCCGTCTTCTCCGCCGACATCGGCATCATCCGCGCCGCCGCTTTCCGGCAGACGTTCAACCGAGACGACCTTTTCATCCTTGCCGGTGCGGAAGATGGTGACGCCCTGGCTGGAGCGGCCGACGATGCGGACTTGATCGATGCGAGTGCGGATCATCTGACCGCCCGAGGTGACCAGCAGAAGGTCGTCCGTCTCCTCGACCGGGAAGGCCGCCGCCAGACGCGTGCCGGCGCGACCGCCCAGGCCGTGGGCCGTCAGACCCTGACCGCCACGACCGGTGCGGCGGTATTCGTAGGCCGAGGATCGTTTGCCGAAGCCGGTTTCAGTGACCGTCAGGATGAACTGTTCGGCGGCGCCCAGTTCGGCGATCCGCTCGACCGTCAGAGCCGCATCCGCGACCTCGTCTTCAACCTCGACCGGAGCCGCGGCATCCTCTTCCGCATCCGCGCCGGCCAGGGCCTTACGCATGGCGTTGGCGTGTTTGACGTAGGCGGCGCGTTCTTCCGGCGTCGCGTCCACGCGGCCCAGGATGGCCATGGAGATGACCTCGTCGCCGTCCTGCAGGCGCACGCCCCGGACGCCGGTCGAATCCCGGCCCTTGAAGACGCGCACGTCGTCGGCCTTGAACCGGATCGCGCGGCCCAGCGCCGTCGTCAGCAGCACATCGTCGTCCGCCGTGCACAGGCCGACGCCGACCATGCGGTCAGAGCCTTCCAGCTTCATGGCGATCTTGCCGGCGCGGTTGACCGTGGCGAAGTCCGACAGCTTGTTGCGCCGCACGTCGCCGCTCGAAGTGGCGAACATGATGTCGTAGTCGCCCCAGGTCGTTTCGTCCTCGGGCAGGGGCAGGACGTTCATGATGCTGTCGCCCGGCTCGATGGGCAGCAGATTGACGAAGGCCTTGCCCCGCGATTGCGGATTGCCCAGCGGCAGACGCCAGGTCTTCAGCTTGTAGGCCTTGCCGTTGGTGGCGAAGAACAGGACCGGGGTGTGGGTCGAGGCGCTGAACACGCCGGTAATGGCGTCCTCGTCCTTCATCGACATGCCGCTGCGGCCCTTGCCGCCGCGATGCTGGGTCCGATAGGCGTTCAGGGCCACGCGCTTGACGTAGCCGCCGTGGGTGACGGTGACGACCATGTCCTCGCGCGGGATCAGGTCCTCATCCTCCATCTCGCCGTCGCCTTCCCCGATCAGGGTGCGGCGCGGAACCGCGAACCGATCCTTCACGTCGATCAGGTCGTCGCGGATGATGGCCAGGACGTTCTTGCGGTCCGACAGGATGGTCAGGTGGCCCTGGATGGTGTCGGCCAGGCCGTGCGCCTCGCCGAAGATGTCGTCGCGGCCCAGGCCGGTCAGACGCGACAGGGTCAGGGCCAGGATGGCGCGGGCCTGTTCATCGGTCAGTTTCAGGCTGTCGCCATTGATCACGACGCTGCGCGGATCGGCGATCAGTTCGACCAGGGCCATCATGTCGCCGACGGGCCAAGCCTTGGCCTGCAGACGCTCGCGCGCCTCGGTCGGATCGGCCGACGAGCGGATGATATGGATCACCTCGTCGATATTGGCGACGGCGACGGCCAGACCGACCAGGACGTGGCCGCGATCACGGGCCTTGTTCAGCTCGAACTTGACGCGGCGAACCACGACCTCCTCGCGGAAGTCGAGGAAGATCTGCAGCAGTTGGCGCAGGCCCATCTGCTCGGGCCGGCCGTGGTTCAGCGCCAGCATGTTGACGCCGAACGAGCTCTGCATGGCGGTATAGCGCCACAGCTGGTTAAGGATCACGTCGCCGGACGCGTCGCGCTTCAGCTCGATGACGATCCGCATGCCTTGGCGGTCGGATTCGTCGCGAACGTCGGAAATACCTTCCAGCCGCTTCTCGCGCACCATTTCGGCGATGCGTTCGATCAGGGTCTGTTTGTTGACCTGATAGGGCAGTTCGGTGACGACTATGGCCTCGCGGTCCTTGCGGATCTCCTCCAGCGAGGCGCGGCCGCGCACGACGACCGAGCCACGACCGTCGCGCAGGGCGTTGCGCGGCGCGGTACGGCCCATGATCTCGCCGCCGGTCGGGAAGTCCGGGCCGGGCACGATGTCCAGCAGGGCGTCGTCGGTGACGTTGGGATCATCCAGCAGGGCCAGGGCCGCATCGACGACCTCGCCCAGATTGTGCGGCGGAATGTTGGTCGCCATGCCGACGGCGATGCCGCCCGCGCCGTTGACCAGCAGATTGGGGATCCGGCTCGGCAGAACGACCGGCTCCAGCTCCTTCTCGTCGTAGTTCGGCTGGAAATCGACCGTGTCCTTGTCGATGTCGGCCATCAGGGCGACGGCGGCCGGGGCCATCCGGGCTTCGGTGTAACGCATCGAGGCGGGCATATCGCCGTCGACCGAACCGAAGTTGCCCTGGCCGTCGACCAGCATCAGCCCCATCGAGAACGGCTGCGCCATCCGCACCAGGGCCATATAGACCGAGGCGTCGCCATGGGGGTGGAACCGGCCCAACACGTCACCGACCACACGAGCGCATTTCGAATAGCTGCGCTCAGGCGTCATGTTCAGATCGTGCATCGAATACAGGATGCGACGGTGAACCGGCTTCAGCCCGTCACGGGCGTCAGGAAGCGCGCGCGAGACGATCACGCTCATGGCATAGTCGAGGTACGAACGCTTCAGTTCGTCCTCGATCGTGATCGTGGAAATGTCGGAGCCGCCGCCTCCCGGAACGATCGGAGATGCGGCGTTTTCGTAGCTGTCGTCGGTCAATGAAGCGTGGCTTTATGCGGCCGGAATCGGAACGTGATCCGCTGTGACGATTTCTAGCATTCCAGGGCCTCGGTGGCAAAGCGACGTCGCCGTGAAAGCCCGTCTCTGAAAGGACTTTCGACATGCGCGCCACCCGCCTCGCCGCCGCCCTTCTCCTCGCCTCCCCCTTGGCCCTGACAACCGCATGCGCCGCGACCGGAAACGCGCCCCAGGCGGCCGTCGAACGCGCGCCCGTCGGCGCGACGGGACAGGCCGTTCTGATCAACGCCTCCGGCGCCACTATCGGTCGCGTCGACCTGCGTCAGGGACCGACCGGCCTGCTGATGACGATCGAGGCTTCGGGCCTGACGCCCGGCTGGCACGGCATTCACATCCATGCGACCGGCGAATGCGCCGCGCCCTTCACCTCGTCCGGGGCCCACATCAACCACGGCGAGCCCAAGGCTCCCCACGGCCTGTTGAACGCCGCCGGGCCGGACGACGGCGACCTTCCCAACGTCTGGGCCGGTGCGGACGGCAAGGTGAACGCCGAACTGTTCACGACCCGCGCCCGGATCTCGTCCGAAGGTCCCGGCCAATGGCTGTGGGACGCCGACGGCTCGGCCATCATCATCCACGCCAACCCCGACGACCATTCGACCCAGCCCATCGGCGGCGCAGGCGACCGAGTGGCCTGCGCGGCGCTCAGCGCAAGCTAAGTCTTTCTAAGGCACGGAAGATGGCCCGCTGGATACCGTTCAGCGGGTCTCTTTTTGTGCGAGCAGACGGCGGATCAGTTCGGTCTGCTCCTCCTGCCGGGCGGTCAGGTGTTCGACCTTTTCCAGCAGGGCCATGATCTCGATCTCGGCCTTCAGATTGACCTGATAGTCATTGCCCGCGTCCAGCCGATCCTTTGACGCCTGGCGGTTCTGGCTCATCATGATGACCGGCGCCTGGATCGCCGCCAGCATCGACAGGACCAGATTCAGGAAGATGAAGGGATAGGGGTCGAAGGCTTCCTTGCGCAGCAGCAGGTTCAGCCCGGTCCAGATCGCCAGGAAGACGCCGAACGCGATGATGAACGGCCACGAACCGCCGAAGGCCGCAACCCGATCGGCCAGCCGCTCGCCGAAGGTCTGACGGTCGTCGAAGGTCTCGTTGATGTCTTCGGACACAGGGCGACGATCGGCGGTGCTCTGAACGACGACGGCTTCGTTCGCCGCAAGTTCGTGCTTCGCCTTCCCCAGCCAGCGGCGGGAGACGTGGTCGGCGTCGAGGGGGGCGTGGTGCATAACGGGCTCCTGATACGATCAGGAACAGATCAAGCCTTGGCGGCCCCCGCACGCAAGCCCCGTTCGGCCAGGGCCACAAGGGCCACCCCGCCCATGGTGATGGCCGATCCCGTCAGAATCTGCGGCGTCAGGATGTCGCCCATGAAGCTCCAGCCGATGAACATCGACACCACGGGCGTGACCAGGAGATAGGGCGTCACCCGCCCCGCCTCGCGCCGCTGGACCAACCAAAACAGCAGGGTCGTGGCCAGCACGGACGACACGACGCCCGCCCACAGCAACGAGGCCCAGACCATGGGCGTGGCGCTCTTCACCGCCTCCCACTGGCCATGCTCGAACACCGCCGAGCCGAAGGCCATGACGGGAAAGGCCCCCAGCGCCAGCAGACCCTGCATCTTCAGTGGCGGGATGGAGGTGGTGCGACGCGCGACCACCGTGGTCACGCCCCAGGCGGCGCCGGCCGCGATGGCGACCAGAATGGCCTTCCAGTCCTGCAGCGCATGGGCGTCCAGCGTCATCCAGGCCACGCCGACGAAGGCCACGCCCATGCCGACCAGGGCCGCCTTGGACAGCCGCTCGCCCAGGATCAGGAACGCGAACAGGGTGGTGAAGGGGATCCACAACTGGTTGGCCACGGTCACCGGGCTGACGTCCGTCGCCAGCCAGTAGGCCGTGTAGGCCAGGCCGTACTGGATCGGCCCGCCGATGATGACGATCAGCATCAGGCTCTTCCAGTCCGGGAACGGCGGCCGCACGAAGGCGATCAGACAGGCCGTGGCGATGCCGAACCGGATGGCGCCGACCAACAGCGGCGACAACTCCTGCGTCGCCAGCTTGGCCCCGGCGTTATTGACGCCCCACACCACGATGATCGCCACGATGGCGGCGATCTCCAGCCCTGTCAGGGCGTGAGGCCTCTTGGGCAGGGGCGCGGGCGCAGGCGCAACTTCGGAACGGACGTCGGTCATGACCGCCCTATGGCACGGCGCGCCCGCTGCGTCGGCTCACTTTGGATGACCTCAGGTTTCCGCTCAGAAATCCGGCTTGGCGACCGCTGGCAACGATCGCCAAGTCAGGCACTCAGTCTCAGAACGGGATGTCGTCGTTCAGGTCGTAGCTTTCCTTGGGGCCGCTCGGCTTGTTGGCGCCGCCGGTGGAGAAGCCCGAGGAATAGTCGTCGTCGCCGCGACCGCCGCCGCCGCCGTAACCACCGCCCGACGAGCCGCCTTCCGAGCGGCCGCCCAGCATGGTCAGTTCACCCTTGAAGCGGCTGACGACGATCTCGGTCGAATATTTCTCGACGCCCTGCTGGTCGGTCCATTTGCGGGTCTGGAGCGCGCCCTCGACGTAGACGGTCGAGCCCTTCTTCACATAGTTCTCGACCACCTTGACGATGTTGTCGTTGAAAATGACGACCCGGTGCCACTCGGTCTTTTCCTTGCGCTCGCCCGACGACTTGTCGCGCCAGGTTTCCGAGGTGGCGATCGACAGGTTGGCGATGCGGTCACCGTTGGGCATGGAGCGGATCTCGGGGTCGCGACCCAGGTTGCCGACCAGAATGACCTTGTTGACGCTGCCCGCCATGGAAACTTCCTTCTCGTGTGAGGCGGCGACGACTTCGCCCGCCCCGTCAATTCAGTCCGATGTCTGACCGGAGCAGCCCGTCACCGCCAGCCGCTTTCGACATCCAACCCGCCAAAACGGTGGATCATTAACGAAATGTTCCACCTGTTCTTTGCGCGCAAGCCCTACTTGGCGGGGTCCGCGGCGATGGCGATGGGACGACCCGTCTCGTCGCGCTGGATGGCGCCGGGTATGGCCAGACGACCGTCGCCGGTGCGGGCCATAGCGAAGAAGCGGCTTCCGTTCAGGCTCTTGCCGATCTTGACCCCCTCGCGGTCCACGAAGATGAACCGCCCTTGGTAGGCGCCGGCGATTTCCTGGTTCGATCCTCCCATGCGCAGGAAGCGAAGACGCATCTCCTCCAGCCGCGCGGCGCATTGTTCAAGTTGCGGCTGGTCGTCGGCGATCTTCTGCAAACGAGGCGGCGCATTGTCCGGCGTCGCCACGAAGTAGCAGGCGCCCTCGGCGAACTCGTACTTGGGTTCGTTTGAGCAGGCGCCCAGCAGAGCAGTCCCAGCGATGGCGGCGAGGGCGACGAAACGCATCAGTTCATTCCCGTGAATTGGCAGTTGCGATCCTGCTCGGCCAGGGTCCTGAAACGGTTGTTGTCATTGGACTGTTCCACCCGGCGGGGCACCAGACGCAGGGTCGTATCGCCCCAGCGGCCGTATTGGGCGTCGCCCGGCCCGACGCAGGTTCCGGCGTAAAGCGCCTGGACGCAGGCGTTCAGGCTCATGCTTGGCGACAGGGTCCGCCAGTCGGAGCCGGTGTGGCGCAGGCAGGGGCTGCCGCCTGCCACGGGTGTGGGGCGCGGCGCAGGCGTCTGTTCGACGGAGGCCGGCGGCGGGGTCTGGGCCATCTCGACCGCAGGCAGTTCGGGCGGCGGGGCGAAGGCGGCGGTCGGGGCGGCGGCCAAGGCGCCCGTCGCGTCCAGCCCGACGTCCAGAGCGTCCGTCGCCAGACCATTGCGCTGGGCGCAGACCGCCAGGGTCGCCATGCCGACGAACTGGCCATCGACGAAGCAGCGCAGTTCCCGCGTCGGCTCCAGCGTGGGCGCCTCGGCCAGGTTGACCACCAGTCCGCCCTTGGACGCCGGCGGCGCTTCCGTCGTCTTGTCGCCGCCGCCCGTAAAGATCAGGGCGAGCACGACGGCGATGACGATCGCCACGCCGGCGCCGACCAACAGGATGACGCGGTTGTCTTTCGGAAGGGCCATGGACGGGCTTTCGCGGATGAGGAGGTCAATAACTCCGACCCGGCCTCGGGCGTCAACCGCCTTGACCGGTCACGACCCCGATCAAGCCGTCAGGCGGCTCAGCGCAGCCTGATAGTTGGCCAGTTGCGTCTGCTGGTAGGCGGTCGAGGACCCGTTGCCGGTCTGGGTGTTGGTTATGCCGCCGGTCGATGGCGCCAGGGCGCGGTAGGAGGACCGGACCGCCGTCATCGCCTGGGCCAGCGAATCGATGGCCGCCTTGATCGAGGCGGGATCGTTCAGGTTCAGCTTGTTCGACAGGTTCAGCCCATAGGTCTTGATCGCGTCCTTGTCCGGCTTCACCGGACCGACGAAACCGGGCGTCAGACCCAGCGCGCCCAGGGCGTCCTTGCCGATCGCCCCAGCGGAGATGACGGCGCCGTCCTTGTTGGCCGCCGTCTTGATTTCCAGACGCTGGACGATGGGTTTGGCCTTCAGGTCGGTGATGACCTTGGCTTCCAACTGGCGGCCAGAGGCGGCGTTGATCTTCTTGGCCAGGCTTTCCAGCGTGTCCTTGGCGTCGATGCTCACGGTGACGGCGCGGCCGCCGGCCGCAGGGCTGATCGAAAACTGATCGCCGACGCGGGCCGAGGTGGCGACGGTCAGCAGCTTGGAATCCGCCTGCATGATCTGGCCTTGAGGCAGGCCGAGGCGGTCGAGCACGCTGGCCCCGCCCGCTGCGATGCTCAGGCTGGTCGGCTTGGCCTGATCGCCGTCCGCACGCCAGGTTCGGTTCGATTGGACCTGGCCCGTGGCCAGATCGATCTGCGCGAGATAGCCGGATGTGGGGTCGTCCTTGCCGGCGCCTTCCGCCCGGTTCGTGCCGGTGATCCAGACCTTGCCGTCCTTGATGGCGACGTCGGCAGCGGTGTCCGCGCCCGCCCCGCCGAAATAGGTCAGTTGGTCGCTCGCCGAGGCCTGAAGGTCCGCCGACAAGGTGGCGATGAAGACATCGCTGCCACCGGCATGGGCGTTGGTCACCGTAGAGATATCGAGGGCGGTGTTTTCGGTATGGCCGGTCACAACGACCTTGCCGTTCTCGACCGATATGCCGGCGATCGCGCCGCTGGCGTAGCCAAGGTCACGCGTCGAAGCCAGGCTCGGCACGCCGTCGGCGTCCAGGGTGAAGCGGCGCACGACCGCTTTCCCGTTCTCGACGCCGGCCGTGTAGAGGTCGTTTCCTGACACCGTCATGGCCTGAACGGAATCGTCGCCGCTGGTGCCGAACTGCACGGTCGCGACGTTCACGCCCACGTCGGGGCCGTTGATCTTTATCGGCTTTTCCTGGAAGGCCTGAAGATAGGAATCCCAGCCGCCCAGGGCCGCATTGCCCGGCATGGCCGATTTCGACCGGCCGGCGACATAGACCATGCCGTCGGCGCCGAAGCGGACCTCGGTCGCCTCATCGGCCGCCTTGGCGCCGCGCCGCTGGGTCCACAACTCCTGGCCCGAACTGTCGAACACCGAGACGAAACTGTCGGCCACGGACGCCTTGTCGCCGCTCTTGCCGGGTTCCAGCGCCCCGGTCACCGATCCGGCCAGGGCGACCCGGCCGTCATCGTCGATGGCGATGGAGAAGCCGTTGGCGCTGGAGGCGGCGCCGAGCAACTTGGTCTGCATCAGATTGCCGGCGGAATCGTATTTCATCAGGGCGACATCGCGCGCACCCTTGATCGGTTGACTGGCGTCGCCCGCCGTCAGTTCGGCGACGACCCAGATGGAACCATCCGGCGCCACGGCGCTGGCCTTAACGGCGGCGACGCCGTCGGGCAGGTGGGTGTGCCCCACCCTGCCCTCGACCCAGAACGGATCGTCCACACCCTGTTGCGCGGCCGGCGCCGCGCCGCCGTCGGCCTGGAATTTGAGCAACTGACCAGCCGTGCCGGTCTTGCCGACCCCTTGCGTCACATAGACGGCGTCGGAGGTATCGACGGCCTGGAAGCTGATGGCCTCGCCGGTGCCGCCGTTGACCTTCAACGCCCACTGATCCGGTCCGGCCGGCAGGGTGATGGTCTTGGTCCCGCTCTTGACCGTCTTCGGCTCGGCGGGGATCAGCTGGGAGCTGATGCGCGTCGCGACGCCCGCGTCCTCCAGCTTTCCGTTCATATAGGCGGTGACATTGGCCAACGACCGATCGGCCGGGCCCATTTCGGCCAGGTCCATGGCGATCGCCTGCTCGCCGGCCGCCGTCTTGACGGTTACGGAGAACTTAACGTCGCCCTCGAAGGCCTTGACCGAGGCGGTGGGGTCGCCGTCGTGGATAGGAGCGGTGACGAAACTGGTCGGCGCCCGTTCCAGCGCATAGGTGCTCTTGACCGAGGTCTGGGCCACGCCCTGCACCAGCCGCATGTCTTCGAAACTGGCGGTGCTCAGATAGGTCGACAGTTCGGCCAGGCCTTCGCCGAAACGCTTCGACACCAAGGCGGCTTCCGACGCGCTCAGCCCCTTGACGCCAGCACGGTCGGCCAGGGCACCCAGCGTGTTCAGGCCCTGATACAGGGCGAACATCTTGCGATAGTCAGTAGAGGCGCCAGCCAAATCCAGGCTGACATTGCCTTCGTCGATCAGGCGACGGCCGCCCAGGGCCGCACGGACCAGGTCGCTGGCCTTCGCCGGTGTCGCCGTGGACGACCAGGGGGCCGTCGGTTGGGTCTTCTTGGTTTTGACGGCCGGGCTGGCGGTCGTGGCGGCGCCTGACGACGACGTCCCCATCGTCGTTCCGAAAAGACCCAGCAGATAGCTGTTGTTGATCATTCAGACGGCTCCGATCCTATCGTGCGGCGGGCGTCGATAAGGAACCGTTAAGCTGTCCGATCAGCCCTTGAACAGCGACAGGATGACCTGCGGCGCCTGGTTGGCGATCGACAAGGCCTGAACGCCGAGTTGCTGCTGAACCTGCAGGGCTTGAAGGCGTGCGCTTTCCTTGGCCAGGTCCGCATCCACCAGATTGCCAATGCCGGCTTCCAGCGCGTCCGACAGCTTGCCGACATAGGTGGTGTGGCGTTCGATCTGCTTGGACTGTGCGCCCAATTCAGCCAGACGCGCGCTGCTGGTGGTGATGGCGGCGTTGACGGCGGCCAGGGCCGTATTGGCGTTGGCCTGGCTGGTCAGGGTCGTGCCGGTCAGCGACAGGCCAGCGACGGTCAGGTTCTGACGATCCAGCGCGATGGTCTCGGCGCCGTCGGCGCTGGCCAGGAAGTTCAGCGTCGTCGTCGCCGAACCGTCCAGAATGTTGGCGCCGTCGAAGATGGCGTTGTTGGCGAACGAATCGATCGAGCTCAGCAGCGCCTGAAACTCATCATTGTAGGACGTGCGGGTGGCGGCGCTGGCGCTCGGGTCCGCCGCTGCGGTCGCCTTCTGCTTTAACTCCAGCAGGATGTCCGAGATCTGCTCGCCGGCCGCCAGCGAAACGTCGGCGATAGATGTCGCGCGGTTCAGGCTGGTGGTGACGGCTTCGAGCGATCCCCGGTCGGCGCGTTGACCTTGCGCGACCGCCCAGACCGCGGCGTTGTCGCGCGCGCCCTGAACCTTCAGCCCCGTGTTCACCCGGCTCTGCGTCGCCGCCAACTGGTCGTTGGTGCGGTTGAGATTCTGCAGGGCGATCATCGCCGAGGTGTTGGTGTGGATGCTGGTGGTCATGGCTTCAAGCCCCCGGACGTTCTGTGGGCTACAGGATTAACCATGAGTCGTAATCACATGGTTAACGCGCCGGAAACCATGATTGCGCCGTCCGGCGAGCCGGCGGCGTTAGAGAGTTTGAGCCCTCGCCTGTCGTCAGACGGCGGTATCGACCAGACGGCCTCCGCGGTAGGTCGGGTCGCTGTTCAACTTCTCGACATCCTCGCGCGGCAACTGGCGGATCACCTCCCCCGTCACCCGGTCCAGGACCTTGTAGACGAAGCGGTTGTCACCCACGGCCTCGATGGTCAGTCGAAAGCGGCTGGCGTCGTGGTTGTCGTTCCTGGCCGCCGGCGCGGGCGTTGCAGGCTGAACGGCGATGGGACCAACGGGAGGGATCTGAGCTACGCTTACTGATCTTGCGACATTGTCTGTCATGGCTCCACGCACAGGTCGTCCTGCGCCCTCTAGAGAAACAAACGATCAGCCGGAGCGGTCGCGAAACCGCTCCGGCCGCGCGTCTTAGCGGAACAGGCCCAGCAGGATCGAGCTGCCCTGGTTGGCGATCGACAACGCCTGCACGCCCAGCTGTTGCTTGGTTTGCAGGGCGGTCAGCTTGGCGCTTTCCTTGGCCAGATCGGCGTCCACCAGATTGCCCACGCCGGCTTCAAGAGCGTCCTGAAGCTTGTTGACGAAGGTGATCTGACGGCCCAGCGACTTGGACTGGGTGCCCAAGGTGGCCAGGGCGCTCGTCGTCGCCGAGATGGCGGCGTCGACGTTCGCCGCGGTGGCGTTAGCGGCCGTGACGCTGCCGGTGTTCACGGCGGTGATCGCCGCGTTCGAACCCAGTGCCGTCAGGCTGTTCACGCCATCGAAGGTCGCGCCGGAGATGGCCGAGGCGACTTCCAGACCCAAGGCGTTGTAGTCGGCCAGATAGGCCGTCTGCGCCGAGCCGGTCGACGAGGCGATGTTGACGGCGAGCGACTTCATCTCTTCCAGGGCGGAAGTGACGGAATCGCCGGCGGCCAGAGCCACGTCGGTGATCGACTGGGTGCGTTGCAGGCCGGCGCGAACGGCGTCCTGCGAGGCGGCGTTGGCGCGTTGCGACGTGGCGATCGCGAAGATCGCACCGTTGTCCTTCGCAGACGACACCTTCATCCCGGTGCTGATCCGGTTTTGGGTCGTGTCCAGCTGTTGGCTGGTCTTGTTCAGGCTCTGCAGAGCGACTGCGGCGCCGTAGTTCGTATTGATGCTGGGCATTTCTAGCCCTCCTTTTCACTTCGTGAGAGCCCCGGCGTTTTGCCGGGGTGAGCGTTTTGCTCGGGGTTCAAGGCCACGACCCCGCCGCCGGGACGGCGAGGTCTCCGGGCCTTAGCGGAAGAGGCTCAGCAGGATCGAGCTGCCCTGGTTGGCGATCGACAGCGCCTGCACGCCCAGCTGTTGTTTGGTTTGCAGGGCGGTCAGTCGTGCGCTTTCCTTGGCCAGATCGGCGTCCACCAGATTGCCCACGCCAGCTTCCATCGCGTCCTGAAGCTTGTTGACGAAGGTGATCTGACGCCCGACCGACTTGGACTGGGTGCCCAGGGTGGCCAGGGTGCTGGTCACGCCCGCGATCGCCAGATCGACGTTCGCGGTGGTGTAGTTGGCGACGGTCGGCGTGGCCGCCGTGAACATCGCCAGTTGGGTGTTCGCGCTGACCGCCGTGGCGGTGCCCAGGCGATAGGTGCCCGAACCCGTCTGGACGTCGGTGGTCGTGCCTGCCGCCGTGTTCAACAGGTTGACCCCGTCGAAGCTGGCGCCGGCGATCGCGTCGTTGATTTCCTTGCCCAGGGCAGTGAAGTCGGCCTCGTAGGCCGTCTTCGCCGAACCCGTGGACGAGGCGATGTTGACCGCGAGCGACTTCATCTCTTCCAGGGCGGAGGTGATGGTGTCGCCGGCCGCCAGGGCCACGTCGACGATGGACTGACCGCGTTGCAGCGAGTTGCGAACCGCGTCTTGCGAGGCGGCGTTGGCGCGCTGTTGCGTGGCGATGGCGAAGATCGCGCCATTGTCCTTGGCCGAGGAGACTTTCAGGCCGGTGCTGATCCGGTTCTGAGTCGTCTCCAGCTGGGCGCTGGTCTTGTTCAGGCTCTGCAGGGCGACTGCGGCGCCGTAGTTCGTATTGATGCTGGGCATTTCTGGCCCTCCTAGTTCACTTCGTGAGATCCCCTGGCGTTTTGCCGGGGTGAGCATTTTGCTCAGGTCCGGGCGCCGGGAACCGACGACCGATCAGATGCGGCCTTGGCCCGACCGCCTCAGCGATCGGGCCGTGGGCCTTAGCGGAACAGGCTCAGCAGGATCGAGCTGCCCTGGTTGGCGATCGACAGCGCCTGCACGCCCAGCTGCTGCTTGGTTTGCAGGGCGGTCAGCTTGGCGCTTTCCTTGGCCAGGTCTGCATCGACCAGGTTGCCGACACCGGCTTCCATTGCATCTTGCAGCTTGTTGACGAAGGTGATCTGGCGGCCCAGCGACTTGGACTGGGTGCCCAGCGTCGCCAGCGACGACGTGACCGTCGCGATGCCGGCGTCGACCGCAGCCGTCGTGGCGCCCGCACGAGCGACGGAGCCGCCCGTCAGGCCCGTCACCGAGGCGACGCCCAGAGGCGTCGTCAGGCTGTTGGCGCCGTCGAACGAAGCGCCAGAGATCGCGGTGGCGATTTCCGCGCCCAAGGCGTTGAAGTCTTTCAGATAGGCCGTCTCAGCATCCGAACCGGCGACCGAAGACTGGATGCTGACAGCGAGCGACTTCATCTCTTCTAGGGCGGAGGTGATCGTGTCGCCGGCGGCCAGGGCCACGTCGGTGATCGATTGGCTGCGTTGCAGCGAGTTGCGCGTCGCGTCTTGCGAAGCGGCGTTGGCGCGCTGCTGGGTGGCGATGGCGAAGATCGCGCCATTGTCCTTGGCCGAAGACACCTTCATGCCGGTGCTGATCCGGTTTTGGGTGGTTTCCAGCTGGGCGTTGGTCTTGTTCAGGCTCTGCAGGGCGACTGCAGCGCCGTAGTTCGTATTGATGCTGGGCATTTCTGGCCCTCCTTGTCACTTCAGTGATTTCCAGCGTCGTTTTGCCGCCGGGAGCTTTTTGCTCGGTGAGTAAGAAGCAATTGCCGGGCCATTTCTGATCCGCACAAAAGCCTACAACTAACTGATTTTACTGTTTTACCTTTGATTTACCCTCCTTCCGACCCGGCAGCTCTTGCCGGGCTGGTCCGCGCACCAGGCAAGATTTGCCGAGTGGGCGTCGAGTTGGTCTGCGCCTGCGTGGGGTCACCCCACGGCGAAAGGCGAAGCATTCAGCCCCAAGGGCTTAGTTGCGGAAGAGGCTCAGCAGTATCGAGCTGCCCTGATTGGCGATCGACAGCGCCTGCACGCCCAGCTGTTGCTTGGTTTGCAGAGCGGTCAGCTTGGCGCTTTCCTTGGCCAGGTCTGCGTCCACCAGGTTGCCGATGCCGGCCTCGGTCGAGTCCTGCAGCTTGTTGACGAAGGTCAGTTGACGCCCGACCGATTTGGACTGCGTGCCGATCGTGGCCAGGTCAGCGGTGATCTCGGTGATTGCCGCATCGACGATGGCTGTCGTGGCGCCGGCGCGGGCAGCAGTGCCGGCGGAGACGGCCGTGATCGGGGCGGCGGCCGCCTTGTCGGTCGTTCCGAAACCGATCTGATAGGTTCCGCCACTGACGTTGGTGGTGATGTTGGTGGCCGTTGTGGTGTTCCACAGGTTGACGCCGTCAAAGGTCGCGCCCTTCAACGCCGCGTCGATTTCCTTACCCAAGGCGTTGAAATCGGCCAGATATGAGGTTTCGGCAGCCGAGCCGGCGACCGACGATTGAATGCTGACGGCCAGCGACTTCATCTCTTCGAGGGCGGCGGTGATGGTGTCGCCGGCGGCCAGGGCCACATCGACGATCGACTGTCCGCGCTGAAGTGAATTCCGAACCGCATCCATAGCGCCCATGTTGGCGCGCTGGGTCGTCGCGATGGCGTAGATCGCGCCGTTGTCCTTGGCCGAGCCCACCTTCAGGCCCGTCGAGACACGGTTTTGCGTGCGCTCCAACATAGCGTTGGTCGCGTTGAGGTTTTGCAGCGCAACAGCGGCGCCGTAGTTCGTATTGATGCTCGTAGCCATTTTGGCTTTCCTGTTCACTTCGTGTGATGTCCGACGCCATTTTAGCGTCAGGAGCGTTTTGCTCGGTCTTCAGGAGAGCAAGGGCGGGGCCAGTCCAAAATTCGACGCCAGCCACACTCCGACATTGATTTCATTGAACTTATCTCAGCGGTTTGCGAAACGACCCGGCAAGCCTGCACACCAGGCGGCAGAAGTTGCCGAGTCGTTTTTGCAGGGCGTCAGTCGCGGCGTCGCACCTGCGCGTCCTGCATCGCGCGTTCGGCCAACAGGGTCTCGACCGCCAGCCGCCGCGCCCCGTCGCAGGTCACGATCTGGGCGCCGCGCAGCAGATAGGCCGCGTCCAGATCGCCGGCCGTCGGTTCAGCCGGCAGGGTCGCCAGCGCGCACGGGCGTGTCGCCACCGCCGGCAAGACCAGTCGCGCCGGCGCAACCGTCGAGATCGGGGGCAACGCGGCACAGTTCGCGGTCATGGTCGCGCAGGCGATCAGCGCGGCGGTTGTCCAAGGTTTGGTCGGCATCGTCGGCGCTCCTGCTCTGGGCGACGGCGGCCGTGGTCGCCCGGTCCGCCGCCCCCGTCATGTGGTGATAGTGATCGACGCGCTGGGCCTGAGCCGCGGCGCCTTCGATTTCGATGCGTCGGGCGTCAGCCTGCGCCGCCGCCACGGCAGTCGCATCCCGCGCCTGATTGCGCGCGGCCTCCAGACGCTTGTGCTGCAGGTTCAGCGGATCCCAGCGAAAGCCGAGCCCGCCCAGCAGGACGAACCCCAGCGCCAACGCTGTCGCACCCACCACCAGCCAGCCGAGCGGCGTCAGCGCCCGCAGTATCGATCCCGCGCTCATGGAAAGGCCTTTCGATCCAGCTCGAAATGCGGACCGTCCCGCAACGTCTTCCAGTCGCCGCCCCAGATCAGCGGCGTCTTGAGATCCCGCGCCGCCGCCTTGAACGCCTCGGCGATCCGGCCATACAGCGGCCAGTCCCAGCGCACCTGCCCTTCGACCAGTGCGGCGACATCGACGGCATAGCCCGTCAGATGGCGCGAGCGCGCGGTGCGGCTGGCGCCCGCCTTGACCAGGACAGCCTGACGTTCGACCGTTCGCAGTCCCTCGGTGATCATGAAATCCACGGTCGTGCGGGTGATGGCCGCCTCGACCACCGCAATCAGGGCCGGATGCACCCCGACGAGCCGTGCCCGCGACCGGCTGGACAGACGAAAGCTCATGGTCGGCCTCCGCTGATCCGCAGCCGCGCTGTGGCGATCAGGGTGATCAACTGCTGAGCGGTCGGCGCCACCAGATAGAGCACCAGGATCAGGGCCAGCAGGCCCATCAGCCCGTCCGTGATCCTGGGCAGCATATCAGCCGGCATCCGCCCGACCGTGCGCATCAACAGCACCCACAGCCCCGCGCTGACAGCGAAGACGTAGAGGCGACGAAACAGCCACCGCCCCTCCGCCAAGGGGATCGCACCCTGTTTGTGTCGGGTCATCGTTCGTCCTCCTCGTCATAGGTTTCGACGGCGCAGCGGCCGTCCCAGCCAAACTGGGCGCGCCATTCCCCGTCGCTGAGGCTGTCGGGCGCTTCCCATGCCTCAGCCTCCAGCACTTCGACCGGCTCAGCCGGATGTCCGCGCCGGCTCATCCGACGACCGTGATCAGAACCGCGCCCGAAGCGCCCGAACCGCCTTGGCCGCCGAAGGTCAGGCCCGCGCCGCCGCCGCCGCCCCCGGCCCCGAACAGAGCGCCTGAGCCGCCGGGACCACCCGCGCCGCTCGCTGATGCATCGCCGCCCCCGCCGCCGCCGCCGACCATCGACAACAGCGGCTTGGGCGAGGCCTGTCCCGCAGCGCCCGCGACGCCGCCGGCCGCGCGAAGGCCCGACCAGCCGCCCGCGCCGCCCCCGCCTCCGGCATAGGCGAGATTCGCCGCGCTTAGACCGCCCCCTGCCCCGCCGCCCCCCGGCCCGTCCGGGCAAAGGGTTTCTGAGCCCGTCGCCGCTGTCGCGGTTGTCGAAGAGCTCCCGCCGGGATTGGCGGGTCGCTGGCCGATACCGCCTGCCCCACCGACGCCAGAGCCGCCTGCGGTCCTGCCCGTCGCGCGCAACAGAACCGTGTCACCCGTCGCGACCTCACTATCGCCGCCCGAAACGCCGCCGATCCCGCCGGTGCCGACCGTGATCGTCAGGACGCCGTCCAGATCGTCGGCCGACCAGCGTCCTAGGCTCAGCCCGCCGGCGCCGCCTCCGCCGCCGCCGAGGCGCGACGCACCAGCCGCACCCGCCAGCCCTGCGCCCCCGCCGCCTCCGCCGCCCACGCACGTCGCCTCGACCCAGCGCGCCCAGGCCGGCAGGGCATAGTCGTCATCGCTGGTGAATAGCGTCGTCTCGCGCCGGACCGCGCCTTGATCGAAGCCGATACGCCCCGTCGCGCGATCCACGCGCCACACCGACCGCCATATCCCGGCGTCGTCGCAGGCCTTGAGGCTCAGGTCGTCGTCGCCGATCAGACCCAACTCTGCGCGGGCGGCATACCCGCTCTGGAACAGCAGCGACAGGACATCGCCCGCCGTCGCCTTATTCAGCATCAGGCGCAGGTCGCCGTCGCCGCCTTCCTCCTCGCCGCGCGCCGTGAACAGGGCGGCGTTGATCTTGGCCGCCAGGGGATTGGCTTCGTCGGCGGTCGTCCCGAGACCCAGCCGCGTTAGGCCCTGGACCTCGCCCAGTCGCTGCCCCAGCGTGATCCAGCCCTCATCGGCCCGCACCACCACGACGCCTTCATCCAGGACGCCGGCGATCATGCCGTCCGGCGTCGTCACGACGGTCCAGCCGCCGCGCTCGAACCGCATCAGGGCGCCGGCCGCCCGCCCGGCCCAGGCTGCGCCTTCGGCCTCTTGCGGCAGGATATAGAGATCGCCATCCGACGCATCGGCCGGCTGGATGACCGTCGTGCGACTGACCACCGCCGTCTGCAACAGGGCGTCCAGCCGAGTCAGGGCCGTATTCAGGGTCACATGCTTCTGCATCTGCCCCGCCGCCAGATAGGGCAGGTTAAGACGCGCGCTGAAATCGTCGCTCATTCTTCTCTCCGTTGTCGTGGAGATCAGTCTGGGCGCAGCCCTTCCTCAGGCCGGGAGACGGTCGGTGATTTGAATCAGGTCCTTGATTTCAGGCGGCTTAATTGCGGAGAAAACGATGGCTAGGCCGCCTCAGCCAGCGCATCTCAATCGTGCAGATAGATGATCCGCTTCAGCGTCTTGTCGTTTTGCACGCGGGCCTCGTGCATCTCGTGGTCGCCGGTGGCGCGCGCATTGGCCTCGGTGTCCTCGACCCAGTGGGTGCTTTCGATATGTTTTTGCAGCGCCCGCGCCGCCATCAGCTGTCCGGGAAAGAAGGTGTCGACGATGTCGCCTGCGATCGGCACCGTACCAGTGGCGGTGTCGATGGCCATATAGGCCCCCATCCGCGCCAGGGTCGCCGGCGTCGCCTTGGCCCGCACGGCCTGAAGCATCAGCCAGCCGCCCGTTCCGACCGTGTATGCCGTGCCGACGACCGGCACCCAGGTCAGCATGGCGTCCAGCCCCATGCCGAACGGGCCGATGCCGATGACCCGGTCCGACAGTTTCTTGACGCCCTCGACATTGGACCAGATGTTCTCGATATCCCGGATCGACCGTCTGGCCATGTCGCCCTCCAAAGCGTCGCCTTAACGCTGGGCGAGGCTTCCTGTTCAATCCGAGAGAAACGTCTTCGATGACCCTGATCAAGCTGGCGGCGAATGTGACGGCGAGCGCCCTGCTGCTGGGCTTGGCGGCTTTCGGCGCAGCGGCGCTCAGCGGCATCGGCCATCGCTGGGTGGATATCCTGGCGCAATTCACATCGCCGATGTTGCTGGCGGCCGTCGGCGTGACCGTGGTCTGTCTGCTCTTTCGCCTATGGCCGGCCTCGATCGTCGGTGGACTGGCGTGCGTGGTGCTGGCCCTGTCGGTCTGGCCGCAATGGACGCCGACGAAGGGCGTGCCCGTGCCTGACCAGCCTATCGTCCGGGTCTATTCGGCCAATCTGTATGTGTTCAACACCGATGTCGCAGCCATGCGCCGGTCCATCGCGGCCGCCGACGCCGATATCCTGGTGCTGGTCGAGTTGGGGCAGGCCCCGGCGTCGCGGCTGGACCAGTTGCTGCCGGACTATCCCCACCGCGTTCTGATCGGCCAGGCGCGCGCCGGCGACCACGCGCGCTCGATCATCGCCTCGCGCTATCCGATCCTGCAACGCCTGCCCGAACGTCCCGACGGACTCAGCGCCGTTGGCGCGACGGTTCAGGCGCCCATCGGCCCGATCAACGTCTTCGGCGTCCACCTGACGCGGCCTTGGCCTTATCAATATCAGTGGGGTCAGATCAGCCAGGTCATGGCCTTGGCCGAGCGCATGAAGGCCGCGCCAGACCATGCCGTCATTGCCGCCGGGGACTTCAACAGCGTCTCCAGCGCTCGTATCGGCAAACAAATCCAGTCCGACCTGGTCCTGATCCCCGCGCCCGGTTGGCCCGGCACTTGGCCCAGCCAGATTCCCGCCTTCGCTGGCATCACTATTGACCAGGTCTATCGCTCGCCGGATCTGGCCCTGATCACGCGCCGCCTGGGGAAGCCGACGGGATCCGACCACCGCCCCGTCATCACCGAGTTCACCCGCGCTCAGCCGCCGCGATAAGGGTCTTCAACCGCGCCTCATGCCCCTCGGCCGGGAAGTCGTCAGCGACCCAACCGTCCTCGAACGCCTTCAGCAACCGTCCTGTCTCCGGCCCTGGCGTCAGGCCCAGACGCGCCAGATCGCGCCCCCCCACCGGCATCTTGGGCGGCGTCCAGTCGGCGGCCAGCGCCCGCAGCCGCGCGCCGACGCCCGCACCGGCCGCCTGGGCGCGCATCAGCCGATCCTCGAACGCCCTGCGTCCCAAACGATAGATCGCCGCTCGCGCCTCGGCGTCGCTCATCGTCGGCGAAACCGCAGGCCCGTCCGCGACCGCCGCCGCCAGCCGATCTCGCACCGCGTTCGACAATCTCAGACCACCCGCGATCTCCGTCACACCTGCCGCATCTGCGGGCACCAAGGCCGACAGCCGCATCACAGGATCGTCGGTCAGGTCACACATCGCATCGAACAGCGCTAGCGGCTGCGCCTGCGGCAGCACCTGGGCCAGCACGCCGGTCTCGGCCATCGCCCGCACCGCCGCACGCGGGTCAGGCGCCGCCAGCAGTTTGAGCAGTTCCTTGGACACCCGCTCGGCCGACAGCTGCGCCATCCCGGCCTTCAGCGCCGCGCACGCCGCCAGTCCGATCGCGTCCGGCTCACCCCGCCCGTACCAGGCGTAGAACCGGAAGAAGCGCAGGATGCGTAAGTAGTCCTCGCGGATGCGCGTCTCCGCCTCTCCGACGAAAACGATGCGTCCCGCCGCCGCATCCTCCAACCCACCGCCGGTCGGATCGAACACCGTCCCTGCCGCATCGGCGTAAAGGGCGTTCAGCCGGAAATCCCGCCGCGCCGCATCCTCGGCCCAGTCCTCGGTGAAGGCGACCACCGCGCGGCGTCCGTCCGTCTCCACATCGCGGCGCAGGGTCGTGATCTCATAGGGACGCCGCTCCGACACGCCCGTCACCGTGCCGTGCTCGACGCCCGTCGGCACGGCTTTCAACCCGGCCGCGTTCAGCGCCGCCATCGTTTGTTCGGGCCGCAAGCGCGTGGCGATGTCGATGTCATCGACCGGATGCCCCAGCAGACTGTTGCGCACGCAGCCGCCGACGAACCGCGCGCAGCCCGGACCGCCCGCCGCTTCCAGCGCCCGCATCACCGCCCACGTCGCCTGGCTTTCCAGCCAGGGCTGTCCCTTCACAGAGACGCTCATGCCGCGTCCTCGTCGGCCGCCGCTTCTGGCGCAGCCTCGTCGCCATACAGCCGCGCGTGCAATGCCTTCAGAATCCCCGCCGTCACGCCCCAGATGTAGCGCTCGCCCCAGGGCATGGCCCAGAACCAGCGCCGCAAGCCCTCATCCAGATCGTAAAAGTCGCGACGATGGTTGGCGGCGTCCATCAGAAAGTCCCACGGCGTCTCGAACACCTCGGCGACCTCGTCCGGCGACGGCGTCGTGACCGGCGCCTCGCGCAGCCAGCCGATCACCGGCGTGACCAGAAATCCGGTCCCCGTCTCATAGGCGTCCGACAGGCCCAGCACCTCGACCGCCGCCGGGTCCAGCGCCAACTCCTCGTCAGCCTCACGCAGCGCCGCCTGAACTGCGGTCTCGTCGGGGTCGAGCCGGCCGCCCGGGAAAGCGATCTGCCCCGTGTGGCGCGCCAGGGTGTCCGCGCGCCGCGTCAGCAGCACCGTCGCGCCCTCGGGCCGCGCCACGATCGGGATCAGCACCGCCGCCGGCCGAAGTTCCTTGGCCGTCCGTGTCGCCTGCGGATTTAGGTCGAAGTCCGACCGCGCCGCGACCAATTCAGGCCGCCACGTCTCGACCGGCGCCAGCCGATCGACCAGCCGCGCCTTCAAGGTCTCCAGGCTCACGTCACCGCGCCCAGCGAGAAGATCTGGCCGCCCGACCGAACGACTAGGCGTCCGTCGACCTCTTGGGCCATTTCGACCATTTCATAGAAGACCGACCGTGCGATCCGAGCCCACAGATCACCGCGCACATGAATGCGCGGCGCCGGCTCGCCCGTCGTCGGATCGGTTTCGACGACGATGGGATCGGCTTCGCTCGCCGTAACCTCGTCGCCGACATCGGTGGTGAAAATCAGGGCGTCGCCCTCCCGCCGCATCGCGACAGCCCGGAACGGCAAATCCTCGACGGTGATCTGCAGCTTTTCGACCGGCGTGACCAGGTGATAGCCGTCCGGGTCCTTCCTCAGCACCGTCGAGAACAGCCGCACCAATTCCTTGCGGCCAATGGGCGAGCCTTCGTGCATCCAGACGCCGTCCGCCCGGATGACGATATCGATTTCGCCGCAATGCTCGGGATGCCACAGGTGGACCGGCGGCAGCCCCTTGCCGGGCGCCTGTTTGGCCGCCTCGGCGACAGCGTTCAGTCCTGACTTAGGATTATCCATCCCCGTGACTTAGGCCCCGCGAACCGTGCGGGAAAGGGTCAGCCGATGCGAACCGAGCCCGAAACCTGATCCACGCCGGTCCCCAGCCACAGAACACGACGACGATCCACAGGTCCGGGCAGGATCGCCTCAGGCGCAGGGGCGAATCCGAACCGCTCGAAATAGGCCGCGTCCCCGACCAGCAGCACGCCGCCGACGTCCAGCGTCCGTGCGTGATCCACGCACGCCTGAACCAGTTCGGCGCCCAGACCGTCGCTTCGCCGTCCGGCGTCCACCGCGATCGGTCCCAAAAACAGGGCCGAGGTGTCTCCAACCACGACAGGCCACAATCGCACCGAGCCCACCACTTCCCCGTCCCGCTTCACGACAAAGCCCGCGCTTGGCTGCGAACCTTCACGCAGACGCTCGGCCGTCTTGGCGAACCGTCCTGGCCCGAAGGCGGCCATGACCAGAGCCTCCACGCCTTCGGCGTCGGCCGGGGTCTCGGCTTCGATACGGCTTACGGCCGGAGGTATGGAAAGGGCGTGCGACATCGGCGCGCGCACCTAGAAGCAAAGCTGCGCCAAATCAAGGCAAGGCCTTCTGACGACCGCTTAACCCGCCTTGGAAAAGTCCGGCGCTCGCTTCTGCATAAAGGCCATGAAGGCCTCCATCGCCTCTGGGCTCTTCATCTGCGAACCGAACGCCTCGCCCTCGCGCTGCATCAGCGCCCAAATCCCTTCGGCATCGCGCATCAGGCGCTTGGTCTTGCGGATCGAGTTGGGCGCTCGGGCCGCCACCTTCGCCGCCAGTTCCGCCGCCGTCGCCTCGACCTGATCGGCCGGGACCGCGCGATTGGCGATGCCCCAGGCCAGGGCCGTCCGGCCATCCAGCGGTTCGCCCAGCGCAAACAGTTCGAAGGCCCGCTGATGACCGATCACGGCCGGCAACAGCAGGCTGGACGCCGCCTCCGGCGCCAGGGCCAGATTGACGAAGGGCACGGACAGCAACGCGTCCTCGGCCACCACCACCAAGTCGCAGTGCAGCAGCATGGTCAGGCCGATACCGACCGCCCGTCCCTTCACCGCCGCCACCGCCGGCTTGTCCAGGTCCGCCAGCGCCTTCAGGAAACGAAACACCGGCATGTCGCCCGGCCCCGCCCCTTGCGAGCCCAGGGCGATGAAGTCCTGAATGTCGTTGCCAGCCGAGAAGCTGTCGCCCTCCGCGCGCAGCAGCAGCACCCGCACCGCATCGTCGGTCCCCGCCCGCTCCGTCGCCTCGGCCAAGGTCGAATACATGGCCTGGGTGATGGCGTTCTTCTTGTCGGCCCGGTCCAGGGTGACGGTCAGGACGCCGTCGGCCAGTTCGCTGCGGATATGTTCGCTCACGTCGTTTCCTCGTCCTGTGCGACGGCGCTCCACCAATCGACGCCGCTCTCGTCGCGCGTCCGTCGAGCGCGGCCGCGCCTTTCCAGATAGTTCAGGTGCGCCTGGGCCTCGCCCGTGGCCATACCCAGCACCCCGTCCCCGACCGCTCGACCGAAGACGGCGGAGAAGCCGTCGATCACCCTAGACGGTTGACGCAACGTCCGCTCAAGCCGTTTCAGCGCGACCTCATGCCCTCGCTTCAGGGCATCGAGCCGCGCGTGGACGCCATAGAAGGGTTCTCCATGCGCCGGCAGGACGAACGCGCCCTCCGGCAGCAGCGCCCTCAGCTTGTCCAGCGAGTCCATCCAGTCTCCCAGAGGGTCGGCTTCCGGCTCCGTCGACCAGACCGAAACATTAGACGAAATGCGAGGCAGGATCTGATCCCCGGCGATGAAGACGTCGTCCGACCGCCGCCACAGGCAGACATGCTCCGGGCTGTGGCCTGACCCGACGACCACGCTCCAATCGTCTCCACCGATCTGAACAATGTCGCCGTCGGACAGTCGCAGATAGCTGCGCGGCATCGTCGCCACGCCCTTGCCGAACCCGCCGTAGTCGGCCCGCCAGCGCGCGATCTGCTCATCGCTCCAGCCTGCGGCGCGATAGTATCGCTCGCCGTCCGCCGGCGCATCGCCTGCCTCCTCGGCCATCAGCATCCTCGCGGTCACATACTCCAGTCGCGACATCAGCAACGGCGCGCCCGACCGCTCACATAGCCAGCCCGCCAAGCCGATATGGTCGGGATGCATATGGGTGCAGATCAATCGCGTCACGGGTCTGCCGCCCAGCGCGCCATCCAGCGCCGTCTTCCACGCAGCAACGGTCGCCGATGCCTTCAAACCCGTATCGACGACGACCCAGCCGTCGCCGTCCTGGACCGCATAGACATTCACATGATCCAGTTGAAACGGCAGAGCGAACCTCAGCCACAGCACGCCGGGCGCGACCTCGATCGCCTCGCCCGCGCCGGGCACGGCGTCGAACGGATAGGTCAGCCCCCGCCCATCCTTCGCGGCCGTCGTCGGCGCCGTTCCATCAGCCAAGTCAGTCTCCAATCGAAACGCGCAGATACTTAGCCCGTGTCCCTTGCCGCCGTCCACACTCGCCTTGACCGCGTGCCAATACGACGTCACGTAGTCGGTAGTGACAAATCTGGGTGTCGATATGAAAGCTCGAATATTCGCCGCAGCGACAGCGCTCGTTTTCAGCGCGATTTCCGTGTCTGCCTTTGCGCAAACGACGCCGTCAACGGGGTATGGGCCTGCAGGATCTCGAAACGGGATCGAAGCCCCCAGCGAGCGGGTGACACCGTCGCGTGTTCAGCGCCCCAGCAACAACCAACCGCGACGCGAGCGTCAACCGGCACCGCCCACGGCAGAAGAGATTTTGGCGGCCGCGCAGCAACAAGCCACCTTGGCCAGCGCCAACTGTCAGGTCAGTGAAGCCAAGCTGCTTGGGCAAACCGCCGACAAGACGTCGGTGTATGAAGTAGCCTGCGCCACGGGTCCTGGCTTCATCATCGAATCGAAGACACCACCGTCCGCGACCAGCTGCATTGCGCTCGCCTATTCGGCGCGCGTGGCACGTGAACGCGATCCCGCCGCCGATGTCGGCCTGCAATGCACGATCGCCGCCAACACCGACACCGACAAGTTCTTGCGCGAATACGCCCAACAGGCCGGCGTTTCTTGTGCGGTCGATCAGACCAAGGTGCTGGGACAGTCCAACGGCGGTGTTGTGGTCTACGAAATCGGGTGCTCCGACGGTCCGGGCTTCTGGATCAGGCAAGACGCCGGCGTTTGGAGCAAGACGCCGTGCCTTCAGGTCCTGGCCGAGAACGGCGCCTGCGAATTCACGACCACGGCCGAAAACGCCACCTTCGTAAAAACGCTCCTCGCTGGCTCGGAAGCCGCATCCTGCAACGTCGTCGAAGCCCGTCTGATGGGGCAGAACGCAAACGGCATGTTCTATGAAGCCAAGTGTGAAGGGGCCGATGGCGTCATCGCCCGCGTGAACGCCGAAAACGCGGTTCAGCAAATCTACCCTTGCGCCACCGCCCAGCGGATCGGCGGGGGCTGCAAGCTGACAACAGCGCCTGCCGCTGCTGCGGCGCCCGCCGGCGGGCGCCTCTAAGACAGTCAAAAGACTGAATCCAAGGGCCGTCGGAGCGATCCGGCGGCCCTTTTCTTTTGCGCCCTCTTTTCCAAAACCGAGACGCAGCCTAGCGTCGCCGTCATGCGCATCGCCACCTGGAACGTGAACTCCGTCAACGCCCGTCTGCCCACCGTCCTGGCGTGGCTGGAGCAGGCCGCCCCCGACGTCGCCTGTTTCCAGGAGATCAAATGCGTGGACGAGAAGTTCCCGCGCGAGGCTTTCGAGAGCCTGGGCTACAATGTCGAGACCCACGGGCAGAAGAGCTACAACGGCGTCGCCCTGCTGTCGAAGTATCCGCTGTCCGACATCCGACGCGGCCTGCCCGGCGACGAGACCGACGAACAGGCGCGCTACATCGAGGCCTTGGTCGAGGCGCCCCGACCCATTCGCGTCGGCGCCATCTATCTGCCGAACGGCAATCCGATCGGGACCGAGAAGTTCGACTACAAGCTGGCCTGGTTCGACCGGTTGAACCGCCATGCCCGGGATCTGCTGGCGTTCGAGGAGCCGCTGGCCCTTTGCGGCGACTACAACGTCATCCCCGAGGCCGAGGACGCCAAGAATCCGGCCGCCTGGACCGACGACGCCCTGTTCCAGCCTCAGAGCCGCCAGGCATTCCGCGCGCTCAAGAACCTGGGCCTGGCCGACGCGCACGAGATCGGCGGCGAACCCGCCGGAACCTACACCTTCTGGGACTATCAGGCCGGCGCCTGGCAGCGCGACCATGGCATCCGTATCGACTTCGCCCTGCTGTCGCCCCAGGCGGCCGACCGGTTCCGGGGGATCGAGACCCATCGCGACGCGCGCGAAATGGAAAAACCCAGCGACCACGTTCCCGTCGTGGTCGACATTGATCTAGAGGCCTGACGACCATGGCCGACGTCTTGCGGGTGGTGTTGCTGATCGCCCTCGCGGCGGCCCTGCTGACGACCCTGGCCCTGGCGCTGTCGTGGTGGATGGAGCCGTCACGCCGCCTGCACCGCGCTATGCTGAAGACCCTGGGCGCCGCGCCGGAGGTCGAGGCCTTGTCACCGGGCGAAGGTCGCGCCTGCGCCCTGAATTTCGACGTCGAACAGGTCGTCGTGCTTTGGGCCAACGGCGCCCATGGCCTGGTCTACGCCTTCGATGAGGTCGAGGGGGGAGAGATCATCGTGGACGGCCACGTCGTCGCCCGCATTCGCCGGGGCGAGGCGCGCAAGTCGCTGGACGTGCTGGCCCCCGACGCCGAACAGGTCGTGCTGCGCCTGATGTTCGCCGACGCCCGCCACCCGGAGTTCGAACTGGCCCTGTGGGACGCCGCCCTGCCCGTCCAGACCGGCTCGCCGGGCGAGGCGCTTCGTCTCGGCCGCCGCTGGTTGTCGCATCTGGAGGCCCTGCTGAAGGGCTGAGACGCCGCATGGGCCTTTCAGTCGCCGCGATGCGGCGTTAGAAGCCCGGCTCACTCCTAACCGACACGCCTTTATCAGGGAGGCCGCCTTGGCCCGCCTTTTCGACGCCTATATCGTCGCTGACTGGACCGCCGCCGAAACCAAGAAGCTCGGCGACACCTCGCTGTGGATCGGCGTGGCCAAGCGCGACGTGCGTTTCCGCCTCTATACCGAGACGCACAATGTCGCGACCCGGGCCGAGGGCGAAGCCCTGCTGGCCTCGATCCTGGCGGACCACAGAAAGCGCGGCGACCGGGTGCTGGTCGGCCTGGACTTCAACTTCGGTTATCCCGTCGGCACGGCCGCGCGGCTGAAGTTGGACGGAACCCCGTGGCAAGCCATGTGGAAATTCATCGCCTCGAACGTCGTGGATAAGGCCGACAACACCAACAACCGCTATCAGGTCGCGGCCAAGATGAACCGGCTGATGACCGACGAGGCCTGGCCTCTGTGGGGCGCACCCGCCAAACAGGCCCAGCGCTGGTTGACCACGACCAAACCGCCCGCAGGCTCCGGCGCCGACATCCCCGAGTTCCGCGCCACCGAAAACGCGGCTCGCAAGGGCCGGCTTCAGCCCAAGAGCGTGTGGCAGATGCACGGCGCCGGCGCCGTGGGCGGCCAGACCCTGGTCGGCATCCCGGCTGTGCGGCGGCTTCTGGAAAGCCTCGGCCCGTCAGGCGCCGTCTGGCCGTTCGGCACCGGCTGGCGCGCGCTGACGCCCGAGGACGTGGAACCCTTGTCGGCCCTGGTTGTCGAGGTCTGGCCGTCGATGCACGAGACCAAGCCTCAACCCGGTGAGTTCAAGGACCAGGCCCAGGTTCGCTCCACGGCCGAGGCCCTCGCCCGGATGGACGAGGCCGGCGACCTCGCCAAGGCGTTCGCCCCGCCCAAGGACGCCACGCCGGAACTGATCGCTCAAGTCGAACAGGAAGAAGGCTGGATCCTGGGCGTCTAAAACGTTCAGTCAGCCGATCAAAGCTCGCGCCGCCGCGCGGGCTTCGTCGGTGATCTCAGCCCCGGACAACATGCGCGCGATCTCTTCCTGACGGCGCTGATCGTCCAGGGCAACGACGGTGGTGGTGGTCAGGCCGTCGCGGTCGGCCTTCATCACCTTCCAGTGGGCATGGCCGCGCGCGGCGACCTGGGGGCTGTGGGTCACGACCAGGACCTGGGCGCCGCTCGACAGGCGTTTCAGGCGCGAACCAACCGCCTCGGCCACCGCTCCGCCCACGCCTTGATCGACCTCGTCGAAGATCATCACGGGCTGGCGCATGTCCTCGCGGCTCGCCAGGGCGGCCTTCATCGCCAGGGCGAAACGCGCCAGTTCGCCGCCCGAGGCGATGGCGTCCAGCGGGCCGAAGTCGGTTCCGGCGTTGGTGGCGATCTGGAACCGCACCGTCTCGACGCCGTCCGGCCCGCGTCGGCCCTCGATCGGCTCCAGCGCGACTCGGAACCGCGCGCGCTCCAGCTTCAGCGGGCCCAGCTCTGCCATGACGGCGGCGGTCAGGCGTTCGGCGGCGGCTTCCCGCGCCGAGGTCAGGAAGGTGGCCGCCAGATCATAGTCTTCCGCCGCCTCGGCCGCCTCGCGCCCGGCATTGGTCAGCGCCTCCTCCCCATCCTCAATCAGCCGCAACTGCTCGCGCAGGCGAATGCGCAGGGTCGGCAGGGCGTCGACGGTGGTGTGCAGCTTGCGGGCGGCGGCGCGCAGGGCGAACAGACGCTCCTCGGCCTTGTCCAGACGGCCGGGCTCATAGTCGAAGGCGTCGGCGGCGGCGTCCACAGCGGCGAGGGCTTCCGCCGCCTCGACCATGGTGCGGTCGATGGCGTCCACGGCGGCCGAGAGTTTGACGATGACCGGATGATCGCCCTCGGCGCCCGCCTGCCCGGCCCTTTGGCGCGCATGTTCCACGGCCCTCAGCGCCGCGCCTAGCTTCTGGCTCAGCTTGTCGCCGCCCAGCTGGCTGCGGGCGTCGCCCAGATCGGCGATGGCCTTTTCGGCGGCGCCCAGCAGGGCGCGCTCGCCCGCCAGTTCCGTCTCTTCGTCGGCGCGCGGATCCAGCGCATCCAATTCGGAGAGGTTCAGGCTGATCTCTTCGCGCCGCGCATCGGCGTCCGCGGCATGCGCCTTCAGCTCGGCCAGCCTGGCCTCGGCGGCCTTGAGCTTGGCGGAGGCCGAGGCGACCGCCGACAACTGCGGCTGCAGCCCGCCATAGGCGTCCAGCGAAGCGCGGTGCGTTCGCCAGTCCAGCAGGCCCACCGTCTCATGCTGTCCGTGCACCTCCACCAAGGCCGCGCCGATCTCTCGCACGGCGGTCACACCGGCCGGCTGATCGTTGACATAGGCCCGGCTGCGGCCGTCGGCGCCCAGCACGCGGCGAAGGATCAGCTCCTCGCCCGGCTGAACCCCGAACCCCTTGTCGGCGATCAAGGCCAGCAGATCGGGATCGTCGGGAGCCGAGAAGACGGCGGTGGCCACGGCCTGTTTGGCGCCATTGCGCACCAGTCCTGCGTCGCCGCGCCCGCCGAGCGCCAGGCCGAGCGCGTCCAGAATGATCGACTTGCCGGCTCCGGTTTCGCCGGTCAGCACGGTCAGGCCGTTCTCGACCTCGAGATCGAGCACGTCCACCAGGACGACGTCACGAATGGAAAGGGCGGTCAGCATCGCGTCAGGCGCCGGCGGAACGAATCATGACCGACAGAATCCCGATCCACGCCGGATTGCACAAGCCGTCGCGTGCTCAGCCCGGAATGATCCGCTGCAGCCAGCTCTCGCGCTTGCCCTCGGGCGCCTTGTCCGGCGTCTGGCCGTTTTCGGTCAGCAGCGCATAGGCCTCGGCGTACCAGGGGCTGCCCGGATAGTTGTAGCCCAGCACGGCGCCGTTACGCGTCGCCTCTTCCTTCAGACCCAGCTGGAGGTTGACCTCGACCAGACGATACAGGGCTTCGGGCGTGTGCGAGGTGCGCTGGAAGTCCGGGTTGGCGATCACGGCCTTGTAGCGGTTCAGCGCCGCCAGCGGCTGATTGGCGCGCTGATAGTAGCGGCCGATGTTCATTTCCTTGCCGGCCAGCTGGTCGTTGACCATGTCGATCTTGACGGCGGCGTCCGATGCATAGGGCGTGCCCGGATAGCGGCGCGAGACATCCTTCAGACCGGCCAGGGCGGCGGTGGCGTAACCCTGGTCACGACCGACGTCGGTGATCTGCTCGAAGTTGCAGACGGCCTTCATGTAGAAGGCGTAGGACGCCGACGGATTCCCCGGGAACAGCTGGATGAACCGGTCCGCCGCCGCGATGGCGTCGGCATAGGCGTTGTTCTGATAGTAGGCGTAGATCTGCATCAGGATCGAACGACGCGCCCAATCGGAATACGGATGCTGGCGTTCGACTTCCTGGAAATAATCGACGGCGTCGGACCAGCGGCGCTGCTGCAGCCGATCATAGCCGGTGTTGTAGAGCGCCTCGACCGGGCGTTCCTCATAGGCCAGCTTGGGACGCTTGGTGCCCGAGCAGCCTGAAATCGTCACTGCGGCGAGCGCCGCGGTCATCAGCACCATGCCGGAACGGAACTTAGAAGCGGACAAGGACGACCCCATGACGTGTGAAGGACGGCCCTGAAGCCGTTCCCCGGAAACCAACGCGGCGACCTCTAGCACCCGCAACCGAGCCGCGCCATGCCGAGGAAAACTCAGCATACGACTTGCCCTGCCCGGCTCCACTGGTAAAGAGCGCGCCAACCGACCGCCGTTCATGGGGGGCGGATGACGGCGAAAGGATGACCGGCCGATGAAGCTGCTCTCAGGCAACTCCAACCGCGCACTGTCCCAGGCGATCGCCGACCACCTGGATGCGCCCCTGACCAAGGCCCAGGTCAAGCGGTTCGCCGACAACGAGGTCTTCGCCATCATCGAGGAAAACGTCCGCGGCGAGGACGTCTTCATCCTGCAGTCGACCTCCTATCCCGCCAACGACAACCTGATGGAGCTGCTGATCATCACCGACGCCCTGGTGCGGGCCTCGGCGAAGCGGATCACGGCCGTCATTCCCTATTTCGGCTATGCGCGTCAGGATCGTAAGACCGGCGGCCGTACGCCGATCTCGGCCAAGCTGGTCGCCAATCTGATCACCCGCGCCGGCGCCGACCGCGTCCTGACGATGGATCTGCACGCTGGTCAGATTCAGGGCTTCTTCGACATTCCGACCGACAATCTGGTCGCGACCCCCGTGCTGGCGCAGGACATCAAGGAAAACTACGCCCGCGGCGACGACCTGATGATCGTCTCGCCCGACGTCGGCGGCGTGGTGCGCGCCCGCGCCCTGGCCAGTCGCCTGGACGCCGATCTCGCCATCGTCGACAAGCGCCGGCCCAAGGCGGGCGAGAGCGAGGTCATGAACATCATCGGCGACGTGCAGGGCCGCCGCTGCATCCTGTTCGACGACATCGTCGATTCGGGCGGCACCCTGGTCAACGCCGCCAAGGCCCTGATCGACCAGGGCGCGACCGAGGTTTCGGCCTACATCAGCCACGGCGTCCTGTCCGGCCCCGCCGTCCAGCGCATCACCGACGGCCCGCTGAAGGAGCTGGTGATCACTAACTCCATCGAGCAACCCCACGAAGTTTTGAACTGCCCGAAAATCCGAGCGGTTTCCGTGGCTCCGCTCGTCGGAGAGGCTATCCGACGGATCGCGAACGAAGAATCGGTGTCGAAACTGTTCGATTAACCATCGGCTAACCATAAGGCCCGCCTTATAAGCGCCAACAGTACTGGCGCTTTTTGCCCGCGTGTTCGCCTGAGGAAGTCACCATGAAAACGGCCCTACTGAGCCGCGGTCTGTCGGCCGCCGCCCTCGCCGCCGCTGTCCTGCTCGCCAGTTGCGAGAGCGGACCCTCGAAGGCCGAGCTGGAAGCCCAGCGTCTGGCGGCCGAACTTGCCGCCCGCAAGCCGCCCCCCGTGTCCCTGAACCAGGGCGTGGCGGACGCCGCCGCGATCTACGTCGCCTTCCTGCGTGAAGCCCAGACGATCCAGCCGGGCGGCTTCCCCGATGCGGAATCGATCCAGGCCGCCCTGCGCAAGGGTTCGGCCTATGACGCCGACCAGCTGTCGCGCGGGCTGATCGCATACGGCGCCATCATCGCCCTGCAGTCGCCCGAGTTCGTCGCCGGCGTGCAGCAGTATGCGATCGACCCGGCGCAACGGCAGCGCATGGTGGCCCAGATCGTCGCCGATCCGGCCTACGCCGCTACCTTGCCCGGCGCAGATGCGGCCGCTGGCCTGATCTCGGCGACCGTCGGCAAGGACGCCATCGCCATGCGCGCCATCGCCGAGGCGATCGAGCAGGACGCCTACACCATTCAGGGCCGCAGCGATCCGCGTCGCCAATGGGCCATCACCCCCATTCCGAACCGCGAAGTGCGGCTGGAAAGCGCAAAGACCCTGTCGGCCGTGAAGATGCTGCCGTCGCCGGAGGAATCGAGCCGCCTGTTCGCCGCCGCCAACAGCGGCACGGGTCTGGGACTTGAGCCCTCGCGCAAAGGCCCGCCCTACACCCCCGCTGTCGTCCGCTCTCTGGCCATCGCGGCTCTTGGCGCGCTCGGCGCCGGCGGCGACGAGGCCCGGGTCAACACCGAGGCTCTGACGCACGAGCCGAACAGCGAGTTCTGCATGGATATGTCCAAGCTGATGCTGTTCCAGTGCCTGGCCGCCTCGCGCCCCAGCTATGAGGACATCTTCTGCCTGGGCCGCCACATCACCCGCGACCTGGCGACCTGCACCACCGAGGCGACGCAGATCACCACCATCGTCGTCGGCGATCCTCAGGAAACCGGCGCCGCGCCGGCGCGCACGCCCATCTCGGTCACCGTCCCGCAAGCGACGCCTGTTCCGACCCCGGCTGTTGCGACCACCCAATCGCTGAACACCGGCCCGACGACGCGCTAGGTCTTCCTGTCCAGATCGACAAAAGGCCCGCCCGAGCGATCGGAGCGGGCCCCTTTTCTTGAGCGGACGGCCTATTCGTAGCCGTGCGCCGCCTCGTTGATGACTTGTGAAGGCATGGACGAGAAGTCCACGGCGACAGGCGTCGCGGTCTTGGACTGATAGGTCCGAAGCACGTGCGTCAGACGACGACGCACCTCACGCTCGGCCTCCGTGCCGGTGTCGAGCGCCAGGGGCGCCAGGCAGAAGTCGATGATGGCTTCGGTTCGGGTCAGCGGTTCCATTTGCGGGTTCCTTTCCGGTTTAAGCCGCGTGGGTGAACTGGGCGGTCTCGGTCGAGTCCTTCAGCGCCGTCGTCGAGGACGTGCCGTTGGAAATGACCGTGGCGACCTGGTCGAAATAGCCGGTGCCGACTTCGCGTTGGTGACGCGTGGCGGTGTAGCCGATGGCCTCGTTGGCGAACTCGCGCTGTTGCAGCTCCGAATAGGCCGCCATGCCGCGATCGCGATAACCGTCCGCCAGCTCGAACATCGAGTTGTTCAGGCTGTGGAAGCCGGCGAGGGTCACGAACTGGAACTTGTAGCCCATAGCCCCCAACTCGCGCTGGAACTTGGCGATGGTGGCGTCGTCCAGCTTGGCCTTCCAGTTGAAGGACGGCGAGCAGTTGTAGGCCATCAGCTTGCCCGGATGGGCCTTCTGAACCGCCTCCGCGAACTTCTTGGCGTCGTCCAGATCCGGATGCGACGTCTCCCACCACAGCAGGTCGGCGATATTGGCGTAGGACAGGCCGCGCGCGATGCAGTGGTCCAGACCCGTGCCCTCCTTCAGGCGGAAGAAGCCTTCAGGCGTGCGGTTGTCGCGATCGATGAAGGGCTGATCCCGCTCGTCGATGTCGGAGGTGATCAGCTGGGCGCTTTCGGCGTCCGTGCGGGCGACCGTGATGGTCGGCGTGCCCATGACGTCGGCGGCCAGACGCGAGGCGACCAGATTGCGCTCATGCGCCTGGGTCGGGATTAGAACCTTGCCGCCCAGGTGGCCGCACTTCTTTTCCGACGCCAGCTGGTCCTCGAAGTGAACGCCGGCAGCGCCCGCCTCGATGAAGGCCTTCATGATCTCGAAGCTGTTCAGCGGCCCGCCGAAACCGGCTTCTGCGTCGGCGACGATGGGAACGAACCAGTCGCGCTTGGCGCCGCCCTCGGCATGCTCGATCTGATCGGCGCGTTGCAGGGTGCGGTTGATGCGGCGGCACAGTTCCGGCGCGGCGTTGGCCGGGTACAGCGACTGATCGGGGTACATGGCGCCGGCCGTATTGGCGTCCGCCGCAACCTGCCAGCCCGACAGATAAATGGCCTTCAGACCCGCGCGGACCATCTGCATGGCCTGGTTGCCGGTGACGGCGCCCAGCGCATTGATGAAGGGCTCGTCGTGCAGCAACTGCCACAGGCGGTTGGCCCCGCGCTCGGCCAGCGTATGGGTGATCGGCACCGAGCCGCGCAGGCGCAGGACGTCTTCAGGGGTGTAGGGGCGCTCGATGCCGTCGAAACGGCCGGCGGGCGAAGGCACCAGATCGGCGAAAGTGGTCATGGTCGAACTCGGTCTCTGAAGGGCGCGGCCGCAGCCGCCGTCTCGGAGACAAGAACACGCGTCGGTCAAAACTGATACAGATCGAACACAATCAACGAAGTCATCTTGTCACACTATGACTTTGCCCGGACAGTCACGTTGTGACATCATGCGATGATGAACACCGCCGCTGATCGCAAACTGTTTCTAGGCGCCCGGCTCAAGCGGCTGCGGCGCGATCTCGGCCTGACCCAGACCGCCATGGCTGCCGATCTGGACGTTTCGCCCAGCTATCTCAATCACATAGAACGCAATCAGCGCCCGGTCTCAGCTCAGCTGCTGCTGCGATTGGCGGACACTTATGACGTCGATCTGCGCGCCCTGAACCAGGGTGGCGCGGCGGACGAGGCGCGCCTCACGGAGATCCTAACCGATCCTCTATTCAAGGGTCTGTCCGCGCCCCGCCATGAACTGGTGCAACTGTTGGAAGAGGCGCCCGGTGTGGCCGACGCCCTGCTGCGCCTCTATCAGGCCTTCGACGACGGCCGCACGCGCGCCCGCGCCGCCGCCGAGACAGGCGAAAGCCCGATCGAGACCAGTCCCGCCGAATGGGTGCGCGAATACATCCAGTCGCGCGGCAACCATTTTCCCGAACTGGACCAGATGGGCGAGGCCCTGTCCGATGCCCTGTCCGCCGAGGCGCCGGCCCACGCCGACGGCTTCGAACCCGCCGCGCGCCATCGGCTGGCGGCCAGGCATGATCTGGGGGTCCGCACCCTGCCGGCCGAGGTCATGGTGGAATGGACCCGCCGCTACGACCTGCACCGCCGCCGGCTGTTGCTGTCGGAAACCCTGGGGCCGTCCTCACGCGCCTTCGCCATCGCCTATCAACTGGCCCTGGCCGAGCAAGGGCCGGCGCTCAACGCTCTGGCAGAGGCCGCGAACGCCCCGGACGCGCCCACTCGATCGTTGCTGAAGGTCGCCCTGACCAACACGCTCGCCGCCGCGACTCTAATGCCCTACGCCGCCTTCCAGCGGGCGGCGGAAGAGACGCGCTATGACTTGGCTCGGCTCCAGGCCCGGTTCGGCGTCAGCTACGAACAGGCCGCGCACCGCCTGACCACCCTGTCGCGCCCTACCGCGCGCGGCGTGCCCTTCTTCCTGATGCGGGTTGATCAGGCGGGCAACATCTCCAAACGCTATGCGGCGGGCGCCTTTCCCTTCTCGCGCTTCGGCGGCGCCTGCCCCCGCTGGCGGCTGCATTCGGCCTTCCGCACGCCCGGCCGCATCGTCACCCAGATCATCGAGACTACAGATGGCGGCCGCTGGTTCACCTTCGCCCGCACGGTCGAGCGGCAAGGCCACGACGGCTATGGCGAGCGGCACGACCTGGCCGTCGGCCTGGGCTGCGAACTGGGTCATGCGCATCGTCTAACCTACGCCCACGGCATCGACCTGCAGAACCCCGACGTCACGCCCATCGGCCCGGCCTGCCGCCTGTGCCACCGCCACCCGTGCGCCGAACGCGCCGCCGCTCCCATCGACCGCCCGCTGGCGGTCGATGACTGGTCCAAGTCCGTCAGCCCCTATCCGTTCGGCGCGGCCTGAGGCCTAGCGCCTCTGATCGGCCGTGCGGTCGCGGATGGCGTTGAACTCGGCCGTCGGCTTCCACGCAGGCCAGCTCTCGCTGTCGGCCACCGTCAGCCCCAGCCGGTACAGCAGGTCTAGGTTCTGCAAGGCGGCCGTGAAGTCGTAGTCGGCTCGCCATTCGTCGGTCAGCTTGTGATAGTAGCGGTCCATCGCCCCCTCGTAATAGGGCTTGCCCGCCTCGATCCCGCCCTCGACGAAATCGCGGCCTGTCCACGGCATCAGGGCCGGCACCCCGCCGGCCGCGAAGTTGAAGTGGTCGGAGCGGTAGTAGAAGCCTTCCTCCGGATAGCCGTCGCCCGTCACCACCCGCCCCTGCACGGCGGCGAACCGGCCCAGGATATCCTCCAGCTCGGACTTGCCCACGCCGAACACCGCCACGTCACGCGTTGCGGGCGTAAAAGGCAGCATGTCAATGTTGATGTCCGCCGCCGTCTTGGCCAGCGGATAGACCGGATCGGCGGCATAGGCTTCCGACCCCAGCAGCCCCTGCTCCTCGGCCGTGACGTGCAGGAAGACCACGGTGCGCTTCGGTGCCGGTCCAGCCTTGAACGCCCGCGCCATCTCGATCAGACCGGCCGTCCCCGACGCATTGTCCCAGGCGCCGTTGAAGATGTCGTCGCCCTCGGCATTGGGCGTCCGGGCCTTGCCGACGTGATCCCAGTGGGCGGAATAGAAGACGTACTCGTCAGGCCGCTCGGTGCCGGGGATCTTGGCCAGCAGGTTGTTGGAGTGGATGACCTCGGTGGTCTCGGCGATATCGACGCTGAGACGCGCGCCCAGATCCAGAACGCCCCCCAAGGCGGTCGTCTTCGCCCGCTCGACGGCGGCTTCCAGGGGCGCGCCGCCGATCACTGTCGCCGTGGCCATGTTGATGGATCCGCTGAACCGCGGGTCCTGCGCGCCCTTGACCGTCATCTGCGGGCGCGTCGCCCCGCCCACGGCGCGACGCCAGCGGTTGTCCTGGTCCTGAAGCGTGATGACGCCCACGGCTCCGCGCTTCAGCGCCTCCTGGGTCTTGTGCGTGGTCGAGCCGTAGAAGTTGGGATCCTCGCCCATCACCGTCGGCTGGCCGCGCAGAATGACCACGACCTTGCCAGTCAGGTCCGCATTTCCATAGTCGTCCCATGTCGGCCCCGAAATGCCGTAACCGGCGAAAACCAGCGGCGCCTCGGCCGTCACGACCGGTTCCGCCGACCCGGCCCGCAGGGTGATGTCCGTCCCGGAAACCAGCGGATGCGACACGCCGTCCGCCCCGGTCCAGGACGCCGTCGGCGCCCGCTCCGGCGTGAAGCGCACCAGATCGACGGGCTGCAGCCACGATCCGTCGCGTCCGCCCGGCTCCAGCCCCATCGCCTCATACTCCGCCTGCAGATAGGCCAGGGTCAGCCGTTCGCCGATCAGCCCCGGGAACCGTCCCTCCAACTCGTCCGACGCCAGATATTTGATGTGGTCCGACAGGCGCTGGGCGCTGAACTGAGGCGTCGCGGCCGAGGCGACGGCGAAAGCGTCCAGCTTCGGCGCCGGAGATGCGACCGGCGTCGTCGCGCAGGCGGCGAGTGCGAGCGCCGCGAGGGCGATCAGGGGTGAACGGCGATGGATCATTGAACTGACTCGACAGGCGGAATGGCAAAGGGGCGGCGATCCCTCTCCGCCCCATCTCGATCTGTAAAAAGACTAGCGGCGTTCGGACGCGGTCGTGGCGCGCACCGGCGCGAACTCCGAACCCGACTTCCACTGCGGCCAGTCGCGACCGTTCGCCAGGGCGCGACCGACATCGTAGAAGACCGTCAGATCCTCAATCATGCCGCTGTAGTCCCAGTCGGGCGACCATTCATCCGCCGCCTGGTGATAGCGTTTGGCGCCGTATTCCGACCGCGCCGCCTCGCGCGCGGCGATCGGTTCGTCGCGGAATTCGCCCCGGCTGCCGGCGTAGGCCATCGGCACGCCGCGCTTGGCCAGCGGGAAGTGGTCCGAACGGTAATAGGTGCCGGCCGCATTTTCGTAGTCCGGCACCAGCGACCGCCCTTGCGGCTGGATCGCCGCCGCCAGACGTTCGTCGAAGTCCGACTGGCCATATCCGGTGACGCCTAGACCCGTGACGCGGCCATAGACGTTCATGGAGTCCATGTTGAACCCGCCCACCGTCTTGGCCAGCGGATAGACCGGGTTCACCGCATAGTATTCCGAGCCCAGCAGGCCGCTTTCCTCGCCGGTGAAGCTGATCATCACGATCGAGCGTTCGGTGCGCGGCGCGCGACCGAACATCCGCGCCAGCTCCAGCAGACCCGCAGTGCCCGAGGCGTTGTCCACCGCCCCGTTGAAGATGCGGTCGCCGGTCGCATCCGGCTCGCCCATGCCGATGTGATCCCAGTGGGCGGTATAGAGGATCGTCTCGTCCGGATGAGTCGCGCCCGGCAGGCGGGCGATGACGTTGTGGCTGGTGACCTGATTGGTGGCCACGTCGAACTCGGTCGAGAAGGATGCGCCGGGCAAGGCGACCGGCTGGAAGTCACGGCTGCGCGCCTGAACCTTCAGCGCGTCGAAATCCAGACCCGCGCGACGGAACAGGTCGACCGCCACGTCACGCTGGATCCAGCCCTCCATCGGCACGCGCTCCGCCGCCGCATTCTGGCGCAGGATGTCGAACTGCGACACGCCCCAGGAGTTGGCGACCGTCTGCCAGCCGTAAGACGCCGGCGCCGTCTCGTGCACGATCAGCACGCCCGCCGCGCCCTGTTTGGCCGCCTCTTCGTATTTGTAGGTCCAGCGGCCGTAATAGGTCATGGCCTTGCCGCCGAAGGTGTTCAGCGCCGGCTCCTCGAAGTCGGCGTCATTGACCAGCACGACCAGGATCTTGCCTCGCAGGTCCTGGCCCTTGAAGTCGTTCCACTGCCGCTCGGGCGCATTGATGCCATAGCCGACGAAGATCAGCGGGGCGTCCTTCAGGCTGACGTGTTCAGCCGGGCGGCGGGTCGAGATGGCGACCTCACGCCCTTGCGTCATCGGCAGGGTCCAGTCGCCCAGCTTCAGCGAAGCGCGCACATTGGACTGGGTGAAGCGGTTCAGGATCACGTCCTGCGTCCATTGACCGTTCGGCCCGCCCGGCTCGAACCCGGCGGCGGCGTAGCCTTCGCTCAGATACCGGACGACCTTTTCCTCGGCCGGGGTGGCGATGCCCCTGCCCTCGAAACTGTCGTCCGAAAGCGTCTTGATGTCCTGCGAGATGCGCGCCGCATCGAAAGTCGGGACGGTGTGAACCGCAGCGGGATTGGGCGCCGTGGCGCAGGCGGACAAGGCGGCGCTCGCCAACAGAACGGCGGCGAAAGAAGAGACAAGACGCATGAACTGAAGGCCCCACAGCCGAAAACGATACGCGACCCTAGGGGGCGAACCTCTCCCTGTCGATGCTGCGTCCCGGACCTTTCGTCGCAAACGAGAAAGCCCGCCGAGGCGAACCTTGGCGGGCTTACGATTTCGATCCGGCGGCGACGCCCTTAGTGGGCGACGCCCTTCCAGATGCGGCGGTAGGCGACATAGGTGATGCCGGCGAACAGCAGCAGATAGATCATCACGCCCAGACCGGCCTGCTTGCGCTCGACCATCTTCGGCTCGGACGTCCAGGCGATGAAGGCCGCGACGTCCTTGGCGTATTGATCGACCGTCTGCGGCGAGCCGTCGTCATAGGTCACTTGACCGTTCTGAAGCGGCGGCGGCATGGCGATGAAGCCGCCGGGCGGAACGTCCTTGTGGTCGCCCGTCCAGAACGGCGTCAGGTCGCCGGCCATATAGGGGTTGTAGTGCTGACCCTCGCGGATCTGCAGGCCGGCCGGCGCGGCCTTGTAGCCCGACAGCAGCGAATAGATGTAGTTGGCGCCGTCGTGACGGGCCTTGGCCATGACCGATAGGTCGGGCGGCGCGGCGCCGCCATTGCCCGCCGCCGCCGCCGTGGCGTTGGGATAGGGGGCGCGGAACTTGTCGGCGGGCGTGGCGTCACGCTGGATCGCCTCGCCGGTCTCGCTGTCGATGTCGCCGACCTGATTTTCCTTGGCCAGAGCCTTCACGACAGGATTGTCGTTCGGGTTCGGGTACTTCGGATTCCAGAACGGCCCATGACGGTCGCCCAGGTTCCGATAGTGCATCAGGTTCATGCTGTGACAGGCGGCGCAGACCTCGTGATAGACCTTATAGCCGCGTTGCAGCTGGCCCTGGTCATAGGTGCCGAACGGCCCCTCGAAGCTGAACCCGCCCGAGCGCGGATGGGCGGCGGCGCCCGACGCCATGGCGGGAGCGGCTGCGCTCAATAGACCCAACGCAATCGCGGCCGAGGCGATGATCGTCTTGAACGACACGGTCTTCATTCCAATCGTCATGATTTTCAGACCTTGTGCTCGACGGCGCCGGCGCCGGTCAGGACCGGCTCGGAGATCGTCGCCGGGATCGGCAGCGGCTGCTCTTTCAACCCGACCAGCGGCATGATGATCAGGAAGAAGACGAAGTAGTAGAGGGTAAAGACTCGCGTCAGCCACAGGTAGGAGTTTAGGTCGCCGTCGATCAGGGTGAAGGTCTTGAACGACCCAATCACCGGCGCGTCAGGCAGCTGACCACCGCACCAGCCCAGGCCCACGCCCACCACCAGGAAGATGATGAAGAAGGTCCGCATCGTCGGGCGATAGCGCATTGAGCGCACCTTGGACGTATCCAGCCAGGGCAGGACGAACAGCACGCCGATGGCGCTGAACATCGCCACCACGCCGCCGAACTTGTCCGGGATGGCGCGCAGGATCGCGTAGAAGGGCAGCATGTACCACTCGGGCACGATGTGCGCCGGCGTCTGCAGCGGGTTGGCCGGGATGTAGTTGTCGGCGTGGCCCAGAGCGTTCGGCTGATAGAAGACGAAGATGGCGAACAGGATCAGGAACAGGATGATCGCAAAGCCGTCCTTGACCGTGAAATACGGGTGGAAGGGCAGCGTGTCCTTCTTCTCCCGATCCTTCGGGATCAGGATGCCGACCGGGTTGTTCTGACCGGCCGAGTGCAGCGCCCAAAGGTGCAGCACGACGCAGCCCAGGATGGCGAACGGCAGCAGGTAGTGCAGCGAGAAGAAGCGGTTCAGCGTCGCATTGTCGATCGCCGGGCCGCCGCGCAGCCAGATCAGGATCGGCTCGCCCAGCACCGGGATGGCGCCGATCAGGTTGGTGATGACCTCAGCGCCCCAGAACGACATCTGGCCCCACGGCAGGACGTAGCCCAGGAAGGCGGTGGCGATCATCAGGAAGAAGATCACGCAGCCGATGATCCAGATCATCTCGCGCGGCGCCTTGTACGAGCCGTAGTAGAGGCCGCGCAGCATGTGCAGATAGACGGCGATGAAGAACATCGACGCGCCGTTGGCGTGGACATAGCGGATCAGCCAGCCGCCGTTGACGTCGCGCATAATGCGCTCGACCGAGGCGAAAGCCAGGTCGACGTTCGGCGTATAGTGCATGGCCAGGACGATGCCGGTGACGATCTGCGTCATCAGGCACAGGGCCAGGATCCCGCCGAAGGTCCACCAGTAGTTCAGGTTCCGCGGCGTCGGCAGGGACATGTAGTCCGCGCCGAAACGGATGATCGGCAGCCGGGTGTCCAGCCACTTCTCGACGCCCGTCTTCGGGACGTAGGTGCTCTCGTGATCGCTCATGATTCCCCCTTGGTCCTCAGCCGATCTTGACGCGGGTGTCGGACAGATAATCGTATTCCGGCACCACCAGATTCAGAGGCGCCGGCCCCTTACGAATGCGGCCGGAGGCGTCGTAGTGCGAGCCGTGGCAGGGGCAGAACCAGCCGCCGTAATCGCCCGCGCCGAAGGTCGGCACGCAACCCAGGTGCGTGCACGAGCCGATGACGACAAGATATTTCTCGTGACCCGGCTTGGTGCGCTCGGCGTCGGTCTGGGGCTGTTTCAGGTCCGGAGCGTGATCGTCCGCGATGACCTTCTGCAGCTCGGCCGGGGTGCGGTAGCGCACGAACACCGGCTTGCCCTGCCATTTGATGACGACCTGCTGGCCTTCCTGAACCTTGGTCAGGTCGAACTCGATCGACGCCAGCGCCAGCGTATCGGCCGCCGGATTCATCTGGTTGATCAGCGGCCAGGCGATCATGGCGCCCGCGCCGACCGCTGCGGCGCCCGCCGCGATGTAGATAAAGTCCCGACGATTGGGATCACCGCCCTCAGGGCTGTGACCGTCTTCCGTATGCACGACCGATTCGGCCACGTTTCCACCTCTCGAACGCCGCAGAAGACCCCCAAGGGCGTCCCCAGCCACGGCACGAACCAACAAAAGACGCCGGGAATCCCCGACGGCCCGTGACTTGCGCCGCATTGGACGCAAGCTGCTGACGTTTCTTGCGAAACGCTCGCAAACAGACCGCGACAAACCCCCTCGCCGCGCGTATGTCAGGCCTTAGAATGCGTCTCGCCCTTTTTCAACCGGACATTCCTCAGAACGTCGGAGCCTGCATCCGATTGTCGGCCTGTTTCGGCGTCGATCTGCATGTGATCGAGCCGACGGGCTTCCGTTTCGACGACCGCGCCATGAAGCGCGCCGCCCTCGACTACGGCCCGCTGTCGCACATGACCCGCCACGCCGATTGGGAGGCCTTCCAGGCGGATCGTCCGGCCGGGCGGCTGGTGCTGCTTACGACCAAGGGCGCCACGCCCCTGCCGGATTTCATCTTCCAGCCTGACGATACTCTGCTGTTCGGCAAGGAAAGCGCCGGCGCCCCCGACTATGTCCACGCCGCCGCCGACGCGCGTGTCGTCGTGCCGCTGCGACCCGACGCCCGCTCGCTGAACCTGTCGGTCACCGCCGGAATCGCCCTTTGGGAAGGCCTGCGCCAGACGGGCGCCGTCGGTCAGTTCTGAGCCGAAGCGGGCTCCAGCCGCGCCAACGACGGGCGTTCGCCGGCCTTTGACGCCGCGACGGTCTCGACCGCCCGCATGACCCGCAGCAGGTTCTCGCCGGCGATCTTGCGGATGTCGGCCTCGGTCCAGCCCGCCGCCATCAGGGCCGCCAGGATTCGCGGATAGGCGTCCACCCCGCCCATGCCTTCCGGCAGGCTGCCGATGCCGTCGAAGTCGGCGCCCAGGCCGACATGGTCGATGCCCGCCACTGCGCGCACGTGCTGAATATGCGCCACCACGTCGGCCAGAGTCGCCTGAGGCGTCGGATTGGCGGCGGTCCAGGCCGTCAGCCCGACCTCCACGGCACCGGGATCGTCGGGGTTTAGCGTCTTCAGCCGCGCCTCCTCGCCCGCCTTGGCCCCGTTCCAGGCCCGCACCGCCTCGGACACGAAACCGGGCGCCAGGTTGATCATCACGATGCCGCCGTCCTGCGGCATCATCCGCAGCACCCGATCCGGCACGTTGCGCGGATGATCCGTGACCGCCCGCGCCGACGAATGGGAGAAGATCACCGGCGCATCGGACACGCGCATGGCGTCCAGCATCGTCTCCTCGGACACGTGGCTGAGGTCGACCATCATGCCCAACCGGTTCATCTCCTTGACCACCGCCTCGCCGAACGGGCTGAGCCCGCCCCACTTCGGCGCGTCCGTCGCGCTGTCGGCCCAGGTCGTGGTCTTGGAGTGGGTCAGGGTCATATAGCGTGCGCCGGCCCGGTAGAACTCGCGCAGCAGGGCCAGGGAATCGTCGATCGAATAGCCGCCTTCCATCCCGATCAGGCTGGCGATCCGGCCCGATGTGAACACCGCATCCACCTCGTCCGCCGTGGTCGCCAGGCCAAAGGTGTCGCGATGGGCGGCGATGATGCGTTTGGCCGTGTCGATCTGCTCAAAGGTTTCCTCGACCGCCTCCAGCGGCGTCAGGCTGGCAGGCACATAGACGGACCAGAACTGCCCTCCGACGCCCCCGGCCCGCAGGCGCGCGATATCGGTATGCAGTTTGGTCGACGCCGCCAGATTCTTCGTCAGATCAACGGCGTAAACGTCGTTTCCGTACTGCTGTCGCAGCGCCCACGGCAGGTCGTTGTGCCCGTCGATCAGCGGCGTGGTCTTCAAAATCTCCATCACCCGCGCCTCATCCGCGTCCTGGGCCTGAACCGCCCCTCCCAGCGCGAGCGAGGCGACGGCGACGGAGACGAGACGGCGGATCATTGGCGGGCTTCCTGAAAACGGCAGGCGGCCATTAGCGCCCGCGATTCTGCTTATGACAACCTCGCCGGATGACGCCGCCGCCGCGACGTGGTTCAAGCGCGCCATGAGCGACGCCGTCTTCTCCGATCCGCTCGACCTGAAGAAGGTCGAGACCCGCGCCTGGTTCGAACATCTGCGCGACCGCATCCATGCCGCCTTCGAAGCGCTGGAGGATGCCGCCCCCGCCGACCTGTTCCCCGGCGAGCCCGGTCGCTTCGTCCGCACCCCATGGGAACGTCCCGAGGGCGGCGGCGGCGTCATGGGCATGATGCACGGCCGCCTGTTCGAAAAGGTCGGGGTCCACGTCTCGACGGTGCATGGCGCCTTTCCCGCTGACTACGCCAAGAACGTGCCCGGCGCCGACGTCGATCCGCGCTTCTTCGCGACGGGGATCAGCCTGATCTGCCACCCCGTCAGCCCGCGCATTCCGGCTGTCCACATGAACACCCGCTTCATCGCCACGACCAAGAGCTGGTTCGGCGGCGGCGGCGACCTGACGCCCGTGCTGATGGCGGATCGTCGTCAGGATCACCCTGACACCGTGGCCTTCCACGCCGCCATGCAGGCCGCCTGCGACGCCCACGACCCGACCTGGCACGCCAAATACAAGGCCTGGTGCGACGAGTATTTCTACCTGGCCCACCGCAAGGAGCCGCGCGGCACCGGCGGCGTCTTCTACGATCATCACGACAGCGGCGACTATGACCGAGACTTCGCCTTCACCCGCGACATCGGCCTGGCCTTCCTGGACGTCTATCCCCGCATCGTCGCCAATCGCATGGCCGAGCCCTGGACGGCCGAGGAGCGCGAGGAACAGCTGATCCGCCGGGGCCGCTACGTCGAGTTCAACCTGCTCTACGACCGCGGCACCATGTTCGGACTGAAGACGGGCGGCAACATCGACTCGATCCTGTCGTCCATGCCGCCGGTGGTGAAGTGGCCCTAGCCCATCGCCTCGACAAACACGTCGCCGGCCCGGCTGCGATACCGTTCCCGGTGTCGTAACAGGCGGAACGGCCGCTCGGGCAGGGTGAAGGGCGCCGTCACCAGCCGCCCGGCCGCCACCGACGCATAGGCCACGCTTTCCGACAGGGCCGTGGCTCCCGCCCCCGCCTCGGCCGCCGCCAGCACGGCTTCGTTCGACGGCAGGGTCATCGAGACCGACAGGGTCGCGGGATCGACCCCCATGTCCCGCACCGCCGTCTCCAGCGTCGACCGCGTCCCTGACCCGACCTCCCGCAACACCCAGGGCTGGCCCGACAAATCCTTCGCGTCCAGCCGACGTCGCGTCGCCCACGGATGGTCCGGCGTCACCAGCACAGCCAGCCGATCCGACCCCACCTGAACCTGAGACAGGGCCGGCTCGTCCACCGCCCCCTCGACCAGGCCGATCTCGGCGGCGCCGCTCAACACCGCCTGCGCCGCCTCGCGCGTATTGCCGATCTCGACCGCCAATTCGACGCCGGGATAGGCCGTGTGGAAATCCACCAGCCGGCGCGGCAGCCAGTAGCTGGCGATGGTCTGGCTGGCGAACACCGCCAACCGTCCGCGCCGCAGGGCGCTCATGTCCGCCAGCGCCGCCTCGGCCGCCGCCGCTCGCGCCAGCACCGCCTTAGCCTCGGGCAGGAAGGCGCGGCCGGTCTCGTTCAGAACGACGCCCCGCCCGACCCGATCGAACAGCCGCACGTCATGCTCAGCTTCCAACGCTGCCAAGGCGTTCGACACAGCCGACTGCGTCAGGTTCAGCGCCCTTGCCGCTGCCGTCACGTGGTCACGCTCGGCGACAGCGACGAAGATACGCAGGCGCTCCAAGGTCACGATTGATCTCCAAATCGGATTGAAACGACCATAACTATCCGTTGGACCGCCGTCGAGGGCAGGCGCATCACGCTTGACGATGAAGTCCACCGCCCTGCCCGCCCCGCTTCACGCGCCGACTTTGGCGTCGATGACGGCGTTCGGGCGCACGATCCGGCCCGGCGTCATGCTGTGCCTGCTGGTGACCCTGGCGGCCATAGGCCTGACCAGTATCGAGCGCGACGTCATTGGCCATGTCTGGCTTGAGCCGCTGGTGCTGGCCATCCTGCTGGGCGCCGCCGTCCGCACTGCCTGGACGCCCGATGCGCGGTTCAAGGCCGGAATAGACTTCTCGGCCAAGACCCTGCTGGAGGTGGCGGTGGTGCTGCTCGGCGCCTCGGTCAGCGCCGCCACCCTTTCCTCGTTGGGTGTCGGCTTCGTCCTGGGCATCTTCGCCCTGGTCGCGCTCGCCATTGTCGTCGGTTTCGGCCTCGGCCGCGCCCTGGGCCTGAACCCGCGCATGGCCCTGCTGGTCTCCTGCGGCAACGCGATCTGCGGCAACTCCGCCATCGCCGCCGTCGCCCCCGTCATCGACGCCGATGGAAAAGAGGTCGCCGCCTCCATCGCCTTCACCGCCGTGCTCGGCGTCATCGTGGTTCTGGCCCTGCCCCTGCTGGGCGGCCTGATCCATCTGAACGGCCTGCAATACGGCGCTCTGGCCGGTCTGACCGTCTATGCGGTGCCGCAGGTCCTCGCCGCCGCCGCCCCGTTCGGCGTCGTCGCGACCCAGACCGGCACGGTGGTCAAGCTGGTGCGGGTGCTGATGCTCGGTCCTGTCATCCTCGCCCTGTCGCTAATCTTCCGCGACCGCGCGCCCGGCGCCGCAAAGCCCGGCCTGTCGCGCCTGCTCCCTTGGTTCATCATCGGCTTCCTGGTCATGATCGGCCTGCGTTCGTTTGACCTGATCCCGCAGGCCGCGCTGGCGCCCATGGCCGCCGCCTCCAGCCTTCTGACCGTCGTCGCCATGGCCGCCCTGGGTCTCCAGACCGACATTCGCGCCGTCGCCCGTGCCGGCGGCCGCGTCGTCGCCGCCGTCATCCTGTCGCTGGGCGCCTTGGTGGTGCTGGCGCTGGCGCTGATCCGGCTGCTGGGCCTCTAGATCCCGCTGCCGTAGTCCTCGACCGGCGGCGGGGTCAGCAGCAGGAAGGCGCGGATCCAGGCGGTCAGCACGGCCCGGTCGTTGGGCCGCTTCAGACTGTCGATCGCCTGATCCGCCACATCATGCGGGATGCGCGCCCCGCGCCGTCCCTCGATCACGGCCGCCGCATAGTCCGGCTGAAACTCCGGGTGGCACTGAAACGAGATCGCATCGTCGCCCCAGGCCAGACCGGCGTAGGGCGTGAACCCGCTGGACGCGATCACCCGCGCGTCGTCCGAAACCGCGACGACCTGATCCTGGTGCGACACAGGAATGGCGATCGTCCGCGCCCGCGGATGCATCCACGGCGCATCCTCGCGCACGTCATAGCGGTGCAGCCCCACGCCCCAGCCTTTGTGCGACTTCTCCACCACGCCGCCGAACGCATGGGCCAGCGCCTGATGCCCGAAACAGATGCCGACCAGCCGCGTCCGCCCCCGCGCCGCCCTAAGCCAATCGATCAACTGCGGAATCCACGGCAGATCGTCATAGACCCCCGCCGCCGACCCCGTGACGATGGCCCCCTGAAAAACCGAAGGATCCTCGGGCAGATGCCCCGACTGCACGTCAAACCGCGTGGTCGGCACACCCTCGCCCAGCAGGGCCCGAAACCGCGCGGGATAGTCGTCGAAATCGTCCTTCAGATGCTCCGGCGGGTGTCCGGTTTCCAGAATGGCGATGCGCGTCATGCGATCAACCTAGTGACTGCGGTCAGAAGGTCCAGACCTCGGCCCGTCCGCCCGCTTCGCCGAGCGCCCCCGCGACCCAGCCGCAGATCTCGGTCGCGGCTTCTTCCGCGCCCGCCGGCGGATTGACCACCACCATGGCGCAGCCGTTCATCTTCATCGGATTGGTCAGCGGCCTCAGCCGCGCCTCGGCGACCAGGGTCGACCCCGCCTTGCCTTGCAGCCGCCGGATAAAGCCGTCGAAGGTCTCCAAGTCCTTCAGCGGCGTCCAGATCGCCACCGTCGCCGTCGGATCGCGCTTTACCACCGAAATCGCGGTCTCGGCCGAGCGGATATAGTCGTCGGGCTTTTCGAACGGCGGGTCGATCAGCACCAGCGGCCCGCGCACCGTCGCCGCCTCCGCCGCCACCGCCGCATAGCCGTCGCCCTCGCGCGCCTCGGCGTTCGCTCGCCCCGTCAGCGCCTCGGCCAGCATGGCCCGAACCGGCGGGTTCAGCTCGAACCCGACATACCGACCGCCAGGCGTCAGCGCGTCCGCGATCAGCAAAGGCGACCCCGGATAGAACCGCGCACCGCCGTCGGGATTCAGCGCCGCGACCTCGGCCGCCAGCGCGTCCATCAGCGTCGTCCGCCCCTCCGCGGACATCAACCGCGCCACGCCGGCCTCGGCCTCCTTCGACCGCGCGCCGTCGCCCGACAGATCGTACAGCCCCGCCCCCGCATGGGTGTCAAACACCGTCAGCGGCCCGGCCGCCTGCCTAGCCTTCACCAGCCAAAGCACTAGGGCGTGCTTGACCAAGTCGGCGAAGTTTCCGGCGTGAAAGCTGTGGCGATAGTTCATGCCGCCTCGTCTCGCGCCCGGCCCGCGCGGTCAAGCGGAACTCGCGCGCCAGAGACGGCGTTCGGCCTAAGTCCTTGTACGGAAAGATGCGATGGCCGCCAAAACCACCCTCACCGACACGCAACGCAAGCCGCCCAAGGGCGTCGCGACCCAGGCCAAACGCGGTCTCGACCTGCGTGACAAACATGATCGGGGCGGCACTGAGGTCGGCGTGCGCCGCGCCCATCAGTTGGCGGATCAGAAGCCCGTCTCGGACAAGGACATCAAGGACATCTACAGCTATTTCGCCCGCCACACCGTCGACAAGGACGGCAAGGGCTGGAGCAGCCGCACCGATCCTTCCGCCGGCTATATCGCATGGCTGCTGTGGGGCGGCGACCCGGCCGAACGCTGGATCAAACGGCTGCATGACCGTCTCGAAAAGGCGAACGGGTGATGGCCGACGGATCGCACGCCTTCGACATCGCCGCCGAAGTTCCCCAGGGCCTCAGCTATTGCAGCGACGAGTTCGCGGGCCTGACGCGCCGCCGCGCCGGCAAGGGCTGGTCGTATCGCGACGCAAAGGGCAAGACCGTCACGGACGCCAAGACACTGGCCCGCATCCGCGCCCTGGCCATTCCGCCTGCCTGGACCGACGTCTGGATCTGTCCCAAGGCCAACGGCCATATCCAGGCGACCGGCAGGGACGTGAAGGGCCGCAAGCAATACCGCTATCACAACGACTGGAGCACGGCCCGCTCCGAGAACAAGTTCGACAAGCTGCCGGCCTTCTCGCGCAACCTGCCGAAACTGCGGGAGAAGGTCGAGCATGATCTGGCTCTTCGCGGCGTCTGTCGCGACAAGGTGCTGGCCACCGCCGTGCGCCTGCTGGAGATCACCCTGATCCGGGTCGGCAACTCCATCTACGCCAAACAGAACCGCAGCTACGGCCTGACGACCCTGCACAAGCGCCACATCGATGTGGATGGCGCGGCCCTGACGTTCGAGTTTCGCGGCAAGAGCGGCAAGGATCACAGCGTCAGCGTCAAAGACCGGCGCCTGGCCAAGGTCGTGCGGCAGCTGGAAGGCCTGCCCGGCCAGCAACTCTTCAAATACCGCGCGGCCGACGGCGCGCTGTGCCCGGTCGATTCCGACGACGTGAACGCCTACATCCGCGAGGCGATGGGCGAGCAGTTCTCGGCCAAGGACTTCCGCACCTGGGCCGGCACCGTCTCGGCGGCGCGGGCGCTGCGCGACACCGAGGCCCCGACCTCGCCCACCGACGCCAAGCGCAAGATCACCGTCTGCGTGAAGGCGGTCGCCGGCCTCTTGGGCAACACCCCCACCGTCTGCCGCGCCTCTTACGTCCACCCCAAGGTCTTCGCCCTGTTCGAAAGCGGGGAAATCGGCAACGCCTTGCCGGGGTCGGAGACCAAGGGGTTTGAAAAAGCGCTGATCAAACAGCTGCTGGCTGTCTGATCAGCAGCATTCGTCTCTCAGGCCGCCTTGTCCCAGTCCAGCACGACCTTGCCCGACTGGCCCGACTTCATGGCTTCGAAGCCTTCTCGGTAGTCGGCGTAGCCCAGGCGGTGCGTGATCAGCGGGCTGAGGTCCAGCCCGGCCTTCAGCAGGCCCAGCATCTTGCGCCAGGTGGTGAACATCTCGCGGCCATAGACGCCCTTTATCGTCAGGGCCTTCAGGATGATCGCGCCCCAGTCGGTCTCCATCGGCTTGCCGGGAATGCCCAGCAGCGCCATGCCGCCGCCCATGATCAGGGTGTCGACGCACTGTTTGAAGGCGATGGGCGAGCCCGACATTTCCAGCGCGACGTCGAAGCCGACCTTCAGGCCCAACTCCTTCATGACATCGTGGATGTCTTCCTTGGTGGTGTTCACGGTGCGCACGCCCGGCGCGACCTTCTGCGCCAGCTCCAGCCGGAAGTCGTTGATGTCGGTCAGGACCACGGTGCGCGCGCCCGCGTGGCGCGCAACTGCAGCCGCCATCATGCCGATCGGGCCGGCGCCAGTGACCAGCACGTCCTCGCCCAGCAGGTCGAACTGCTGGGCCGTGTGCACCGCATTGCCGAACGGATCGAGGATCGAGCCGATCTCATAGGGCACATCGTCCGGCAGCTCGATGACGTTGAAGGCCGGGGCCACCACGAACTCGGCGAAGGCGCCCTGACGGTTCACGCCAATGCCGCGCGTCTTGGGGTCCAGGTGGAAATGGCCGGCGCGGGCGGCTTCCGAGTTCAGGTCGATGACGTGGCCCTCGGCCGAGACGCGCTGGCCGATCTTCAGCGGGCGATCGACGTCCTTACCGATGGCGACGATCTCGCCGGCGAACTCGTGGCCGGTGATCATCGGAGTCGGGACGTTCTTCTGGGACCATTCGTCCCAGTTCCAGATGTGGATGTCCGTGCCGCAGACGGCAGTACGATGCACCCGGATCAGCACGTCTTCCGGTCCCGCCTCGGGGATCGGCGCGTCGATCAGTTCCAGGCCGACGCCGGGCGCGGTCTTGGCCAAGGCCTTCATCGTGTCGGTCATAGTCTCAACTCCCTGAAATCACGGCTCCGGGTTCATCCCGAAACCCGCAGCTGAGGCCCCACGCCTCCTCGCCGCTTGGTCTTCGTCGATGGCGGGCGAAAAGGGCTAAATGACGCCCAGTTCCCGTCCCGCCTGGGTGAACACTTCAACCGTCCGGTCGATCTGATCGAAGCTATGCGCCGCCGACATCTGTGTGCGGATGCGAGCCTGGCCGCGCGGAACCACCGGGAAGCTGAACCCGATCACATAGACGCCCAATTCCAGCGCCCGCGCCGCGAAATCCTGCGCCAGCTTGGCGTCGCCCAGCATGACCGGGATGATCGGATGTTCGCCGTCCAGCAGGGTGAACCCTGCGTCCGACATGGCTCCGCGATAGCGATGGGCGTTGGCCGACAGACGGGTGCGCAACGCATCGCCTTCCGTCCCTTGCGCGATGCGGATCGCCTCCAGGCTGGACCTGCACACGGCCGGCGCCAGGGCGTTGGAGAACAGGTAGGGCCGCGCCCGCTGCTTCAGCAGTTCGACCACCGACTTCTTCGCGCAGATGAAGCCGCCCATGGCGCCGCCCAGCGCCTTGCCGAAGGTGCCGGTGACGAAATCCACCTCGACGCCATGGTGGGCGAACGAGCCCTTGCCTTGCGGGCCCAAAAAGCCTGTCGCGTGGCAGTCGTCCACCATGATCAGGGCGTCGTATTTGTCGGCCAGCGCCCGGATCTCGTCCAGCTTGGCGATATAGCCGTCCATCGAGAAGGCGCCGTCGGTGGCGATGATGATGTCACGCGCGCCCGCCGCGCGGGCCTCCTTCAGCCGGCTCTCCAGCTCGTCCATGTCGGAGTTGGCGAAGCGATAGCGTTTGGCCTTGCACAGCCGCACCCCGTCGATGATCGAGGCGTGGTTCAGGCTGTCGGAGACGATGGCGTCGTTTTCGCCCAGCAGCGGCTCGAACAGACCGCCGTTGGCGTCAAAGGCGGCGGCGAACAGGATGGCGTCCTCGAAACCGAGATAGGCGGCGATGGCCGCTTCCAGTTCCTTGTGGATCTCCAGCGTGCCGCAGATGAAGCGCACGGACGCGGTGCCCGCGCCCCACTTCGCTTGCGCCGCCATCCCGGCCTGGGTCACGCGCTCGTCGCCGGCCAGGCCAAGATAGTTGTTGGCGCAGAAGTTCAGCACGTCGCGTCCGGCGACCTGGATCACTGGCCCCTGGCGCGAGGCGATGATGCGTTCGGGCTTGGTCAGGCCCTGGGCGTCGATCTCGGACAGTTCGCCGGCGACGCGGTCGTAGAAGCTCTGGGTCATGAGCCGCGACCTACGCCGATTTTCGATCGGTTTCCACCCGCCTCAGGTCGCCGGGGCCGGGTTGGCCTCGGCCCGGATCGGACTGACGCGAATGCGACCGCCGCAGGGACTGAACGAGAACGGCAGGCTGACGGCGGCCGTATCGCTGGGCGCCGTGACCTTTATCGTGGCCGCGTCGGGACACGTCTTTTGCATGGCTTCATTGGACACGACGCTCCAGGCCATTTCGAAATAGGCCTTGGCCCGGGGCGCCAGTTCGACCGGCGTCGGAGCCTGGCCTTGGCGGAAATAGCTTCCGGGACTCTGTTCGGCGCGGATGGACGACAAGGTGCGTCCGCGCGCGTCCTGTAAGGTCACGGTGGGGTAGCCGGTCAGGCTGCAGGCCTGGGTTCCGATATTCTGAAGACTGAAGTTGCTGACCCGATTTCCCGCACCCGCATCGCCGTCGCCCGCCGCCAGCGTCAGTTGCGGCCCTTTGCAGGGCAGCGCAGCGGGCAAGACCCCACCGGTCGCCTCAGTCGGCGCCTGACCCGGCGCCGGCAGCGGTCCGGGCGTCGCATCAGCGCCGGGGATCGGCCGCGAGCAGCGCTCGAGCACCGCGACGCCGGTCGTGCCGTCCGGCCCCAGTCGGCTCAGCGTGCCGCTCTCTTGGCCATCGCGCGTCGCCGTCCACCATTCCACGCCGCCGCCGACATAGCGCGCGCCGCTGGCGGCCTGAACCGAACGCAAGGCATAGGTCTGGTTCTGATGGGTCAGCTTGGCGTTGTCGCTGTCGACATACTGGACCTGAAGCGTCGCGCCGCTTTCGCAGGCATAGCCGACCGAGGGCGCATCGGATGCAGGGACAGCCGCTGGCTCGACCGGCGCGGCGGGCTGTTGGGGCTCGGTGCGAGAGCAGGCTGCAGCGCCGGTCAGGGCGGCGATGGCGACGAATGCGGTCAGGCGGTGCGACATCATGTCATGTCCTCTGGTTTCGCCTTCAACGGCCCAACCTGACCAAAGGCTCCGCTTAATGCCCCGCTTTTGGCGTCTCCATCAGCTCGATCAACACGCCGCCCATGTCACGCGGATACAGGAAGACGACCGGCGTCCCGTGCGCCCCGATGCGCGGCTCGCCCGTGCCTAGGATTGTCACGCCCTTGGCCCGCATCTCAGCGACGGCGGCCTGGATGTCGGCGACCTCGAAACAGACGTGGTGCTGGCCGCCCTTGGGATTCTTGGCCAGGAAGCCGACGATGGGGCTGGTCTCGTCATAGGGTTCGATCAACTCGATCTGAGCCGTCGGCGTATCCACGAAACAGACCTTCACCCCTTGCGCCGGCAGGTCAAACGGCTCGCCGATCTTCGTCGCGCCCAGGATATCGCGATACAGTTTGATCGAGTCGGCGATGGAGGGCGTGGCGACGCCGACGTGGTTCAGGGCGCCGATCATGACTTGTCCTTTGCAGGCGCGGGCTGGGCGTAACCCAGACGCTGGTTCAGCTTGTCGATCAGGTCGACCGCCGTATCGGCGATGGCCGAACCGGGCGGATAGACGGCGGCCGCGCCCATATCGAGCAGGGGTTGGACGTCGGACGGCGGAATCACGCCGCCGACCACGATCATGATGTCGGGCCGGCCCAGCTTCTCCAGCTCGGCCTTCAACTCGGGCACCAGCGTCAGATGCCCGGCCGCCAGCGACGATGCGCCGACCGCGTGAACGCCCTTCTCGACCGCTTCCTGGGCCGCCTCGGACGGCGTCTGGAACAGGCTGCCGGCCGTAACGTCGAAGCCCAGATCGCCGTATCCGGTCGCGACAACCTTTTGGCCCCGGTCGTGTCCGTCCTGTCCCAGTTTGGCGATCAGAATGCGCGGCGGGCCGCCGTCGTTCTCGACGAAGGTCGCCACCATCTCGCGGGCGCGGGCGAAGCGGGCGTCGGTCCCCGCCTCCTTGGCGTATACGCCCGACACGGTCTGGACCGTCGCCACGTGGCGGCCGAAGGCGGCCTCCAGCGCGTCGGAGATTTCGCCCACCGTCGCCTTGGCGCGGGCCGCCTGAACCGCCAGTTCCAGCAGGTTTGCGTTCCCGCGCGCCCCCTCGGTCAGGGCGTTCAGCGCCGCATCGGTCGCCGCCTGATCCCGCTCGGCGCGCAGGCGCTTCAGCTTGTCGATCTGGGCGGCCAGCACCGCCGCATTGTCGACCTTCAGCATCGGAATGTCGTCGACGACGGGGTTCAGATATTTGTTCACCCCCACCACCGTCTGCTGGCCGGTGTCGATCCGGGCCTGGGTCTTGGCGGCGGACTCCTCGATCCGCAGCTTGGGGATGCCGGCTTCGATCGCCTTGGCCATGCCGCCCAAGGCCTCGACCTCGGCCACATGGGCGCGGGCGCGCTCGGCCAGCTCGTGCGTCAGCCGTTCGACATAGAAGCTGCCGCCCCAAGGATCGATCACCCGCGTCAGCCCCGTCTCCTGCTGCAGCAGGATCTGGGTGTTGCGCGCGATCCGGGCCGAGAAATCGGTTGGAAGCGCAAGGGCCTCGTCCAAGGCGTTGGTGTGCAGGCTCTGCGTCTGGCCGCCCGCCGCCGCCATGGCCTCGACCATGGTGCGCGGCACATTGTTGAACACGTCCTGCGCCGCAAGCGACCAGCCTGACGTCTGACAGTGGGCCCGCAGCGACAGGCTCTTGGGGCTTTCCCCGCCTTCGCGCTTCACCGCCTCGGCCCACAGCAGGCGGCCGGCCCGCATCTTGGCCACCTCCATGAAATAGTTCATGCCGATGGCCCAGAAAAAGCTGAGACGCGGCGCGAACCGGTCGATTGGCATGCCCGCCGCGACGCCAGCGCGCAGATACTCGATCCCGTCCGCCAGGGTGTAGGCCAGCTCAATATCCGCCGAGGCTCCCGCCTCCTGCATGTGATAGCCGCTGATCGAGATCGAGTTGAACTTCGGCGTCTCCTGCGCCGTCCAGGCGAAGATGTCCGCGATGATCCGCATCGAGGGTTCGGGCGGATAGATGTAGGTGTTGCGGACCATGAACTCCTTCAGAATGTCGTTCTGAATGGTCCCGGTCAGCTTGGCGTGCGGCACGCCCTGTTCTTCCGCCGCGACGACATAGAGAGCCAGGATCGGCAGCACCGCCCCGTTCATCGTCATCGACACCGACATCTGATCCAGCGGGATCCCGTCGAACAGGGTGCGCATGTCGTAGATGCTGTCGATGGCCACGCCCGCCATGCCGACGTCGCCCTTCACCCGGGGGTGGTCCGAGTCATAGCCCCGGTGCGTCGCCAAGTCGAAGGCGATGCTCAGCCCCTTCTGACCGGCCGCCAAGTTGCGGCGATAGAAGGCGTTGGACTCCTCGGCGGTCGAGAAGCCGGCATACTGGCGGATGGTCCAGGGATTGCCCGCATACATGGTCGGATACGGACCACGCACGAAAGGCGCGAACCCCGGCAGGCCATGCGGATGATGCAGCGCGTCCGTGCTGTCGGGACCATAGGCGGTCTGGACCGTCAGCCCCTCGGGCGTCAGCCAAGGATCGCGCGTCGGCCCCTGCCCGGTCGCATCGAGCTTCAGGGCGATCTTGCTGAAATCGGGGAAACTCATTGAGCCGCCTCCTCGAAAGCTGCGGCGAACCGGATCGGAGCCAACGGTTCGCACACCCGTTCGACCGCCACGGCCGCCTCATCGCCCACGTCGACCGGCGCCGGCCGCACGTCCGCATCGACATATTTGGTCACGCCTATGATCTGCGCTGCGCCGTTCGTCAGCGCGGCCTCGCGGATCTTGCGGGCGCGGGCGATGCGGGGCTGGATGACCGAGCCCTTGAGCGCGTCGACCAAACCGCCCTCGGCCTCGATCATCTGGAACTCGGACCAGCCGGCCTCGGCCAGATCCCGCGTGCGCGCGTCCAAGTACCAGCTGCCCGCCGCCGGATCGTCGACCCGGCCCAGATTGGCTTCTTCCATCAGCACCAGCTGTGTGTTCCTCGCCTGCCGCCTGGCGAAGGCGTCGGACCGTCCGGTCGCGCGGGTGAAACCGTCCAGCACCACCACGTCCGCGCCGCCGACCGCGCCGGCGAACCCCGCCGCCGTCAGCCGCAGCAGATTGGGCCAGGGGTCGCGCGCCGACAGCATCCGCCGCGACGACCGCGCTTCGATCACCGCCGGAACCTCCACGTCGAACGCCTGCGTCAGGCTGGCCCAGATCAGCCGCATGGCCCGCACCTTGGCCAGGCTGTCGAAATATTCCGCATCGACCGACAGGCCGAGCACCGTCCCCTTCAGGGCCGCCTCGACCGACATTCCCGCGTCCACCGCCGCCTTCGCATGGGCCACGACGCTTGAGGCCGCAAAGGCCAGCTCCTGCGCCGCCGATCCGCCCGCCTCGTGCGCCACGCGCCCGCTGGCCAGGAAGAAGGTCGCATCGGGATAGGCGCCCGCATGACGCGCCGCCGTATTGGCCGCCAGGCTCAGATGCTCTTCTACCGAACGCGGGGCCCCGCCCGCCTCAGCGAAGGCCGAGACCGGGTCCATATGAAACTGCAGTTGGGCGCGCGGCGAGCCCTTGGCGACGACCGCCAGCGCATTGGCCGCATCCGGCCCGTCGATCCCGGCGTCCAGCGCGACGGGCGCCAGCTCCAGCGCCACGCCTTCCAGCGCCCGGCTGAGCGGAGCGGAATCCGCCAGAACCCGCCCCTTCAGCACCACCGACGCCGCGCCGTTCTCCAGATCGGTTAGGACGGCGGCGTTGACCGCTTCGGCATCGTCGCCTTCCAACAGCGTCCGCAGATCCCAAGCCCGGCCTTCGGAATCGGACGGACGCGGGGCGAAGATCGGCTGCACGCCCGTCGCGCCTGCGTACAGCGGCCGCGTCACCAGTTGGTCGGCGTCGAGATGCATCAGCGACTCGATCGGCCGATCCTTCAGCGCCTTCTGGGCCGCCTCACGCCATTCCAGCGGCGTGGGGGTGGGGAAGGTCATGCGCAGCCCTCCCCACCCATGCGGCATGAAGAGCCCCTCCACCGCTCCGCGGTCCCCCTCCCCACTACGTGGGGAGGAAACGCAACACCCCCCTGTCTCCTCCCAATGCAATGGGGAGGTGGCTCGGAGCGAAGCGGAGAGACGGAGGGGTTCTTCATCACCCGAACTCCACCAGCACGTCGTCCGCCGCCACGGGATCGCCGTCCTTGGCGCCGACGGCCTTCACAACCCCGTCGCGCTCGGCCTTCAGGATGTTCTGCATCTTCATGGCCTCGATGATGGCCACCGTCTCGCCGGTCTTGACCTCTTGGCCCACGACCACCGGGATCGAGACCACCAGACCCGGCATCGGCGACAGCACAATCTTGGAGGTGTCCGCCGCGACCTTCTCCGGCAGGCGCGCATACAGTTCGGCGACATGGGGCCGCAGCACCCGCACCCGTGCCTTGGCCGCACGGTGGCGGATGTCGAAGCCGTCGGCGACGCGTTTGACCTCGGCGGTGAAGGGCTCGCCGTCCAGATCGGCCTTGAACTGGGCCAGACCCGGCCGCCAGTCGATGTCCGACAGGCGGATGTCGCCGCCACCCGTCAGGGTCAGGATCATCTCCTCGTCCTCGTCATAGGACAGTCCGACGCCGTGCGGCGTCTTGTCGATCATCACGATCCAGTCGGTACGGTCCGACGGATCGCCGTCCTGTTCGGCGATGACCTCGTGCATGGCCAGGGCTGCGGCGATCAGGATCCGCTCCTGCTCCACCGTCGGGCGCAGGCCGTGGAAGCCGTCCGGGAACTCGTCCTTGATGTAGCTGGTCGACAGATTGCCCGACTTGAACCGGTTCTGATCCATCACCGCCGCCAGAAAGGGCACATTGTGGCCCAGGCCCGACAGGTGGGTGTCCTCCAGCGCGCGGGCCATACCCTCGACCGCCGCCTCACGCGTCTCGCCCCAGGCGCACAGTTTGGCGATCATGGGATCGTAGAACATGCTGATCTCGTCGCCCTCGCGGACGCCGGAATCGTTCCTGACCGTATAATCCCCCTGATCGCCTTCTTCGGGTTGCTCGTAGCGGACCAGCCTGCCGATGGACGGCAGGAAGCCGCGATACGGATCCTCGGCGTAGATGCGGCTCTCGATGGCCCAGCCGTCGATCTTCAGGTCCTTCTGCTCGAAGGCCAGCGTCTCGCCCCAGGCCGAACGGATCATCTGTTCGACCAGATCGACGCCCGTAATCAACTCCGTCACCGGATGCTCGACCTGCAGCCGGGTGTTCATCTCCAGAAAGTAGAAGCTCTTGTCCTGACCGGCGACGAACTCGACCGTGCCGGCCGAGTCATAGTTCACCGCCTGGGCCAGGGCCACGGCCTGCGCCCCCATGGCCGCTCGGGTGGCCTCGTCCAGCAAGGGGCTGGGCGCCTCCTCGATGACCTTCTGGTTGCGGCGCTGGATCGAACATTCCCGCTCGAACAGGTGGACCACATGGCCGTGCTTGTCGCCCAGCACCTGGATCTCGATATGGCGCGGATCGACGATGAACTTCTCCAGGAAGACCCGGTCGTCGCCGAAGGCGTTCAGCGCCTCGGCCTTCACCGCCGCGAACCCCTCGGCCATGTCGGCGTCCGAATGGGCCACGCGAATGCCCTTGCCGCCGCCCCCGGCCGAGGCCTTGATCATGATCGGATAGCCGATCTCGTTGGCGATCCTGACCGCCTCCTCCGGCGTCTCGATCAGCCCCATATGCCCCGGCACGGTCGAAACCCCCGCCTCGGCCGCCAGCTTCTTGGAGCTGATCTTGTCGCCCATGGCCTCGATGGCCTCGGGATTGGGGCCGATGAAGGCGATCCCCTCGTCCCGCAGCCGCCGCGCGAACCCGGCGTTCTCGCTCAGGAAGCCAAAGCCCGGATGCACGGCCTGCGCCCCCGTCTGGCGCACCGCCTCGACGATCTTGTCCGCCAGCAGATACGACTGCGCCGCCGGCGCCGGCCCGATCAGCACCGCCTCATCAGCCATCTCGACCGCCAGCGACCCGGCGTCGGCCTCCGAATAGACCTGCACGGTCTTGATGCCCATCTTGCGGCAGGTCTTGATGATCCGAACCGCGATCTCGCCCCGGTTGGCGATGAGGATTTTGGAGAACATGTCAGAGCCTACAGCGGAATGTTGTCGTGCTTTTTCCAGGGGTTCTCCTGGACCTTGTTCTTCAGCGTCCGCAGCGCCTTCACCAGCCGCCGCCGCGTGCCATGCGGCATGATGACGTCGTCGATATAGCCCAGGCCCGCCGCCACGAACGGATTGGCGAACCGGTCCTTGTACTCGGCCTCGCGCGCGGCCAGAGCTTCGGGATCGCCGGCCTCCTTGCGGAAGATGATCTCGACCGCCCCCTTGGCGCCCATGACCGCGATCTCGGCGGTGGGCCAGGCGTAGTTGACGTCGCCGCGCAGATGTTTGGAGCTCATCACGTCATAGGCGCCGCCATAGGCCTTGCGCGTGATCAGGGTCAGTTTCGGCACGGTCGCCTCGGCATAGGCGAACAGCAGCTTGGCCCCGTGTTTGATCAGGGCGCCGTATTCCTGCTTGGTCCCCGGCATGAAGCCCGGCACGTCCACCAGCGTCACCAGCGGAATGTCGAAGGCGTCGCAGAAGCGCACGAACCGCGCGGCCTTGCGGCTTGAATCGATGTCCAGCACGCCGGCCAGCACCTGGGGCTGGTTGGCGACGATGCCCACCGTCTGGCCGTCCAGCCGCCCGAAGCCGCAGATGATGTTCCTGGCGAAGTCGCCCCCGATCTCGAAGAAGTCGGCCTCGTCGACCACCTTCAGGATCAGCTCCTTCATGTCATAGGGCTGGTTCGGATTGGCCGGGATCAGGGTGTCCAGCGACGGCTCGTCCCGCTCCGGCTCGTCATAGCTCTCGCGCACCGGCGGCTTTTCACGGTTCGACAGGGGCAGGAAGCCGATCAGACGGCGCACCTCCGACAGGGCCTCAAGATCGTTCTCGAACGCCCCGTCCGCCACGCCCGACTTGCCGGCATGGACGCGGGCGCCGCCCAAGTCCTCGTGGCTGACCACCTCGTTGGTGACCGTCTTCACCACGTCGGGGCCGGTCACGTACATGTAGCTCGTGTCCTTCACCATGAAGATGAAGTCGGTGATGGCCGGCGAATAGACGTCGCCGCCCGCGCACGGCCCCATGATGACGCTGATCTGGGGAATGACGCCGCTGGCGAGCGTATTCTGCAGGAAGATGTCGGCGTAACCCGCCAGGCTCTCCACCCCCTCCTGAATCCGCGCCCCGCCGGCGTCGAACAGGCCGATGATCGGCGCGCCGGTGGTCAGGGCCATCTTCTGCAGCTTGACGATCTTGGCCGCATGGGCGCCCGACAGGCTGCCGCCGAAGACCGTAAAGTCCTTGGAGAAGACATAGACCAGCCGACCGCCGATCGTGCCGCGCCCCGTCACCACCCCGTCGCCAGGGATTCGCTGGTCCTGCATGCCGAAGTCGTGGCTGCGGTGCTCGACGAACATGTCGGTTTCCTCGAAGGAGCCTTCGTCCAGCAGCACGTCGATGCGTTCGCGCGCCGTCAGCTTGCCCTTGGCGTGCTGGGCGGCGATACGCTTTTCCCCGCCGCCCAGTTTGGCGGCGGCGCGACGGCGCTCCAGTTCTTCAAGGATGGCTTGAGTCATGATGGATCTTCGCCTCTCGTTCAAAGAACGCGTGGCGCCTTCATCGCAAAATGGCAAACGCAACTTTGCAAAAAGTGTGGAACTGCGCGGGCTTGCAAACGATGGCGATATGATCTGCAAAGTTGCGAATGGCTGAGAAGCTTTTCCTGGGCGCCAAACTGCGCAAACTACGCGAGGCGCGCGGCTGGACGTTGGAGGCCTGCGCCGAGCGGCTGGGCCTGTCGCCGTCCTATCTGTCGCAGATCGAGACCAACCAGCGCCCGGCGACCGCGCGTGTCCTGATCGCCCTGACCCGCGCCTTTCACGTGGACGCCAGTCTGTTCGATCTGGAAGGCGACGCCCGCCTGATCGCCGACCTGCGCGAGGCCACCACCGACATCGCGGGCCCGATGATGGGTGAGGCCGAACCACCCACGGCCGCAGAGCTGAAACAGGCCGTCGCCAACACCCCGCGTCTGGCCCGCCAGTTTCTGGCCCTGCACCAGACCTTCCGCCGCCTGGACGAGCGGGTGAAGGCGCTGGACGACACCCTGGGCCGGGACGAGCACGGCGCCAGCGTGGCCCTGCTGCCCTACGAAGAGGTGCGCGACTTCTTCCACTATCGCGACAACTATATCGACGCGCTGGACACGGCGGCCGAGGCGCTGGCGGCTACGCTTGTGCAGGACGGTCAGATCGAGCGGGCGCTGGAGGCTGCGCTGAGCCAGGCGCACGGCGTCCGCGTCGCCTATGTCGCGGGTCAGGAGGTCCTGCGTCGCTACGATCCCGCCAGCCGCGTCCTGACGCTGGACGCCTGGCAGCCCGGCGCGACGCGGTCATTCCAGCTGGCGCACCAGCTGGCCCTGCTGTCCTTCCGCGATTTGATCGAGGCCGAACTGGATCAGGCCGCCTTCCGCACCGACGCCGCGCGGGACGTGGCCCGCGTCGGTCTGGCCAACTACGCCGCCGGCGCCCTGCTGCTGCCCTACCGCGCCTTCCTGGAGGCCGCGCGCGAGGAAAAGCACGACATCGACCGGCTGCGCACCCGGTTCCAGGTCAGTTTCGAACAGGTCTGCCACCGGCTCTCGACCCTGCAACGGCCCGGCTGGCGCGGCGTACCCTTCTATTTCGCCCGCGTGGACATGGCCGGCAACATCACCAAGCGCCACAGCGCCACCCGCTTCCAGTTCGCCCGCTTCGGCGGCGCCTGCCCGCTGTGGAACGTCCACGAAGCCTTCGCGGCGCCCGACCGGATCGGGGTCCAGCTGGCCGAGATGCCCGACGGATCGCGTTACATCTCCATCGCCCGCAGCGTGTCCAAACCCAGCGGATCCTATCTGGCCAACGACCGCCGCTACGCCCTGTCCCTGGGCTGCGAGGTCGAACATGCGGGCGCCCTGGTCTATGCGGCCGGCCTCGACCTGAACGGCCCGGCCGCACGGATCGGCGTCAGCTGCCGCATCTGCGAGCGCACCGACTGCACCCAGCGCGCCTTCCCGCCCCTGGACCGGACCCTGCACGTGCCGGAGAATGAGCGCGGCGTGGTGCCCTATGTGCTGGATGGCCCGCGCCCCGACCGCTATTGATCGGGGCATGACCTCTCATGCACCTATCGGCGTCGCCGTCGTCGGCTACGGCCTGGCGGGCCAGACCTTCCACGCCCCGCTGATCAAGGCGACGCCCGGCCTGCGCCTGATCGCCGTCGTCTCGTCCCGGCCCGAAGCGGTCCACGCCGACCTGCCTGACGTCGAGGTCTTGCCCGATCTGGACACAGCCATCGCCCGCGAGGACATCGGTCTGATCGTCGTCGCCACCCCCGACACCCTGCACGCCGAACAGTCGATCGCAGCGCTGAGGGTCGGCAAGTCGGTGGTGGTGGACAAACCCTTCGCCGCCACTCTAGCTGAGGCCGAAGCGGTCGCCGCCGTCGCCGCCGAGGCCCCCGGCGTCTTCAGCGTCTTCCAGAACCGCCGCTGGGACGTCGACTTCCTGACTTTGCGCCGCCTGATCGACCAGGGCGAACTGGGCGATGTCGCCGTGTTCGAAAGCCGCTACGATCGCTTCCGTCCGACCGCTGCCGACCGCTGGAAGGACAGACGCGACGGCGGCGTCTGGGCCGACCTGGGCCCGCATCTGATCGACCAGGCGGTGCAGCTGTTCGGCCCGCCGCTGGCCGTCTATGCCGATCTCCAGGCCCAACGGGTCGGCGGCACAGCCATCGACTACGCCCACGTCCTGCTGCGCTATGACCGGCTGCGGGTCATCCTGAACATGAGCCACCTCGCCGCCGAGGCCAGCCTCCGCTACGCCGTCCACGGCACGGGCGGCAGCTTCATCAAACACGGCCTCGACGCTCAGGAAGGGCAGTCCAAGGCCGGCCTGCGTCCCGGCGATCCCGACTGGGGCGTCGATCCTTCGCCCGGCGTGCTGACGAAACAGATCGACGGCGACACCGTCCGCACCACGCCGACACCCGAGCGCGGCGACTATCCCGCCTTCTACGCCGCCATGCGCGATGCGATCCTCGGCGAGGGACCGCCGCCGGTGCCCGCCGATCAGGCCCTGACCGTCATGCGCATCCTCGACGCCGGTCTGCGTAGCGCGGCGGAGCGCCGCGAGATCGCGCTCTAGCTCTTCTTGCGGCCCTTCGACGTCGCCGCAGGCGCGTGGGCCAGTCGCAGCAGGTTGGCCGCGCCAGGCGCCCCGAACGGCGTGCCGGCCAGGATCAGGATGCGCTGGCCCGGCTCGGCCAGACCGTATTTGACCGCACTGTTGACGGCGTCGTCCGTCACGGCCTCCAGCGAGTCCGGCTGCTCGCCCAGACGCGGCTCCAGCCCCCAGACCAGGGCCAGCCGGCGCGCGGTGTTGGGATTGGGCGTCAGCACCAGGATCGGCTTCAGCGGACGCTCGCGCGCCATCCGCCGCGCCGTGCCGCCCAGGGTCGTGAACACCACCAGACAGCCGGTCGAGGGCGCATTCGCCGCCATCCGCGCCGCACCGACCAGGGCGTCCACGTCATGCTCGTCCATGCCGGCGTGTTCGGCCCCCATCAGGCTGGGCCACATCGGATCGCGTTCGACGCGCTCGATGATCCGGCTCATGATGCCGACGGACTCCAGCGGATAGTCGCCCGACGCCGTCTCGGCCGACAGCATCAGGGCGTCCGCGCCCTCATAGACCGCATTGGCCACGTCGGTCGCCTCGGCGCGGGTCGGGGCCGGGGCGCTGGTCATGGATTCCAGCATTTGGGTGGCCACGATCACCGGCACGCCGCGATTGCGGGCCGCGCGCACGATCTGCTTTTGCGCCACCGGCACATCCTCGGGATCCAGCTCGACACCCAGATCGCCGCGCGCCACCATCACCCCGTCGCAATAGTCCAGGATGGCTTCCAGATCGGCTAGCGCCGCCGGCTTCTCGATCTTGGCGAGGCAGGCCGCCTGACCATTCACGATCCGCTTCAGCTCGGCCATGTCCTCGGGCTTCTGCACGAAGCTGAGCGCAACCCAGTCCACGCCCATCCGCAGGGCGAAGGCCAAGTCTTCACGGTCTTTGGGCGTCAGGGCCGAGACCGGGATCACCGCCTCCGGCACCGCCACGCCCTTTCGGTCCGACAGCTTCGAGCCGCTCTCGACCGTCACATCGGCCCACTCGTCGGTCCGCTCGCCCACACGCAGACGCACCCGGCCGTCGTCCAGCAGCAGCAGCATGCCCTTGCGCAGCGCCTTGAAGATTTCGGGATGCGGCATCTGCACCCGCGTCTCGTCGCCGGGCGTCGGGTCCAGATCGAAACGCATGGTGTGGCCCGGCTTGACCGAGATCTCGACGTCCTTGAACCGGCCCAGACGCAGCTTCGGTCCTTGAAGGTCCGCCAACACGCCCAGCGGACGCTGCAGGGCCATTTCTGCGCCGCGCACCGCCTTCAACGCGGCGGCGTGATCCTCATGCGACCCGTGGCTGAAGTTCAGGCGGAAGACGTCCACCCCCGCCTGGGCCAGCGCCTTGACGGTGCTGGGCGCACGGCTGGCGGGTCCCAGGGTGGCGACGATGCGCGCGCGACGGGCTCGGTTCATGACGTTTCCTGTTGGCTCTCTCGGACGGCAAAACGGGGCCGCCTGGGCGATTTCGCCCTCTTCTGCCAACGAAACCCGCGCTGCGTAAGGCCGCCTTCCCCTCAGGAAACATGAGTTGACGGCTGGAAACAGGAGTTTATCTGGCCGCCGCCCCGCAGGCCGCCACGGTAAATCCGTTCAAATCGATGCACCGGCCCTCCACCTGCGGCGCAGCGACGCCGATCACATGGGCGAGGGTTGGGGCGATATCGACGGTCCGGATCGGCAGGAACCGCTCCTCGGCCTTGGCGCCCGGCCACCAGAAGATGATCGGCACGCGGCGATCATATTCCCACGGCGTGCCGTGCCCGGCCAGGGTTGAGCCGACGCGGCCGCCCGAGGTGGTGTTCTGGGTCCAGGCGAACTGGATGTCGGGCGATCGCTCAGCGACGGTCGACAGCCGCATCCGCTCGCGAACCGTCATCATCTCGGGCTGACGGCTGTCCGGCAGAGGCTCAGCCAGCAGCCGGTCGCGCGTCTCGGCGAAGGCCACGTCCGGCAGGGCGCGCAGCATCTCGACCGCCGCCTCCGCCACCTGTGTCCGCAACGGATCGGGCAGCGACTTGTGATCCGCATCGGCGACCATCCAGCCGCTTCCGCCGGACTGCAGCGGATCGGCGCCCAGGTTGAAGCGCGCCTTCAGCGCGGCGTTGACGCCCTTGATCGCATCGGTGTCGGCGCGGTGCGCCTGCGGATAGCCATGCTCGTGCAGCCGCTCGACGAAGTCCGAACCGCCGTGATCAGCCGTCAGAACGACCAGCGCCCCGCCCGGAACCTGGGCCAACTTGTCCAGGAAGACGCCCAGCGCCGCATCCAGCCGGTGCATCTGCTCGCACATCTCCGGCCCTTGGGTGCCGTACATATGGCCGATCCGGTCGGTGGCCGACAGGCTGACGCCCAGCATGTCGGTCGCCGGCCCCTGCCCCAGCTTCTGGCTGTCCAGCAGATATTCCGCCGCCTTCAGCGTCTGCTCGTCCAGCAATGGCGAGGTGTCGAACTTCAGCCCCGCCGGCGGCAGCACCGAATGGAAGGTCTGGCCGCGAATGGTCCAGTCGCCCGCCAGCGCCCGGCAGTCCGCGTTCTGATAGTCCCAGGCTGTCGGCGTCGCCGCCGTCCAGGCGTTGAAGTCCCGGTTGAACGCCGCGACCGGCGCCAGCTTCGCCTCGGCCGTCTGTCCCGGCTCGACATAGGTGGTCAGTCCAAACCCGTCGGTGAACCAGAAGGCCTGCCCCTGACGACCGGCCAGATTGATCGCCCCGCGATCCTTGCCCGACACCGCCATGACCTTGCTGTCCGGACTGACGGCCTTCAGCCAGTCGCCCAGCGTCGTCGCACGCAGCTGGTCCGGGCCCACCGGTCCGTTGTCGGTGTCGTCACGCCCGTGCGCCAGGTGGTTCTGCGGCGCGGCCAGGCAATAGACCTCCTTGCCGGTCTTGCCGTCGATCCAGTCGTTGGCGGGAATGCCGGTCTCGGCCGGATGCATCCCGGTCAGAACGGTGGAGTGGCCCGGGCAGGTCTCGGTCAGACCGTGGGTCTGATAGCTGTTGATCGACACCAGCCCCTGGTCGGCCAGCTGGCGCAGGCCGCCGCTGTAGCGGCTGCGAAACTGGTTGAAGAGGTTGGCGCTGAACTGATCGACCACGATGGTCACGATCAGTTTGGGCGGCGTCAGGGCCGCAGCCGATGCCTGAGGCGCGGCCGCCTGAACCGTCGGCTGGGCGACCGGCGCGCCCGCACAGGCGGCGCCCGCGATCGAAAATACGGCCAGACACGCGGCGGCAACGTGACGCGACAGGGACATGAACAACTCCAACAACAGCCGTGCGGCCTCTAGCTGTCGCGGATGGCGCCCGCGTGACAGCCCGGCTCGCTCCTAGTGCGATTCCTTGGACCGCAGCCGCGCGACCTGACGCAGGACCAGCACCACCACCCCGCCGACGATCAGCCCGATCACGGCCGAAGCCACCGCCGTCGTCAGCCAGCTCATCACGCCGGCCAACGGCCCGAACAGTTCGCCGACGGCATGCGACAGATGCTCGACCGGTACCGCCGGCCAGTGCAGCCCCAGCGTATGGGAACCGTGCAGCAGAATGCCGCCGCCGACCCACAGCATGGCCGCCGTGCCGATCGCCGACAGGGCGCTCATCACCATCGGCATGCCCTTGACCAGACCCCGCCCCAAAGCGCGCACCCCGCCATTGGGCCGTTGAGCCAGATGCAGGCCGATGTCGTCCATCTTCACGATCAGGCCGACCGCGCCATAGACGACCACGGTCATGGCGATGCCGACCACAGCCAGCACAGCGGCCTGGGTCAGGATCGGCTGCGCCGCTACATCGGCCAGGGCGATGGCCATGATCTCGGCCGACAGGATCAGGTCAGTGCGCACCGCGCCAGACACCGTTGTCTTCTCCAGCGCCGCCGCATCGCGCGCGACCGGCGCGGCATCCTCATGCCCGCCGTGCCCCATCGCCTCCAGTAGCTTTTCCGCCCCCTCGAAACACAGATAGGTCCCGCCGCACATCAGGATCGGGGTGATGGCCCAGGGCGCGAAAGCGCTGAGCACCAGGGCCACCGGCAGGATGAAGATCAGCTTGTTGCGAAACGACCCGAGCGCGATCTTGCTGATGATCGGCAGTTCGCGGCTGGGCGACAGGCCCATGACATAGCGCGGCGTCACCGCCGCATCGTCCACCACCACGCCGGCGGCCTTGGTCGAGGCCTTGCCGGCCGCCGCTCCCACGTCATCCAGCGACGCGGCCGCCAGCTTTGCGATGCCGGCGACGTCGTCCAGCAGCGCGATCAGTCCAGACGGCATAGTCAGTCTTCCCGGCTGGGCGGCACATTGACGCCCTGCGATTTCAGATAGGATTTGATATTGCGCGCGGCCTGGCGGATGCGCTGTTCGTTCTCGACCATGGCGATGCGCACGAAGCCCTCGCCGTTCTCGCCATAGCCCACGCCCGCCGCCACCGCGACCTTTGCGTGGGTCAGCAGCTGCTTGGAGAACTCCAGACTGCCCAGGTGCTTCAGCGCCGGCGGCAAGGGCGCCCAGGCAAACATGGAGGCGGCGGGTTTGGGAATCTCCCAGCCCGCGCGGCCGAAGCTCTCGACCAGCACGTCACGCCGGCGGTGATAGAGTTTGCGGTTCTGCTCGACGATGTCCTGCGGCCCGTTCAGCGCGGCGCACGCCGCCGCCTGGATCGGCGTGAAGGCGCCATAGTCGAGGTAGGATTTCACCCGCGTCATCGCCGCGATCAGCGTCTTGTTGCCGACCGCGAAACCCATCCGCCAGCCGGCCATGCTGTAGGTCTTCGACAGCGACGTGAACTCGATGGCCACGTCCTTGGCCCCCGGCACCTGCAGGATCGAGACCGTCGGCTTGCCATCGTAATAGAGCTCCGAATAGGCAAGATCGCTGATGATCCACAGATCGTTCGCCTTGGCGAAGTCCACGACCCGTTCGTAGAAGGCCAGATCGACCGTCTCCGCCGTCGGGTTCGATGGATAGTTCATCACCAGAATCTTGGGCCGCGGCACGGTGAAGGCCATGGCCCGCTCCAGCGCCTCGAAATACTTCTCGTCCGGCGTCGTTGGCACGCTGCGGATCGCAGCGCCGGCGATGATGAAGCCGAAGGTGTGGATCGGATAGGACGGATTGGGCGCCAGGATCACGTCGCCCGGCTCGGTGATGGCGGTGGCCAGACTGGCCAGGCCCTCCTTGGAGCCCATGGTGACGATCACCTCGGTCTCGGGATCCACATCGACGCCGAAGCGGCGGCCGTAATAGTTGGCCTGGGCGCGGCGCAGGCCGGGGATGCCGCGTGACGCCGAATAGCCGTGGGCGTCGGGCTTCCTGGCCACCTCGATCAGCTTATCGATCACATGCTGCGGCGGCGGCAGGTCAGGGTTGCCCATCCCCAGGTCGATCACGTCCTCGCCTGCCGCACGGGCCGCCGCGCGCATCGCATTGGTCTCGGCGATGACATAGGGCGGCAACCGCTTCATGCGGTAGAACTCTTCGGACATCACAGGCTCGTAGTTGGGATCTGCGGCCGTGGATCGACCGCCTTTAGCGCTTAGCGCGCCAGCGGCCTCGCGCAACAGCATTGAAGGTCATTTTCACCCGTCAGGCGGACGAAATCTGTGCGTCGCGCAAAAACCTGGTTGAAAAGGCTGCTGTTCAGCGTTCTCAATAGCTCACCCGCAGACCGATGCTGAGCGTTCGCGGCGGGCCGTATCCGGCGACGCCCGTACCCGTCTCCGACACCTCGACGTCTTCATCGAACAGATTGTCCGCCGCCATCCAGAGGGTCGCGGTCCGCGTGAGGGCCCACTCCCCTCGCGCATCGATCGTCACAGCGGCGTCCAGCACCCGGCTGTTCAGGTCGTCATCGAACCGGCTCGACTCATAACGTGCGGCCAGGGCCAGGGTCAGTCGATCGGTCGCGCGCCAATCCAGCCCGGCCGTGGCGCTCCACTCCGGCGCCTGTGCGGGGCGCAAGCCGGTCAGCTGCGCGGCGGACGATCCGCCGTCGATCTCGGCGTCGGTCCAGGATGCAGCGGCGTTCAGCGAGACAGCTGACGACAGGTCCAGCGCGCCCGTCAGTTCCACGCCCCAGGCGTCGATGGTCCCGGCGTTCTGACGCTGGCGCAGCACGCCGCCCGCCGGCACGAACCCGGCGCGCGGGAAGGTCGCCGGCCCGGACCCGAGCGTCACATTGACGATGGCGTCCTCGATCTGGTTCCAGAACACTGACGCGCCCCAGCGCATGCCGTCGCGCTCGAAGGCCAAGCCCGTTTCCACGCCCTTCAATGTTTCCGGCGTCAGGGCGGCGTTGGCCTCGGTGATGTCGTTGCCGACGCGGAATGGCCGATGCAGTTCGTTCAACGTGGCGGGCCGGAATCCGGAATAGGCCGCCGCCCGCGCCGCATAGCCGCCGCCCAGATCACGACGCACGGCCAGACGCGCGCTGACTACCTCGCCTGACCGGTCCGGATCGCTTTCATTCAGCAGGACGGCGCCGGTCGACAGCGTGTTCTCCTGACGGAATCCGCCGGTATTCTCCCAGCGATCCACCCGCAGTCCGCCGGCCACCAGCCAGTCGGCCGCGGTCCAGGACGCATCGACATAGGCGCCGGCCACAGCCGTCTCCCCGCCCGCACGCCGAATACGGGTGAAACCCGCGCCCGTTGGATTACTGAAGAGTTCGTTGGTCTCGCCTTCGTTGAAGCGCGCATCCGCGCCAAGCTCCCACTCCAGCCGTCCGCCCGCGAAATCCGCCATGCGTCGGCGCAGCGCCGCATTCAGTCCCCATCCCGTCGCGGGCGTCTTGAACTGATCGTTGGCCGGCGTCGTGGTCGAGCGGTCGGCCGACACCGAGGCCGAGCTATTGGCCAGATTGCTGTCGATCCGCCACGCCTGTAGCCGCCAGCCATAGCCGTCGGCCATCGGCGTCTGCGCCGCCGTGGCGCTCAGGCTGTGCCCGCTGGCGTTGGCGCGCGTTCCGGCCAGCCCCGATCCGCGATCCTCTTCCCAGGTCGCCGCCCTGACGGACAGGTTCGCCTGTCCCAAGGCCGTATCGACGCGCAGCGCTGCACTTCGGCTGTCGAGATCCATCGGCGTGTCCGCCGCGCCTGCCGCCGGCCCGCGCACGGGCACATAGCCGTCGCTGACTTCGCGCAAGCCGCTCAACGTCACCGCCAAAGGTCCCAGTCGCGTGGAGGCGGAGGCCGCCGCCCGCAAGCCGCCCCGCTCGGACGCGGACACATCCAGCGCGCCGCCTTTCCCGCGTTCGCGCAGGGTGATCGTGCCCGTCAGCGCGCCCGCGCCATAGGGGCCCGAGCCCGCCCCCCGGATCACATCCAGGCTCTCCAGAGATTCCGGCGTCGCTTGGGACCAGATGACCCAGCCCCCGAACGGATCGTTCAGCGGCACGCCATCCAGCAGCACCAGCGTCCGTCCTGCCCCGGACGGCGCGATGGCCCTCAGCGAAATCCCTTGCGTCGTCGGATTGGCCGCCGCGCTGCTGGTGCGTCGAAACAGCGACACCGCGGGCACGGACCGTAGCGCCTCATCCAGACGCGACGACCGCGACAGCACCGCCTCGTCGATCCGCACAACGGAAAACGCGGCGTCCGCCGCCGCCGGCGGCAGACGCGCTGCGGTGACGACGATCTCGGGCAAGGCGGTGGGCGTGACGGGGGGAGGAACGTCCTGGATCATGCGCCGTCAGTAGGCGGTCGTTCCGCCACATCAAAGCCCGGCGGCCGGAAACGCCTGGAAAAGCGCGAGACAGATCGCCGCCCCCTCGATAACAGCCGTATTGAACGGTCCGAGGGGATGCACGTGGGTCTGGGAACGCTTGTCAGGGGTCTGATCTTAGGCAAGGACGCCGACCGCAGGCGACGATCCGCCAAGGCGGCGCGAATCCGCTCCCTGCCCGACCGCCGCGTGATGGCCGAGAACTATGTTCCGGCTTTGGCGGCCGACGGCGGGCGGATTCTGTGGGTCGGATGCCGCGAATACACGCTGGACGACTACGCCTTGCTGGAGGCCTAGGGCGGCGAGGTCTGGACCACAGACATCGATCCGACGGCCGCACGCTGGGGCCGCGAGGGGCGTCATCGCACCGGTGACGTTTGCGAGGCGGATCGGCTGTTCTCGGACCTGACCTTCGACGCCGTCGTCTGCAACGGCGTGCTGGGCTATGGCGTCGACAGTCCCGACCAGCAGCAGCGCGCCTTGAAGGCTTTAGCGGCCATCCTACGCCCGGGCGGTCGCCTGCTGCTGGGCTGGAACACGACAAGATCGCCGATCCCGTCGCCGCCGGTTTGACTGACGCCGACTTCCAAGCCGCGCCACTGGGCGACCAACCGACGCGCGTGCGGTTCGACGCGGTCACCCACGTTTACGACAGCCTCATCCGAAGAGGCTGAAGCCTAGCCCTAAGCCCTTAGCCCTGAAGCCGGGTCAGGGACGCCGCCGGCCCGAACGGAGGACGACGGCGCAGCGTCGGCTGCGGCGTAACGAACGCCGTGTCGACCAAGGCCTCGCGCAAGGCGTCCAGCTCGGCGGCGCGCGAGGCCGGCGAATGCACCCGCTCGACATAGGCCTGCCCGCCACGCGCCAGGGCTAGACGTTCATCGGGGTGATCGACCAGACGCATCATGGCGCTTGTCAGCGACCCGACGTCCTTCGTATCATCGGCACAACGGTGGCGTCTCGATAGCCAAACCCACCCCTGCGCTTCGATTGGTCCTTATTCTCCCGATGCGCTTTGCGAAGAAGACGCTCCCGCCGCCACGCGCAGAGAGCCGCCCACCACCCACAAGCCGCCATAGACGACGGCGAGGCCTGTCAAAATGGCTGCCAAACCTGAGACTTCTGAAAGGCTGGCGCCCATGGCGTTCAGGCGAACAAAGGCCTGAACGGCAGCGGTGGATGGTGAAAGATGCGCGAGCCAGACGAGGCCTTCAGGCATCATGAAATGCGGCCACGCAGCACCAGACAGGAAGAATAAGGGCGCGGAGGTGCCGACCAGAACCTGCAAGACCCGCTCATGGCGATCGAAAAGCGCGCCTAGAAGCAGACCCACAGCGGCGACCGCCCCTGAAAAAATGGGCGCCAGCAGTAGAACGCCGATCAGGTTGCCGGCGCGGGGATAGTCCTGAAACCAGAACACGAAACCGAAATAGAAGAGGCTAGATGCTGTCCCAATCGCCGTAAGCGCCAGCCAAAGACCCAAGCGCGCGCTGCGTCTCAGCCTAGGTGCGGCGGTCTCTCGACGAACGGCTGTAATCACGCCGGCGCCCAGCAATAGCGTCTGCTGCAGGATGATGAGACTAACCGCCGGCACGGCATAGCCGCCATAGCCCTCCGTCGGGTTGAACAGGGAAACCTGCTCCAGGGTCGGCGCCAATCTGACGGTGCGAGTGATATCAGGCAGCTCTTTCAACTGCGCCTCGGCGACCTGCGCTGTTGCGGCGGCGACGGCTTTGCCGACGGCTGTGACACGAACAAGATAGCCGCCGTTCAGCCAGATGGCCACGCCCGTCGGCGCCCCCCTGACCAAATCGGCCTCAAAACGCTGAGGCAGGACGACGACCCCGTCGACCACGCCGCGCCGCATCAGTTCGAAGCCCTCAGCGGGGGATGAAATCACAGCGGCGACCTCGATCTCGCGCAAAGCATTCAGGTCTTCGACAAGAGTGCGCGTCAGCGCTGTCTGCGTCGGTGTCGCTATGGCGATGGGTAGTCCCGTCGCGGCCTGGCCGGCATAGGCGGCCGGATAGTAAAAGGCGTAAAGGACGACGGCCAGGATCAGCAGGCTGCTGACCGGCCGCGCACGCGGCAGGTTCCGGAACGTCGCGGCAAAGGTGGCGATAACGCCCTGTTGCGGGAGCGGAAAGTTCAAATTTTCCGGTTTGGGGACAAGACGCGCTCGTCCCCGGATGAACAGCGCCGATAGAAGAAGACCAACGACGGCGACGCCGCTCAGGATCATCAAGTCTCGCCATGCCGATGCGGAAGTCGCACCCGTGATCAGCTGGCCCGTCTGCAGCCGTAGATAGTGCGTATACGGAAGAATATCGCTCCATACCCGGGCGAAGCGCGGCCCATGGTCCAGCGGGAGAGTGCCGTTGGAAAAGGCGATAGCCGCGCCCGAATAGATGGCGGTGGCCGAGAACGCCATATCCACCTCGCCAAGCGCGGCGACCAGAAAAGCCGACAAGACAACGCTCACCGCCATCAAGGCGAGTATGCCGAGGATCAGCAGCGGGAGAGAGCCTGCCACACCCCAGCCCCGGACGCCGCTGAGCCAAGCGATCCAGGCCAACCCCCACAGGCTGAAGATCACGAAGTGCGGAATGAGTCGCCCGACCAGCGCCGTCGTCGTGAAGCCGCTCGTCTCGGCCTTGAAGCGTTTGAAGGAGCCGCCCTCCATCAGCCGGCCAACCGCCAGCACCGCGGAACAAGCCGCCAGCAGATGAAGGACCCCCGGCGCCAGAAGTCCGCCGAGAAAAAGCTCGAAGCTGAGCTGCGGATTGCCGACGATCGACACTTGGACAGCGGGGAGTTGCAATGCGGTTTCGGGCAATCCTCTCTGGCGCGCGCGTTCTTGCAACTGCTGGCCGGCCGCTGATGCGATGGCCGCGCTCTGTCCCAAGGCGGACAAGGCGCCGACCGTCTGGAAAGCGCCGTTGAATGATACGGTCACCTGTTCCGGCCGACGAAACGCCCCGTCAGAAAAATCTGCTGGAAAATGAGCGACGCTGTAAATCTCGCCCCGCCGCATCAGGGCCATGGCCTCCGTCATCGTCGCCGGAGCATGGGTCACGCGAACACCGGGGCTCGCCTCCATGTTGCGGATTGCGGCGCGGCTGAAGACTGAATCATCCTGATCGACCACGGCGACCGGGGCCTGACGGATCACTCCAGGGGCCAGCATTGCCGCGATGACCATCAGCAGGATCAGCGGCAGGCCGAAGGCGACGAACGCGTCCCACGGTCGGGTCACCAAGACGCGCGCTTCGTCCCGAACGGCCGATACGAAGACGGCCGCGAGGCGTTTCAACGAGCGGACCAATCGAACAGGACGCTCATGCCAGGCCTCAGGCCGTTGACAGGTCGAACAGGCTTGGCCTTGACCTGAAAGCTTCGCACGTCATAGCCGCTCGACTGCCGGGTTGAGCGCCAAGTGGAGAACTCGCCTTGAGGACTGATGGCGGTGATACGGAAGGCGACGTCAGTAACGCCGAGTGCGGGCACGTCGCCACGCACGATCGCGCCGATTTTCAGATCGCGAAACTGATCCTCGCGCACACTGAACGTAACCCACGGGTCGCCGATGTCCACGATTGTGAAGACAGGCACGCCCGTGAGCACGAGCTCGCCGACATTGGCGAAACGCTCCGCAACCTCGCCGTCATTTGGAGCGAGCAGTCGTGTCTCGCCTTGCAGGCTTTGGACCTCAGCGACGGCGGCCTGCGCGCCTTGCACATTGGCGTCGGCAACAGATTTTTCCTGTGGCCGTGTCCCTGCCAATGCCTTCAGATACTGCTGACGGGCGGCTTCGGTCTGCGAGGCTGTAGCAGCGCGAGCGGCCACGGCTTCGTCACGGCGCTGGGCGGAAATCACGCCTTCGGCGAACAGCTTCTCCGCCCGCCGCGCAGTTTGGTCCGCCAAACGAGCCGTCGCCTGGGCGGCGCGCCAGATGGACTCGACCGACTGCACATCTTCGCGCCGAGCGCCTTCGCGGCTCATTGACTGAATGGCTTGGCTCGACTGAAGCAAGGCGCGGGCCTGAGCGTCCTTTGCTGCAACCTCCGGACTGCTCATCAGAGCCAACTCTTGACCGGCCTTCACCTGATCGCCCTCTGACGCGAGGAAGCGCTCCACGCGGCTGGGCACCTTGGTCGCAACGGTGAAGGTCTCCGCCTCGACCATCCCCTGAACCTGATCCTGGGCAGGACGTGCCGCAAGGAAGAGGCCAACGATGATGAAGGCGATCAGCAGAACGAGACCAACGCCCACAATCACAGGCAGAATGCGTCGCCGTGCAGACGTGCGACCGGCCGCGATGGTCGGCGCACCGTTTGTCGGGGCATCGGCAAAGGGAGGCGTCTCGCTCATGGCGCGCTGATCCGATCTTCGCGTTGCAGATAGTCGTTCAAGGTCAGATCGCTTCCCGACGCCGCTAGCAGGGCGGCTAGGCTGAGATCATATTCGTAAGCTGCTGCCGCGCGTTGCAGGCGCGCGCCCCCCAGAAGATTGCGGGCGTCTACGACCGAGGCGGCTGTGGCCTCGCCTTCACGGAATCCAACCTCCTGGACTCTAAGATTTTCGCTGGCGGCCTGCAGGCTGCTGTCCATGCTCAGAAACTGACGGCGCGCCAACTCCGCCTGATTATAGGCTCGCGTGACCAGCAATCGGGCGTCGTGTCGGGCCTGTCGCTCCACCTCCGCGGCAGCCAAGGCCTGAGCGCGCGCTGCGCCCAGCATGCGTCGTCGATCCACCGTCGATATCAGAGTGTAGCGGGCGCCGATCCCGACCGCCCAATCTGGCTCGGTCGGCAGAGCGTCGTCTGGATTCAGATTGTAGGTTCCAAATGCATAGACGGACGGTTTCATTCGTGACGCCGCGAGATCGGCGCCCGCCTCGGCCAGATCGCGCCCCGCTTGAGCCTGCGCAAGGCGAGCATTCGCCTGGCTTGCCTGGTCAAGAAACACGCCGGCTGGACCGATTGGGTCACGGTTTACGAACAGGGGCGTGGTTGGAACGACGGCGCCATTGGCGTCAACGACCCTGGCGAGGGACGCCACGGCGTTGTCGTGCTCCAGTTCGGCCCTGTTGACCTGCCGCTGAGCCGCATCGCGGGCGACTTCGACCTGAAGCGTCTGGGCGTGGCTGAGCACGCCTTGCGATTCCAACAGTCGAGCGTTGCGCAAATGCAGATCGAAGCCGTCACGGGTCTCGCGTGCGATCTTCAGCGCTTCGGCTGCCAGCACCTGGCCAAAGTAAGCCCGCGCCAGATTTACGTCCTCCAGACTGACCGCTTCCTGCTGTTTCGCCTGCGCCAGATCCACATTGGCCGACGCCGCTCGTCGTAAGGCTGGGATTGCGCCGCCGGTGTAGATCGGCTGAAGCGCCGTCACTGTGGGGCGAAAGGTCGTGTCGTCGACCTGCAGTCGGACGTCTTGCGGCAAGGCGGCGAAAAATTCGGGAAGCGCCGCTTCCAGCCGCTGACCGACACTCTGCAACACGTCACCCGGCACACCGGGCAAGTCCGCGATGAGCCCAGGAATGGCGGCGCCGAGCTCGGCCTGCGCGCGGTCCAGCGTGTCACCCAGCGAGAGATCGAATGTTTTACGATAACGGATCAACTGAGCATCGAGCGCTACGGTCGGCCGATTCAGCCCGGCAGCCACATCCGCCTGGGCCCTCGCGGCCTGCATCCCATAGCCCGCAGCGCGACCGAGACTGGAATTGGAGCGCAAACGTTGTTGAGCAGCCGCAAAGGTCAGAGCGACTGTGGCGCCGCCTTGGGCCGCCTCTTGGGGCGCGGCCTGAACTTGGGAGACCGCCGCAAGAGCGTTCGGCGCTGATCCGGCCAGAATGCCGACAGCAACCGAACCTATCCAAGCTGCACGCATCGTTTCACCCCGCCTTCAGCAGAGAGAAAATATCCGAAGCTTAGCCGCCTGGTCCAGAAGCTCCGCACCGCACGACAGTGAATGACGTTCCACTGTGTTTGCCGCCGTCCTGCATGCTCGTGCCCGTCCATCTCTATGGGCGAAGCTTTGCGCCAGCATCAAAATGCTGACCAGCGACTTAAGCGTCGGCCGCCGGAAAGACGGCAACCTTCCTCCGGACGTGTCGTTGTCAGAGCCTCCCCGTTCGGCCGCAACCGCGATCGTCATTCCGCAATCGAGATCAGAAGGATCGCCATGCCGGTCATCGTCGTCACAGGCGCCAGCGCCGGCATCGGTCTCGCGATCGCCGAGCGGTTCGCCCGAGCCGGATGGCAGGTCGTGGTGATCGCCAGACAGGCTGAACGGCTTTCCAACGCCGTCGAACAGCTGAAGCGTTCGGGAGACCGAGTGATCGGCATGGCGGGCGATGTGTCCGATCCGGCCTTCGTCGAGCAGGCGGGGCGCGATGTCGTGGACGCTTTCGGCGGCATCGATGTCTGGGTCAACAACGCCATGTCCACGGTCATCGGGCGCGATGAAGATCTGACCGACGCCGATTACCGCCGCGTCGTCGAGACGACCTATCTGTCTCAGGTCTACGGAACGCGCGCGGCGCTTCGGGTCATGCGGCCGGCGGACACAGGGGCGGTGATCCAAATTTCCTCGGGATTGGCGCTGCGCCCCGCCCCGCTGCAGGCCGCCTACTGCGGCGCCAAGGCGGCCATCGACGGGTTTACCGAGGCCATTCGGGCCGAACTGATCGCCTCAGCTTCCAACGTCACCCTGACCACCGTTTATCTGCCGGCCGTCAACACGCCCCAGCCTTTGTGGTCACGCAACCGGACCGACCGGGCGCAGGTCATTCCAGATCCCCTGTTCGATCCTCGCCTGTGTGCAGACGCCGTCTGGTCGGCCGTGCAGCGGCCCAGCCGTAAGGTCTTCGTGGGTCGCACGACATGGCTGATGGCGCTGGCGCAACAGTTCGCACCGGCGCTGGCGGATCGGCAGGCCGCCAGGATGATCACAGCGCAGCAGGGCGACCCGCAACTGCCGCGTCTCGGCAATCTCGATCAACCCGAAGACGGTCCGGCGGCGATCGACGGCCCAGACACCGAACGGGTGATCAGACCATTGATCGGTTTCGTGTCCAGCCGCCAGATTGCGGCGCTCAAGGTCGCGGCGGTCGGCGTCCTTGCCGGCCTTGCCGTAACGGCTGGCTTTGCGATCAGATCGTCCAAACGATGACAGAGACGACCTTCACGCCCCATCCGGCGCGCTCGTCGCAAGCGCTCCGTCCCGATGGCTACGTCGCCCTCGAAGATTATGGCGTTCTGGGCGAGGGCCGAACGGTGGCCCTGTCGGCGCTGGATGGCGGCATCGATTGGTGGTGCGTCCCGGCGATCGATGCGCCGCCCCTTTTCGACCGCCTACTGGATCCGGAGGGCGGCCGGTTTTCGATCACGCCGACCGAGGCCTTCACGGCGACCCGCCGCTATCGCCCCGACAGCAATGTGCTGGAGACGGAGTTCATCACCGCCAGCGGACGCGCGCGCCTGACCGAGAGCCTGAACAGCGGCACGGCCGGTCGTTTGCCCTGGTGCGAACTGGCCCGCCGTATCGATGGCCTGGAGGGCGAAGTGACCTTCACCCTGGACATGCGTCCGGGGCGTCGGGGCGACACGGCCAATCCGTATCATTCGAAGATCGGCGAACACACGGTCTTCCATGTCGAGCGGGTGCTCGGCCTGTTCGTCCACGATCCGCGCATCTCATGCGAATGGTCCGATGAGGGCATTGTCGGAACCATTGTGGTCGGCGCAGGCGAGCGGCGCACCGTGGCCATCGTCGCTGGACGCGACGAACCGCTGGTCGTGCCGTCCATCGAAGAAATCGACGCCCGCATCGACCTGTCGGATCAGGAATGGCGGGATTGGGCGGCGCGCTTGAACTGCCCCGGCCTGTATCGCGACGACTTCATCCGCAGCGCCCTGGCGTTGAAGTTGCTGCTGTACTCGCCGTCGGGCGCCATCGCCGCGGCCGCCACGACGTCCCTGCCCGAGCGACTGGGCGGCGACAAGAACTGGGACTATCGCTACGCCTGGCTGCGCGACGCCGGCTATACGATCGAGGCCTTCTTGGCGGCCGGCGCCCAGGCGGAGGCCAAGGCCGCTTTCAGTTGGCTGCTGATGCAGCTGAAGCGCCATGGCGCCAAGGTCTGCTACAGCCTCGACAGCGCACTCGTGCCGCCGGAAACGCACTGGGACATGCCGGGCTATAAAGGCTCGCGTCCGGTCGTCACGGGTAATCGCGCCGCCGACCAGGCCCAGCACGGCGTATTCGGCGACATCTTTGAGACCGCCTCGCGCTTCGTCGGCTGCGGCAACATCCTCGACAGCGCCAGCGCCCAGCAGTTGTCCGAACTGGCGGATCAGTGCGCCGACGCTTGGCGACAGCCGGACGCGGGCATGTGGGAGCTGGAGGATCAGCAGCACTACACCATGTCCAAGATCAGCTGCTGGCAGGCCCTGGCCCGTGCGGTCGAGCTGGCGGACGCGGGACAACTGCCGACGACGTGCCGGGATCGCTGGCGGCGGGAGCGCGACCGGATTTTTGACTGGGTCGAGACGCATTGCTGGTCCGAAAACCTTCAGGCCTTCGTCATGTATCCGGGTAGCGACAAGCTGGATGCGGCCCTGGCCCTTGCCGTGCGGTTCCGGTTCGATGGCGAAGAGCGGCTGCGCGCAACCCTTGACGCGCTGGACCGTCACCTCGGCGCCGGCGTCTTCCACTATCGCTATTCCGGCATGCAGGCCGAGGAAGGCTGCTTCATCGCCTGTTCCTTCTGGATCGCCGAAGCCTGGGCGACGCTAGGCGAACCGGACAAGGCGCGCGCCCGCATCGACGCCCTGCGCGAAGCCCTCAGCGGCCGCTGGGGCATGCTGACCGAGATGATCGACCCGGACACCGGCGCCTACCTCGGCAACATGCCGCAGGGGCTCAGCCACCTCGCGCATCTGACCGCCCTGACCGCCGTCGGCAAGGCGCAGACCACTTCCCCCCAGCCCGAAACGGAGACGTTCCATGACTGATCGCCTGACCCTTCAGGATCCGCGCGAGCAATATCCAAAGCCGCCCTTCCCGCGCCAACCGCAGCCCGTGCCCGGCGAAGCGCGCGAGATGGACCCAAAGCCCGATCATGGCGAGGACAGCTATCAGGGTTCCGGCAAGCTGAAAGGACGCAAGGCCCTGATCACCGGCGCCGACAGCGGCATCGGCCGCGCGGCCGCCATCGCCTACGCCCGGGAAGGCGCCGACGTGGCGCTCTCCTATCTGCCGTCCGAGCGCAAGGACGCCGCCGAAGTCATCGCGCTGATCGAGGCTGAAGGGCGCAAGGCCATCGATCTGCCCGGCGACATCACCGATGAAAACTGGTGCCGGCAGATGGTCGAACAGGCCGTGTCCGCACTGGGCGGACTGGACATCCTGGTCATCAACGCCGGTCGCCAACAGTATCGCGAGGACATATCGCAGGTGACGTCGGAAGACTTCGACAAGACCTTGAAGACCAACCTCTACGCCATGCACTGGATCGCCCAGGCGGCCGTCCCGCATCTGCCCGCGGGCGCCTCGGTCATCACCACCGCCTCGATCCAGGCCTATGAGCCTTCGGCCATCCTGCTGGACTACGCCACCACCAAGGCCGGGATCGTCGCCTATACCAAGGCCCTGTCCAAGCAGCTGATCGAAAAGGGCATACGGGCCAATGTCGTGGCGCCCGGCCCCTTCTGGACGCCGCTGCAGTCGTCTGGCGGACAGCCGCAGGAAGCCGTGATGAAGTTCGGCGAGCAGGTGCCGCTGGGTCGGCCGGGCCAGCCTGTCGAGATCGCCCCGGTCTATGTTCTGCTGGCCTCTCAAGAAGGCAGCTACATCACGGGCGAAGTCTTCGGCGTCACCGGCGGCATGGGCGTCGCCTGACAAGACAAAACCGGCGGCGGGGTCGTCCCGCCGCCGGTCTCTCTTTCTCGGCCCTACGACTAGCCGGCGATGGTGGCGACCGAGCCGGAATCCACCCGGATGCCTGCGCCGTTGATAAAGCTGGCGCGTTCAGAACACAGGAAGGCGACGGCAGCCGCGACCTCTTCAGCCTTACCTCGGCGATCCAGGGTCATGCCGGGGCGTTCTTCCTTCAGGAAGCTCTTAATCGCCTCCTCGAAGGTTTCGCCGCGTTCCTCGGCGCGCTTCTTCATCATGGCGTCGGTCATCGGGGTGGCGATGAAGGCGGGCGAGACTGTGTTCACCAGCACATTGTCGCAGCCGTAGGCCTTTGACAGACCCTTCGCCAGGCTGAGAATGCCGGCCTTCGAGGCGCAATAGGCCAGTTCATCGACATAGGGCTGGACCGCATCCTCCGACGCGAACAAGACGATACGGCCCCAGCCCGAACGCCGCATGGCCGGAATGGCCTGGCGGCACATCCGCACCGCGCCCATCAGATTGATGTCGAGCGTCTCCAGCCAACCGGCGTCATCGACATCCAGGAAATCGCCGGTCGCGCCGGTCACGCCCGCTGCGTTCACATAGATGTCCGGATCGCCCATGCGGTCTCGGACCTCCGCCCACAGTCTTTCGACATCGTCGGCCTTGGTCACGTCGCCGGTCACGCCGATGCATTCGCCCAAGGCAGAAAGCTCTTGGACGGCTTCATCCAGCGTGCCGTCCGGCTTGTCGGTCAGGGCGACCCGTACGCCGGCTTCCAGCAGCAGCCGCGCCGTCTCCTTGCCCATGCCGGAATCGGCGCCGGAAATGAGGGCGATACGCCCCTTGATCCCAAGGTCCATCACAAATCTCCTGTTCGTTGACGTTCGAGGAAGCGATCGGCCGTGCGCAGGGCGACGGCCATGATGGTCAAGGCCGGGTTGGCCGAAAGCGCGCTGGGGAAAACCGAGTTGTCGCAAACGTACAGATTGTCGATCTCGACGCTACACCCGTCGGCGTCGACGACCGCCCCGTCCGATTTGTCCCCCATCCGGCAGCCGCCGATGGTGTGCGCCGACCGGGCCACCGCGAAGATGTCCTCGGCGCCCGCGGCGGTCCAAATCTCGGTCATGACGCGCCGGGCATGGGCATCCAGACGCCGCTCGTTTTCGCCATAGCTGAAGTCGATCCGCGCCTTGCGCAGCCCGACGGCGTCGACCTCATCGGAGAGGGTTAAGCGGTTGTCGTCGTCCGGCAGACACTCTCCATTGATGCCGATCCCGGCGAGCCGGCGATAGTTGCGTAGCGTATCGACCAGCGGCGCGCCCCATAGGCCCGCGCCGCGCGCGAACCCGCCCGCCAGGGTGACCGGCATGACGCCAAGGCTTTGGATTAGATAGCCGCCGGCGAAGTTCGCGTCGGCCGGACGCACCATTTCTTCGCTGATCAGGGAAGACGGATAACCGCGGTTCATCGACATGTCGGCGTCGAACCGGCCCCAGACCTGAGTCGCCACATGGGTCATGAAGTTGCAGCCGACCTCGCCGCCGCCGTTGCCTAATCCCCAATTCAGCAGCAGCCTCGGCGTCTCGACACCGCCCGCACAAAGGAACAGCGCTCGACAGTTCAGCCGATGATCCTGCCCGTCGCGGCGATAGATCATGGACTTGATCCGTCCACCGGCGTCACGTTCCACGCCTATCGCCCGCGCGTTGGCGATGATCGTGGCGCCGTTGGCTGCGGCCATCGGCAGAAAGCTGTTGTCCGCGCCGCCCTTGGCGCCGGTTCTGCATCCCTGGTGGCAGGCGCCGCAGTTGACGCAGGCCATGCGGTAGGGCGTCGTCCCCGCCTCGCGATCGCGGGACAGCACGGCCGCCGGCGCATCCGTAACGGTCAGCCCGACGGCCGTCGCGCCACGGGCCATTGCATCCGCCGGGGCGTTGCGCGGGACAGGCGGATAGGCGAACTGTCGCCCGCCCCACGGATAGTCGGCCGGGCCTGAGACCCCGATCACCGTCTCTACGGTCTCGACATAGGATTTCAGTTCGTCCCAGCCGAACGGCCAGTCCCGCCCGCGTCCCGTCTCCGAGGCCAGCGTCAGATCACGGGGATCGGGTCGTGGGCAGAAGGCGCCCCAGTGCAGGAGCGAGCCGCCGACGCCCTGGCCGGAGTTGTTGGCCCCAAAGGCGGTCGGGTCGCGCCCTCCGCTCAGGCGCTCCTCCATCCAATAGAGATCGGCCGTCGTTTCGTCGGGCGTATGCTCCGCCGGATCGAAAGCCCGCCCTGCCTCCAACACCGTGACCGACAGCCCAGCATTCGCCAACCTGGCCGCGATCGGAGCCCCGCCGGCCCCGCTGCCGATGATGACGACATCGGTTTCGCCGGCCGTCCTTGCAGGCGCGCTCAACCCACGCCCTCCATCGGCAGACGCCAAGGTTCGATGTGGTCCGCCGCCGTCTGATCGTAGCCCTGGAACCGGCCTTCGCCGCCCGTGGCGAAACCGTCGTAACCGATCTGGGCCCAGGTGGCCGGCAGCGACATCCACAGGCGCGCGGCCTCGGACACGACGTCCTCGAACCACAGCCTCATGGCGTCCGCCGAAAGCCGGCCCGGCTCGGGCCATTCGCCCTGTGAAATGGTGCGCAGGATGTCGTCTTGGCGATCGGGGGCCAGGGTTGCGAACTCCGGCGCCATGGCGGCGATCTCATCCAGCCCGCGTCGCCAGGCCTCGGCGTCCGAGGGAAGATCGGCGAACCGCCATCCATCGCCCTGTCCGTTGGCGAGGCCCACATCCAAACGTCGCGCCAGATCATCCGGATCGCCTGCATCAGGCAGAATGCGCGCGATCATCGCCGACAGCACGGCGCGCTGGGTCGGGTTCAGGACGCCGCCGTCAGCTGGCACCGGACCGAAATGACGATCCAGCATTGCGCGTCGTGTGCGATCCGACACGCGATCGGATGCCATCAGACCCACGAAGCGTGGAGGCAGCGCGGATGAACCGACCTTCTCGACGAATTCTAGAACCAAGCCGGCGAGACGGTCCGGCTGTTCCTGAGGGATCAGGTGCGCCGCATCCGGCACGACCACCACGTCAGCGGCGCGATAGTGGGGAGCGTTGAGACGCCGCTGCGCCGTCTCGCCCAAATCGCCATCCTCCGCGCCGGCGATGATCAGGGCAGGGAAAGGCAGGACGCCGGCCTGATCGGACCAATCCTCGCGCGATCCTTCGGCTAGCCATCCGCGCCAGGCTTTGGGGCTGGATCGGGTGAAATCGGCCAGCGCCTGATCGAAGGCGGCTTGCGGCAGACCGGCGGCGGTATTGGCGTCGATGAACTGGTGTCCCCGATCCTCTATCCTGGCCGAATCGTCGAACCAGGTCAGCATATCCGCACGCCTGCTCTCGTCCATCGGCTCCGGCGAGGGTGGCGATCCGGCGACCAGCACCACGCCCAGCAACCCGCTCAGACCCGCCGCCCCGTCACGCGCCCGCGCGGCGATCAAGGTCGCAAACTTGCCGCCCATGCTGTGGCCGACAAGGATCCAGCGCGGGAGATGGAGATTGGTCAGGCGGCAGCTCAGGTCGTCGAGCACGACCTGGACATCGCCATAGCCTTCCCCCGCCCTGTCCCCGAACCCTGGAAGATCGATCGCGACGGTTACCATCTCATCGGCAAGCCGGTCGATCACCGCGTCCCAATCGTGGCGGCTCGAGCCCAGGGAATGAAGGAAGACGACAGTAAGGCGGGTGTCTGTGGGCATGCAGGGGCTTTTAAGAAAGCGAAGACGCGAGGCTCCGCCGTGATCGGTCGGCGGTCGTCGATCAGCGCGCCAGCGGCGGAATTGCTCCCAACAAAACAGACTCCAGACGTTGAAACCGGCGCAAACCCGCCCTGCCCTCAGGCCGCCGCCAATTCGGTCAGAAGCTTCTCGATGAAGGCCGTGTCGTGCGGTTGATCGTTGGCGGCGTCGACGATCATGCGATCTTCGGACCAACGTCGATCATCGCGCAACGACAACGACGCTTCCATGCCGGGCCGACGCGCCGCCGCGATCCGCAACGCCGTCGCCTTCGGTCCCGACACGATTTCCGTGACGCCGGCATCACGGGCGAGCGCCGCAAGGCGACGGCCGGTGAACAGGTCCTCTGCGGGGTCTGGTAAAGAGCCGAACCGATCTTCGGCTTCGTCTCGCAAGGCGTCGACATCTTCCGCCGTCGTGGCGCGCGCCAACCGGGCATAAAGATTGATGCGCACGGTTTCGTCGGGGATGTAGTCCGCCGGCAGATGCCCTGTCGCGCCGACGTTCAGACTGGGAGAAGCTTGGTCTGGATCGGGATCGCCTTTGGCAGCCGCGAGCGCCCGAGCCAGAACGGCCTGATAAAGGGCCGAGCCGATAAGCCTGAGATGTCCGGCCTGTTCCTCGCCCACCAGATCGCCGCCGCCGCGCAGGTCAAGATCGCGCCCGCTGATCGCGAAGCCCGCCCCCAGTCGGTCCAGAGCCTCCAATGTATGAAGACGGGCCTCCGTCGCCGCCGCCATGGGCGCTTCGGGATCGGAAAGCAGATAGGTGAAGCCCTGGCGGCGCCCCCGGCCGACACGCCCGCGCAGCTGATGCAACTGCGCTAGGCCGAAGCGGTCCGGCCGCCAGATCAACATCGTATTGGCGCGCGGCACATCCAGGCCCGTCTCGATGATGTTCGTGGCCAGAAGCACGTCCCCCTCGCCGTCGGAGAACCGGCTCATAACCTCGTCGATCGCCGACGGGGACATGTCACCGTGCGCCGAAACCACCGACAGCTCGGGCGTCAAGGTCTTCAAGCGTTCCGCCAAAGGTTCCATATCCTCGATCCGCGGCACGACCACGAAACTCTGGCCGCCTCGCGCCTTCTCGCGCATCAGCGACAAGCGAACGGCCCCGGCGTCGAACGGGGTCATGAAGGTTCGGATGGGCCGGCGTCGGGCGGGCGGACTAGCGATCAGGCTGACGTCCTGAATGCCGACCATGGCGCTCTGCAGGGTTCTTGGAATCGGCGTGGCCGACATCGACAACAGATGCGGCGCTTTTTCTGCCAAGGCAGATTTCATCTGCGCGCCGAAGCGATGTTCCTCATCGATGATGACAAGCCCAAGGCTGGAAAACGCCACCCCTTCCGACGCCAGCGCCTGCGTACCCACCACGACGCGCATGGAGCCGTCCGCCAGCCCCGTCTTGACCGCCCGCGCCTCCGCGCTGTCTGCGGCGCGCGACAAGTGGCCGACCTGAACGTCCGTGTCCTTGAACCGTCTCTTGAAGACCTCGAAATGCTGGCGCGCCAGGACGGTGGTCGGGGCGACGACGATGACCTGTTTGCCGGCAAGGGCCACGGCCGCCGCAGCGCGCAGGGCGACCTCGGTCTTGCCGAAACCGACATCGCCGCAGACAAGCCGGTTCATGGGCTTGCCGGATCCCAGGTCGGACAGGACCGCCTCGATGGCGCGCGCCTGATCGGCTGTTTCGGGGAAGGCGAACCCTGCGGCGAACCGGGCCAGCGCCTGACGCGGGGCCGTGATCGGTTCGGTCCTCAGCGCTGCACGCGCCTCGGCCCGCGCTGACAGGGCCGCTGCGGCCTCGTCGATCTGCGCGCTCACCTTCGCGCGACGTTTGAGCCATCCCTGGGTATTCAGTCGATCCAACGATACGGCCTCCTTCTCCGAGCCGTAGCGCCAGATTTTGTCGAACTCCTCGATCGGCGCGAGAATGGTTCCTCCGCCATGATACTCGATGCGCAGAACGTCGCGCTCGACACCATCTGCTTCGACCTGCTCCAACGCCTTCAGGACGCCCAGTCCGTGGTCTTCATGGATGACCACATCGTCCAACCGCAGTTCTGTCTCTCCGAACGCATTGTTCGTGTCGCCGGATGCTCGCGCGATCCGGCCGCCGAAGATGTCCGAAGGCGTCAGGACGACTAGACCGGCGGCCGCCTGTCGGAAGCCTGTGTCCAGATCGGCGGTTACGACGGCGATCTGCCCGTGCTGCAGAGTCGCGATCGCGCTCCAGTTCTCCAGCACCACGGGCGCATCGATACCGTGTCGGCGCAGCAGGCGCAGGATGATCCTGTGCTCATGGGGCAATCCCGTCAGGACGATGCGATCGCCCGCCTCGCGCCGCTCGGCGATAAATTGTTTAAGGGCCCGCCCTGGCGATTTCTCGAATGCGAAGGCCGGGGTCGGCGCCCAACCCTCGACGCTCAGGGGTTTGGCGCTTTTCAACGCCTGCCGAACGTCCTTCTCCGTCAAATAGAGGCTGTCGGGTTTCGAAGGACGCGCGCCCTCGCTGAACCGCAGGCGGGTGTCATAGGCTTCGGCCACATGCGCGCGAATGCGTTCGAACCGATCTTCCACGCCCACGTCGGTCAGGATCATCGGCTTGTCGAGGAAATCAAACAGGGTCGTCGAGGTCTCAGCATTGATCGACGGTCCGGTCTCCTGACGATCGTCATCCTCGGGTGACCGGTCGCTCCACTCAGCCGCAGGGGTCAGACAGATCGTCTGGATCTCGGCGCCCCGGCGTTGCGATACTGGATCGAAGGCGTGGATCTCAGTGATCCGGTCCGCCTCGTCCAGGGCGATGCGATAAGGCGTTGCGGACGCCGGCGGGAAGACGTCGACCACCGCGCCGAGCAGAGCGTACTCGCCAGGTTCGTCGACCCGCTCATCCGCCGCATAGCCCGTATCCGTCAGAAACGACTCCAGAAGTTCGCGATCCAGCGCTTCGCCCGCCGCGAGCGACAAGCGGGCCTTGATCCGTTCGCGCGACGGCGTCCGCTGCACGATCGCATCGGGCGAGACGACCAAGAACACGGGCCTTGCGCTGGCTTCGTTCAGGGCGGCCAGGACCGCCATCCGCCGCCCCATGCTTTCTCGCGAAGGCGCAGCGCGGTCGTAGGGCAGGCAGTCCCAGGGCGGCAGGACCAGCACCTCGGCGTCCTTCACCATCGGCGAGAGCGCCGCCGCAATCTCATCGGCGCGGCGTTCGCTGGTGGCTATGAACACCACGGCCTGCGAGCGCCTTGTCTTCATCTCGGCAAGTCCAGCCGCCACGGCCGCCGCCGGCATTTTCCAACGCTTGCCGTCGTCCTGCTCGGGCGCTGGCCCTCCAACGAGGACCTGTTGGCCCGTGGCGGAAAGATCGGTCTCGGCGGGTAACGATTTCATCTTGGCTCAACCCCAAGGCCGGCCGGGGGTTGCGCCCGCTTTCGTACCCCCAGTCATTTCAGCCGCCAGCGCGACGGAACCGCCCTAGAAGGGATTTGCAGGATCTTTTCGTGCGGCGGCGATTTCGGCCAGCGTGGGGTCGCGCCGAATGGTCAATCCGTCCGACGACCAGTCGATCAGTCCGAGATCCGCCATCGCCCGCAGCCAACCGTCCATCGGCCAGATCGACCAGGCGGCGTGAAAGCGTTTGGCGTTGGCGATCAGGGCGCGAAAATGCTGCAGGGGCGGATCATAGCCCTCATGGTGCTGGTGGAAGACCGGCGCGCCGCCGGCGAAGAGGAGCGGCAGGCCGTCTCTCGCGATGCGAAAGCCCAGGTCCGTATCTTCGGCACCGTAGCCGACATAGGTCTCGTCGAACCCGCCAAGCCGATGGAAGGTCGCGCGACGGAGCGCGAAAGCCAGAGACCAGAACAGGCCGGGATTGCCCTCCGGGCGTTCGCCTTCCTGCGGAAAAGGGCGCACGGGATGGGGGCGCCCGGCCGCCTTTAGATCGATCTCCGACAGGGGGCCCTGCCGGACGGCTCCGGCGGGGAGATACAGCACCTCTGGACAGACGACGGCGTCATGCTCGGCGAGCAGGGCCTGCATACGGCCGCAAACTGACGACGACACGATGCAGTCCTCGGGCGGCGGCCAGAGGCAAGGCGTCGCCCGCCAGACGTTCGATGCGAACGGGAAAGCTCAGTGGCGGCAGCGTCACCGGTGCATCGCTCATGTCGATGACGACCAGTTCGTCGGGCGGCGTGGCGCTGAGGGACAATCCCTCGACCAATCGGTCCAGATGGGCTTGCCGGTTGCGAACCAGCGTGAGCGCGGACAGGCTGGTCATCGGCGGCTCCACAAATCCAGCCGATAGTTGGGATGCCGTTCGGCCAGATCCACTCTCAGGACAGCCGACAATCCAAGCCAGAGGCGTTCCACGGCGTCGTCGGCGGTCTGGGGATAGTCGGTCTCGCCGGTCCAGTGCACCAGAAGGACGCGTCCCCCCTCGACCAAACCGTCGGCGATGCGTTGCGCCGCAAGGTCCAGATCAGCGTCGCTCCAATAATAGGCCACCTCGGACAGGACGACGAGATCCAGCCCATCAAGAGCCGGACAGTCCCGGGGGAACGCCGCGGCCTCGAACCGGACGTTCGGCCGCCCCGACAGACGCTGGCGCGCTCGCTCCAGGGCAGTCGGGCTGACGTCGATCGCCAACAGATGATCGCAGACTGCGCTCAGCCGCTCGGTCAGGACGCCGCCCGCACAACCGACCTCGAGCGCAAAAGCCGCTCGCCGCGCCGACAGAGCGGCGATAGTGCGATCGAACTTGGCCGCCTCATAGGGGCTGGAGGCCAGACTCCATGGATCGGCGTCCCCGGCGAAGATGCCTTCGAAGTAGGCGGCGGGAAGCGAGCGTTCAGCCATAGGCGTCGCGCCGATAAAGGGTGTCCGAGGCGGCGCGCAGCCCTCTCTCCTTCTCAAGCCGGAACCCTTGGCCGAACATCGGCGTCGACTGACTTTGATGGCTCGATAAGGCGTACGCTCTGAGGCCGGCCCTAAGAGGTCGCGTCGTGATCCGTAGTTTCGACCCGGGCGGAGCCGCCCCCCACACGACATAATCGAACACGGCGACCGGCCGGCGGGCCAGCCCGGCCGCGCGGCGCGCAAGCTGGGCCGCAGCCTGATGATCGCAATGGGGATCGTCTGGTCCAGTGACGGCGATCGCATCGACGCGCCGATCACGGCACAGGGCGGCCAGACGACGGGCGGTCGCCTCGAATACCGTGCTGCCAGGAGAAGCGGGCTGAGCATCAGGCCAATCCAGAAACACGGGCGCCGCAGCCGCATCCCCCGCCAACCGTCGAACCGCGCGCCCCGCCTCCAGGCGTCGGGTCCGGACAAGCCTCGCATGGGAAGCCGTGTCCGGATGGTCGTGCGAACCCGCGCCGTCGGTGAGGATCACGACGCCTGCTAAATGTTGCGTCGCCGCCGCCTGATGGATCAAGGCTCCGGCGCCCAACGTCTCGTCGTCGGCATGCGGAGCAACGACCAACCACCGCGCGGATCGCCAGGGCGAACGCTCCAGCGCCAGGGTCGCCAGCCGGCCGGCTTTCTTGCTCACCATAGGGCGTCGCCCTCGCCCCAGAGATCGCGATCCAGCCAGGTCTTGGCCGCCTGGTCCTTCGCATAGTCGGGTCCGGCCTGCCGAAGGTAGAGGCTGAGATCGCGGGTGATCTTGTCGATGCGCTCGCCGTCGAAGGCGCTGCGCGTCCCGACCGACCGCGCCGCTAACTCCATGACATCCAGGGCGCTGCGTTCGACGACGCCGCGCGTGGCGCGGGCGAAATCGCCGGCGTCCGGCGCTTCGGAGGCCGCGCGGATCGCGGCTTCGCGGACCCAGAGCCAGGCCGTCCGCATCGCAACGACCGCATCGGCAAAGCGCGCGCGCCGGATGGAATCTGCGCGCGCGGCGTCGGACAGCGCGTCACGCATCGCCATGACCAGGCCTTCGACGCCGCCCAACTGCACCGCCGTAAATCGCCAGGCTCCCGCCGTGAAACGCGGTTCGCGATCATAGTCTCCAGGACGTCCGAGCCGCTGATCGGCATCGACCGTCAACCCGGTCACCTCATAGCGCCCGCTGGTCGTTGCGCGCATGCCGCGGACGCGCCAACCGCTCAGATCGGCCCTCTCGGGTTCGTTCGCCGGCACGACGATCAGCTGGCGTTCGCCCTGTTCCGGCTGGGCGGTGATGATCGCATATTCCAATCCGCCCGCGCCGGTCGCGAACATCTTGGCACCCTGCAGCCGGTCGCCGACCAGACGAACGCCGGGCGGCGGTTCCGTCGCCCAGACGCCGAACCAGCCGCCCTGCGCCACAACCTTCCCCAGCCAAGCCTTCTGGGCCGGGTCCGCGTACCAGTCGAACAGCGCCAGGGCGTTGACATGTCCTTCGAACAGTCGGCCGACGCTCAGATCCGACCGTCCCACGCTGCGTAGAGCGTTCATCAATGCCAAGGCCTTGTGGAGTGGATTGTCATAGGCCGTTCCGCCGCTTTGAACCGGAGCGAACCGCCGCCCCCAACCCTCCGACGCGAGCAGCGTCAGACTCTCGGCGGGATATCGCGGCGCGGCGTCGTAGCGCGCACCTAGCGCCGCCAATCTAACCTCAAGTTTTAGAGGCGATGACGCGGTCGGCGTTGCTTCCAGAGCTGTCATCGGCGTGCCTCAAGCTCTGATGCGAGATCGACAAGCCAGAGTCCGGCGGCGCCGAGTCCCTGCCCGCTGATCTGCTGCCGATCAGCGGGCGACAGTGAGAGTGCTGACCCAAGGATGCTCGGCCATTGCTGCGCCTGCGGCCACTGCGCCAGGACGATCGAAGCGCCTAGCGCCGCCAACCGTTCGGCCTTTGCCATCTGCTCGTTATAGGCGCGAGGCTCGGGAAGACAGACAAAGGGTTTGTCGGCCGAAATCACCGCGTTCAGCAGGCCGTCTCCCGCGCCTCCGACGATGATCTCCGCCTTTTCGATCTCGTCGCCGATAGCGTCGATCCAGCCTGCCAGCTTCAGGTTCGGCGGCATGATCGGCGGCGGCTCGATCGGCCCGACCCCGGTCCACACTTGATCGGGCGTAGCTTCTGCAGCCGCCGCCAGCTTGGCGCCATCCAACGGATCGCCACCCCGCCCATGAACGACCAGGATGCCTGATCCACGCTTCGGTCCTGAATTGCGCCGGGGGGCGAAGTAGTGCGTCTTGTCGCGCACCTCTCTGGCCCCCATTCCATCCAGCCGCTCATGGAAGGGCGCAAGCAAGGCTTCTGCGCCGCGGAAGGCGTCCAGATGCGCCGAATCTGATCGATCCCCCGCGAGACGGACATAAACCACAGGCGTCGCACACAGCCGGGCCAGCATCGCCATCTCGACCGACACATCGATCACCATCAAGGCCGGCTTGGCGTCGCTGATCCACTGGGCGAACCGGGCGGTTCGCGCCCGGACGCCCGCATGGTGATAGGGGGCGTAATGCAGCGCCTCGGGCCGGACAGGCGCCTCGTCACGGCCGGAGAAGCGGTCTCCCTCGTGGGGCCTGTCATCCTCCAGATCCACGCAGGCGATGTCTTCGGTTCGCCCTTTCAGTCCCGTTCCAAGCAGGACAAATCGCTCGGGCGCAGCGGCGGCGATTTCCAGTGCGCGCTGGCGGTGGCCGTCGCCCTGGTGATGGACATAGTATCCGATCGAAGCCCTCACGCTGCGGCTCTCTCAACGCCGTCGGCCCATTCTCGTAAATCCATGTCGAGCGGCATGGCGGGCAACTGGGTTTCCAGTGCCGACAGCCGCCTGGCGCTCGCCGCGTCGTGACGCTGACCCCGGCGCCACCTCACCCGCTGCCGCCAATGCGAAAGGTCCGGCGCCATGATCGGACCGCCGTTCCGCGCCTGATCGAACAGACGGGTCATATCCTCCGCCATCCCCCCGGCGGCGCGGCCCGTCGTGCGTGCCGACACGCGGGTCCACACCGCCAAGGGATGCACAAGCCTGGCCCCCTGCGCTTGAGCGGCGATCACAAGCGCCCGATCCTCGCCCGTCGGCTGTTCCGGCACCCCGCCGGCTGACTGATAGGCCGCCGCGGTGATGGCGAGGCTGGCCCCGGTGTGATCGCCATGGCGAGGCGCCGGGTCATGCGGCGAAGGGTCGATCTCGTCCTCAATCGTGCGAACTTCACGCCAGTAGGCGTCCCATAGTCGACGCAGAGCCGCGACATCCGCCGAGATCGGTTCCGCTTCATCCAGGACCAGCCGTCCGCCCACCAGATCCGCTCCATCCACGATGGCTGCGAGATTGGCGGACAGCCAGTTCGGCGGCGGTCGCGTGTCGGCGTCCGTCGAGATCAAAACGCCATTGGATCGATCTCCGAGATGCTCGATACCGGCGGACATGGCCGAACGCCTCGCCGCGCCGGCATGCGCCCGATGCTCTGGGAAGGTCTGCAGATCGACGACGATGTCCAGTCGATCCTTCCACCGATCGGCTGCGGCCTGCGCCTGAGGGAGCGAACCGTCCGTGGAGTTATTGATGCAAAGCGCGACCGAAATCCTGCCCGGAAAATCCTGCGCGGCCAGGGCGGCGAGAAGCACGGGAAGACGCCGTTCCTCATTCCGCACGGGCACGCAAACGCAGAAGGCAGGTTCGTCCTTCATGCGATCAGCCGATCTTCCAGCGAGTCATTGGCCTGCATCTGTCCCGCCGCAGCCGCTTGGATCATCTCGCCATAGAGCCCTTCATAGGCCGTGATCATTCGGCGCACATCGCAGGCCGCCTCGGCGCGGGCGCGGCAGGCCGACCGAGACAGGCCGACCGCCCGGACGATGGCGCGCGCCAGATCCTGCACGTCGTCCGCGCGCGCCAGGGCGCCGCAGTCGGGGGTCAGGATCTCGGGTATGGCGCCCCGCGCGAAGGCGGCGACCGGCGTTCCGCACGCCAGCGCTTCGGCCACCACCAGCCCGTAGGGTTCGTCCCAGCGCGGCGTGCAGACGAAGGCGGCCGCCTGTCCGATCTCCTGCGAGAGCCTTTCGTGATCGAGGTGGCCGAGATAGGTGGTTTCGCGCGTCAACCTCGGAGCGATCTCGGCATCGAAATAGGCTTGATCCAGGATCGGGCCTGCGAACCGCAGGGCGATACCCGCCAATGCCGCCGCGTCCAGCGCCAGATGCAGACCCTTCTCGGGCACGATCCGCCCATACCAGATCAAATGCCCAGGATCGTCGTGATGCGCACGCCAGGGAAAGCGCTCCAGGTCGATCCCGTTCAGAATGACCTGATCGATCGGCCGCACCCGGCTCCATTGCTCACGCATCGCCTCGGAAACGCCGACAAACCGCGCGAAGGGCGCGCTCGCTTCGCGGATACCGCTTTCCAGCCAGCAAAATGGCGGCGTGTGGAGCGTAGTGACCATCGGCATCGGCAAGGTCTCCGCCATCGAGACCGGCAGATAGTGCAGGCTGTTGTTGTGGATGACGTCGAACGAACTGCGACGAAGCCGGCTCATCAACGACAGATAGGCGTGATGCTCTCGGAAGAAGGCGACGTCGCCCGCCTCCGCCGTCCCGACCTTGGCGATTTCCGTCTGCTCGCAGATCGCCTCCAGACCGAGCGCGGGGTCCGACAGGGTCGCTGCAAACAGAGTGACGTCATGACCGTTCAGCCGCAGTTGGCGACAGAGCAGATGGGTATGCATCTCCAGCCCGCCGGCGAAGGGTTCTGCGATCGGATATTTGAGATGTGCGATGACGCCGATGCGCATCCGTACCGCCGTGATCGACTACCCGATCCCCCTCGGATCGGTTCATGGCGTAAAGCCTGAAGGTCAAAGCTATGCCGAGGCTATTCGTTCCTGTGTGCGATAGCGGTCTCAAGTCCTCAAGGGATGCGTTTATCTCCTCAGAGGCGCCAAAGGCCGTTGAAATCAGAGTGCCGGGTGCTCGATGCAATCTCGCAGCACGCGCTCAAATCGAACGTGTTGAAGCACTTAGCTGGTAGGCCTTGCTTGGACGGATTAAATTGGACCGAAACCATAACCGACATATTTATCGAATTTTTTCATAACATAAGAATACGCTAGACGATCAGGTTAGATCATCCTTGTCATTCGCAACACTATTCTAGGTCAGAAGCAAATGTTCCTGCCATTTTAGAGATAAAATCTCGCGCATAGGCGTCACCCTCGCTAGCCAGTTCTAGAATCAGTCGCCGATCACGGCAACTCTATCGATCCGCCTCGCCTGCGGGTGCGTCAGACGCTTGCCCCGCGAAAAGTCTGCGCGACCAGGTCCGCGCGATCCGAAGGTAGCGAAGCGGGCGTCTTCCGGCTGAAGCATTGTGCGGGGATTGCCGTCGCGGCCGGTGTACCACATCTCGGTCCAGCCCGCCGGCGCGATATGATCGTCCATCCAGCAGTCGAGGAAGGTCGCTGCGCCGACAAACTTCGGATCGCCGTACCGACCATCAGGGAAGGTGCTGGACGGTCGCCAGGGGCGCCCCAAAAACACGGAATGCCGCAGGACGCCGGCGTCCCTGGTGAGACGGCAATCGTGGAAGACAAAGCCGTAGTCCTGCTCGATCGGCGTGCTTGGGGCGACGATATAGCCTTCGACCGGATCGGCGGGACGAAGTCGCGATCGGATTTCGCAACGTTCGAACCAAGCACGCCCGCCGCCGAAGATGAAGTCATAGCTGCCAGTGATGAGGCAGTTTTCAAACAGGGTCGCGCCCGCGTCGGGGAACAAGGTGTCCTGATAGCTGAGAATATCGCAGTTGCGGACGACCGCGCGATCCGACCCCTTGTCCATCATCAGAGCCACGGCTTGGGGCCCTGCGCCACTGTGAGAGTGCAGGCCGTTCGGCTTCGTTATTTCCGCCAGACCGTCGAAGGCATTATTGATCGTCAGGTTCTCGGCGCGAAAATCGGGCGCGCGAACGAACAGGGTCGGGGTGCGGAATGTGCCCCACATCCGCCCATCCGGCGCCGCCAATCCCGATGCCGCCAGATGATTGATCACCGAGGCCGAGCGATCCTCGCCAATCAGATGAATGAAGGGTTTGTCGACAACGACCTGCTCGGTCCAGATGCCGCGCGTGATCAGGATGCGGAACGGCTTTCGCCCGTCCGCCGGTGCGGCGGCGATGGCGGCGGAAAGGGTGGGATAGGAAGGCGCGCCGACCCGACGACCGGAGTCGCTTGTCCCCAGCACAGCATCGTAGGGCGCCACAGCGGCCCAGGAAGACGGCGGCGCCATCATCGGCAAAGCTGCTGCGGCGACAAGCGCCTGACGGCGCGAGAATGACAGACGCATGAGAGCCCCTAATGAAAAAGAAGGCGCCGGCCGACAGGTCGGCCAGCGCCCAGTCTCCCGGAGGAGTTGGGAGTGTCTTAGAAGGTGTAGCGGACGCCGAAGTTGTACTGCCTTCCGGTGTGCGAATAGACGTAGATACTGTCGCGGCGACTGTCTGTGTACTGCTCATTGAAGGCGTCGGTCAGGTTCAAGCCTTCGAACGTCAGCTTGATGCGGTCCGTCAAAGCATAGGAGGCCGAGGCGTCCACTGTCACGATGTCACGCACGCCATCGATGTCATTGGTGCTGGTGCCGCTAGGGACCGCGGTCAGATAGCGATCGCGATAGGCGGCCGAGACGCGGGCGCTGAACCGATCGTCTTCGTAATAGAGGGTGGCGTTGTAGGCGGTCTTCGAAAGGCCGAGCAGATCATTTTCAACGAAGCCCGTCGGCGATCGCGAGGAAATATAGCTGATCTTGGAGTCCACCAGCGTGACGTTGAAGATGGCGCCGAGATTGTCGAATGGTCCGGGCAGGAAGGTGAAGGGCTGCTGATAGCTGACCTCGATCCCCTTCAGCGGGCCGCCTTCGGTGTTCACCGGCTGGCTGAACAGGAAGACGTCGCTGGGCGAAACACCCAGGCCGTTCAGCAACTCCAGCGGCAAGCCGGATTGATTGAAAGGCTGGGAGGTTCGAGAGGTTTGAATGTAGCTTTCGATGTCCTTGTAGAACAGGCCGACTGACAGCAGGGCGTCAGGCGCGAAATACCATTCCGCCGACAAATCGTAGGTCGTGGCGCGGATGGGATCCAAATACGGATTGCCCGAGCTGACGCTGAACACGCCGACCGTGCTGAGGCTGCCGCCCGGCGTCACACTGCCGAGGTTTGGACGGGTCATGACCTTGGCGGCGCCGAACCGCACCAGGAAGTCCGGCGTGACTTCGGCCGTCAGATTCAGCGCCGGTAGAACGTCGTCATAGTCGCGATCGACGGTCGTCTGCTGCGCCGCGCCGGCGACCAGTTGATAGCCGGTCGAGCTCTGTTTCGTCTTGACGTAGCGCACACCGATGTCGCCGCGTACCGGAACGCCTCCAAGTTCGGTGTCAAAGTCGAGCTGCAGATAGGCGGCCGAGTCCTTCTCGGTCACATTGCGGATGTTGCCGCGGGCATTGGCGTTGGAGGCGCCGCTGAGTTCGAACAGTCCCGTGCCGCTGTAAATGTTAAACAGGTCAGCAAAGGCGTTGAGGTTCGGCGCGATCCAGTTGGTGACGGTGCCGTTCGGTGCGCCAAGATTGCGACCAAACCCGCTGACCAACTCGGTCAGGCTGGCCAGGGTCACGCCAGCAGGCAGCTGCGGCACCACGCCCTCGTTGACCCGCGCCAGAGCCCAGGAGTCGAACTCATATTCTTTGTAGTTCACCCCGGCCTTAAGCGTCAGCGACGGCGTCAGATCGTAGCCGCCGTCAAGTTGCGCAGTCTTGATCGTGTTGGTGACGCCCTGCGGACGCAGGCGGATTTCCGAGCGCGCCGCCCCGAAGTTGTAGGCCAGCGGGTCGGTCACGTCATAGCCGAACCGGATCAATGGCGCGTTTCGGTTTTCGCGATAGTCGTATGAGTAGTTGTCCGAATTTTCACGGTTCAGAATGACCGTCGTCTGGATCGGATTGTCAAAATCAGACTTGGAATAGCCCACCAGGCCCTTGATCCTGAATCGGTCGCTGAACGCGTGCTCTAGGCTCAGTGTGCCTTGCGTATATTTGGTGTCGAGTTCGTCGTAGCGAGTTTCCGTCTCCACATCGACGTCATCGAACAAGCCGTAGACCATGTCGCCGTTGGCATCGATGACGCCGTCGCGCACGATGATTTCTGGTCGGCCGCCCTGCGACGCGTTGCGCGCGAAGGACAGGGCTTCCAGCCAGTTTTCCTGACGCGTGGCTTTGAAGTCGGAGTAGAGCAGATCGAGATTGATCAGCGTCTGTTCCTGCGGGCGGAACTGCACCGATCCCGTCAGGCCCAGCCGCTCCTGATCGTGCGTCAGTCGGCCGTAACGCGGAAAGCGGGGCGTATAGACATCGGCTCGCCTCGCATCGGCAAAGGGTGATGCGGGGTTATAGCCGCCAGCCTCGGTCCCGTTGAGCCAGCCGCCGGAACCATGTCCTTCCTCCAAAAGCCGACGCTTGGTATAGGCCACCGAGACGAGGGCTCCGAGACGCCCATCCATCCAGGTATTGCTGGCGAGCGCCGCGAACCGCGGGTCCCATTCCCGGGACAGATCATTGTAGCCGTATTGGCCCGACACAACGAGGTTGGCGCCGGCGTAGTCGAACGGACGACCGGTCTGCAGATCGACCGTAGCGCCCAACGACCCCTCTTCCGTTTCGGCCGAGGCGGTCTTGCGGACCGTGATGCTGTTGAAAAGCTCGGACGCGAAGACGTTGAAGTCGAAGGCTCGGTTGCGGTTGGCGCCGCCTGAGCTGTCCGTGCCCGACGCAGTGCTCTGTCCCTCGACGCCGTTGATGCGCACGCGCGTGAATTGCGGCCCCAGCCCTCGCACCGTGATCTGACGGCCTTCGCCAGCGTCGCGTGCGATGGAGACTCCAGGCACCCGTTGAATGGACTCCGCAAGGTTGGCGTCCGGAAAATCGGCCATATCCTCGGCCTTGATCACATCCACCACGCCGTTAGCTCGCCGCTTAGCCGTCAGCGCGCTGCCCAGCGACGCACGGAAACCGGTTACCACGATAGTTTCAACTTCGTCCGCCAGGTCTTCGACCTCGCTCCCCTGGGCGACGGTCTGGGGCGCGACGCTCGCGCCGGCGAGCACTGCCGTCCGGCCGTTGTTGGACGCCACCACCAAGTTGCTGCCCTGCAGGAGCCGGCCCAGCCCCTGATCAACCGAATAGACGCCTTGCACAGCGGCGGTCCGTTGCCCTGCGACCGCTTCGGTCGACGCCAGGATTTGAAGATCCGCTTGGCGTGCGAAGGCCGGCACGCCGGTCGAGGCAGGCTGCGCAGGGACATTGAACTGTCTGGCCTGAGCCTGAGCGGCGCCGGCGCCGGCCAGCGCCATCGTGCTGACGGCGATCATCAGCGACGCCTTCGCGCCTTGGTTTCGCGACATGGCCATGCGTCGGCCCTCCCTTTTTCTGTTTCCTGGTTCCCGGACCCTTCTTCGAGGGTTCCAAGAGTCTCGATGTTCGACGATCGACTTTCCGTCGCCGGACGAAAAAGATTTATCCCGCGCCACCCAGCATGATGACATCTGCGCCCAGCTTCACGCTCGCGTCATGGGCGACGCCCACCGCCTGGGCGAAGCTTTCCGGTTCGTTGGTGCGGAACCATCCGACCACGGTACGGCCTTCCAGATCCGGATCGACTATCACGATCTTGCGGTTGTTGTAGCGGTTGAACTCAGCTGCCGCCGCGCCGATCGTGTCGCCATCCAGAACAATCTGCCCTTCTCGCCAAGACAGAGCCCGGTCCATTTCCAGCGGACGGTTCACCGGACTGGACGCGCCGGCCTGGTCGCTGACGAAAACCTGTTCACCGGCGCCGACGCGGCGGCGCATTTTTCCAGCGCCCTTGTCGCTCCAGACCTCCACGACGCCTTCCGTCACGCGAACTTCGGCCCCGCCGGACTTGCGGCGAACTGAGAAGGCAGTGCCGACCGCTTGGACGCGGACATCGCCCGCCGCCACGACGAAAGGCCGCGCTCGATCTTTTGCGACCTGAAACCACGCCTCTCCCTGATCAAGGGTCACGGCGCGTTCGGCCTTCTGAAAGCGGATGTCCAATGTCGTGTCGGTGTTTATCGCCGCCATTGACCCGTCGGCCAAGGGCACGCGGCGAATCTCGCCCACCAAGGTCCGGTAGCGCTGACGCGACAAGATCGGCGTCAGAACGACCCCGGCCGCGACAGCCGCCGCCAATCCCATCCCCCCGAGAAGCACGCGGCGGTCGGGCTTCGCCGGCGCCCGGTGCGTTTGGGTCTGAGGCATGGGCTCGACCATCAAGGCCATGACCGCCCGCGCCCGCCACAAAGCGCCCTCACGACGGCTGTCGCCAGCCAGCCAGTCGTCCAAGGCCGCCTGGTCGGACGCGCTAATCACGTTTGCGTCCAGTCGAGCGGCCCAATTGGCCGCCGCCGCGTCGATCTCTGTGGAAGCTTCACGGCTCATGCACGCCGCTCCCCGGTCGATGATGGGGCGACATTAGCGTCAGCATTTGCCAAGCCTGCCAGGACGGCTTTCAACGCGCGCGCAGCTTCGTTCTCGACCACGTTCTCCGACACGCCCAACTGGCGCGCGATCTCCTTTTGAGACAGCCCCAGCACGCGGCGCATCTCGAAGATGCGTCGGCTGCGTTCGGGCAATGTGGCGACGATCTTCATTACGCGTTCGAGTTCCTTGCGTCCCCCGGCGATACGCTCTGGCGACGGTTCGTCCCACTCGATGCGCAGGGCGTCGATTTCCGTCACGGCGTCGATCCGGACAATGCGGGCGCGGCGCATCTGCTCAAGCACGACAGACCGCGCGGTCTGAAAGAAGTAGGCGCGAGGGCTCTCGATCTGCTCCACCGCCTTGAGGTTGGCCAATCGGCAATACGATTCCTGAATGACATCATCGACGTCGTTGGACGTCACAAGCGATCGCCGCAACCAAGCGCGAACGTCCTGTTCGTGGGGAAGTATTTCCTGCCCCAACCAGCGAACTCTTGCGTGCTCCGATTTTCCGCCGCCGTAAATCATTGATTTCCCCTCCTGGGGACGATGCGTCGCGAGGCCGTTTCCGTCAAAATTTGTGTTCGAAATAAGCAGCGACAAGTCGAGGTTTGAGGCGTGCAGATGCTGCAGGCGGCAAAGCTTTCATCATAAAGACCACGCTCAGCGGCTGATGGAAGGGATTGGCGATCGTGTCGTGGCCGAAATCCGAAACCTTGACCGCCCGTATCGTGCGCCGGAAAGAGTGCTTTCAGGCCTAGAGACCCGCGAAGTCTACAGCCTTGGCGAATAGTTCGCCACGACTGCTGACGTCCAACTTGCGATAGGCATGTTTGATGTGAGTGCGCAGTGTCTCGATGGAGATGTCCTGCTTTTGAGCAATACGCCCCGTCTCCATCCCCGCCAACATCATCGTCACGATGTGTTTTTCGCAGGGTGTCAGGTGGTGAATCTGGAGCATTGCTTCGTATGAAACACGGTCCGCCATTCGGTGTGCAGCAAACCCGATGCTGTCGTCATCGCCCGGTATGAGTTGTTGGCAGCGCAAAAGCCATTGTCGATCGGCATTCGTCGATGTGACGGCATAGATCGCTTGCCCGGGCACAGCGTCTTTCAAAAGCCGAGCCAGCGCCGCAGCCGTCTGTGCACTGTCGGAGACAAGATGGTCGTCATTCAGCCGGAACACGCCGGCGTCCTTCAACATTCGATAGGCGGCTTCGTTCGCCCAACCGATTCGTCCCGATCGCGATAACAACATCCTGGCGCGGGGATCGATGTTGACCCAAGCCGCGATGGCGCGAGACCAAGGCGGTATGAGATCGGCGTCATCGTCGAAGTTCAGGTTCGCCTGTCGTGGATCGCAGTCGCCGATTTCACTCCCGACAGCAAGAAAGCCCGTCACGCCCACAATCATCTCAACCCTCCCTCGTGGCTGGGCCTCGATGCTCGACACGTAAACAGCCATTCCAAGCGTCGAGCGTTCTCAGGCGCAGTTCACCACACCGTCCTATCCACAGACCGGGCCAATTGACATACCCGAGTTAGGGGAGTGACGGCCGTCGAAGTCGATCCAGCTCAATACCGCTCGCCAAATGGCGTCGAACTTTCACACCAACACGCTGGCGCAGCTTCAAGGTGTGTCCTTGCACCACCAATAATGATGCGCAGATCGACTAAGCAATCATCGATAGTGTCTTTGACGATGCGACGCCGCCTCCAGCGGTGAATAGATGATGACACCACGACATTGTGGCGCCCACCCAGTCTCATTGGGCGGGAAAATATTGAAAAGCTGGAGGATAATATGCGGACCTATATTATTGCAGCGGCGACTGCCGCTGCGGCCTTGCTGGCGATGCCGGCTGTGTCGAGCGCACAGACCAATGTGACCGTCTCGACCACCGTGACCAACTTCTGCGGCATCGGCTTGGCCAATGTTGCAGGCGGAAACGTCGCGGTCGCCAACGGCGTACGTCAGAAGGTCACCACATTGCGGATGTCGTGCAACGCCGCCAGCGGCGCCAAACTGACATCAAGCGCCGCCAACGGCGACTTCAAGTCGGCGGCAGGCAAGCTGATCAACTACGATTGGGATCTGTCCGTGCCGGAAATCCCCAGCCTGGGCTTTGCGGCCAACGACACCTATCCCGGCGAACCTGCCCAAGTCACCAACTCTGGCGGCTACAGCCAAAAACTGGCTGACGGCGTCTTCGGCGATCTGTTCCTGAACCTCTGCTACAACGTCCCCGGCGGCAGCGGTGTGGGCGGAACACAGGGCGATCCGAGCAACCCCGGCTCTTCGGGTTGTGCTGCCTCCCCCTCGGGTCCAGGCGCCGCTTCGGCTCCGGCCGGAACCTATACGGAAACCTTCACCTTCTCGCTCGATCCCGCTTGATCGTCGCGAAATGCAGGGGCCGCCCTCGGACGGCCCCTGCTTCTTCGTGAGAAGTCTGACAACACAACGGGGGCAACAATGACACGTCGTGTATTCGCGACACTGATGGCCGCAACGGCTTTAACGACAGTCCTGATGGCAGGCGCGACTGCACCGGCCGAGGCCATGGACGTGTCGCCCATGATCTCGAAGATCACGCCATCCGGCAATGGGTCCAGCTATCGGATGACCGTCAGGAACGACAGCGCCACACCAGCGACGGTCGAAATCGAGACCTATCGCATGCAGGTCGATGATAACGGCGCCCGGTCTTTGGTCGAAGACGACAAAGACATCACGGTGTTTCCTGTCCAGTCCGTCATCCCGGCCAATCGCGAGCAGGTGATCCAAGTCCGCTACACAGGCGACGCTACCGAAGAGGGCCGTATGTATCTGGTCCGCGCAGCTCAGTTGCCGATCAATATGCAGACAACGCCCAGCGACGGCGGCGTCGGCGCTGACATTCAGGTCGCCTTCACGATCAATACCTATGTGTTCGTGGCCCCGCCCAGAGCGCGCGCCGAAGTGCAGGTCACTGCCGTGTCGCGCGAGCCGAACGGCGACGTCATCCTGACCGCCCATAATTCAGGGACCGGCTTCGCCTATATCCGTGAGTCCAGGATCATCCTGAAGACGGCGGACGGACAGTCGCATGAGGTGCCGGCCGCCGAAGTGGATGTTGGACAGGTCAGCGTGATCGCCGGCGGCGCCACGCGGCAGGTGAAGATACCGGCGGCCCTCGCCGCATCGGCATCCGGCGACCTAACCGCTTCCATCGTGCTGCTGTGAGGGCCGGCGATGGCCCGCGAGTCCCTCAAGGACGGGCGGTCCGGAGCGCGAACCGCCTTTCGCCGCATCGGGGCCGTCGCCTGCATGGGGGGCGGGTTGGCTACCGTGGCGCATGCCGCTCCCGTCGTGCTGACCGATGAGGTCATGCGCACGGCGCCGCCGGACTATTCCGCCGTCGTAGCCATCGATCGAGACGAAAGCGAAGGCCCAGTTACCGAAGCTTCGCCACCCATTCAGGACCAGTCTCCTTCGGTCAGGCCGTCCTCGGTCTTTACGCCGATCCAGGGGCCGCTAACGCTCGACGGCAAATATCTTGGCGACATCAGCGGCTCGGTCGACGCCCAAGGCCAGGGACTGGTGGATGCGACAGGCCTGCTGGACCTGTTGAAGCCTCAGATCGGGTCCGAACTCTTCACCACCCTGTCAGGCCGGATCGCGACACAGACTAAGGTCAATATGGCGGACCTTGTCACCGACACCTTCTCTCTGACCTTCGATCCCCTGTCTCTGACCTTCGTTGCGACATCCACGCCGGAAAGCCGAGCACGGCGCGATGTCGGCTTCTCCCAAACCCCGGTGATCGACCCTGCCGCCTTCGATGAACCGGCGGACTTTTCGGCCGGCGCGAATATCACCCTGGCCCAACTCTACTCCCACACCGACACTCGTTTTTCGCCGCTACAGGGCGGCGTCGACATTTTCGCCAACCTCGGCGGGTTTGACGGCGTCACGCTGACCACCGGCGTCGATTACGACGGGAACAACACACAAGGCCGCTGGCAGCGCCGCGAAATCCGTCTGACCAAGGACATCTTCAAATCCGCTGTACGTTTGACCGCCGGCGAGTTCGCGCCCCCCATCGACAGTTTTCAGGGCTCGCAAAGATTTTTGGGGCTATCGGCCGCACGCGCGTATTCAACCATTCGACCGTTCCAGAACGTGCGTCCCGCAGGGCGCCGGCAGTTCATCCTAGACCGTCCGGCCTTGGTCGTCGTCGAGGTCAACGGCGTGGTGGCGGAACGGATCCGTCTGGAGGCCGGCCCCTACTCCATTGGCGACTTTCCCTTCGCGCAGGGCGCCAACACGGTTCGCCTGCTCGTCGAAGACGACAGCGGTCGGCGCGAGATCGCTGTGTTCGACCTGTTCGGCGGCGCCGGGCTGCTGGATCGCGGCGTGTTGGATTTTGGGGTGTCGGCCGGACTGCTGGAAGAAGGCGGAGATTTTCAGTACGGCTCGACGCTGGCCGCGAGCGGCTTTGTTCGCAAGGGCCTGTCCGATGTTTTGACCGTCGGCGTCAACGCTCAGATCGCCGACCGAAAGGGGCAAGCCGGGGCCATAGCGACGTGGGGTTCCAAACTGGGTCTGATCCAGCTGAGCAGCGCCGCCAGCCACAACGGCGACACCGGAAAAAACGGCTACGTCGCCTCTGTCGACTATCTCCTCGAAAGGACTTTGGGCAAGACCGCTGATGCGCGCCTTGTGGCGTCGGCCCAGGCAACTAGCCGCTATTTTCAGAGCGCCTTCGATCCGTCCGCTTTCAACAACGAGAAATGGCGCGCCGCCGCGCGGCTGCTTGTGCGTTTTCGTGACTATTCGATCAGCGGCGGCGTCGCCTTCGTAAAGAGTCGCGAACAAAAGGATCGCACTGATTTCAGCCTGGGCCTGGGCCGCACTTTCCGTCGTTTCGCGGTCAATCTGGCCTGGCAGCGCGGGTCCACCGAAGATGGCCGCGACGAGGACCGCTTCGGACTGACGCTAACGTCGCGCTTCGGCGGGCGCTGGAGCACCACCGCGCGCTACGACACCGACAACGACCTGCGTGAGGTTGGGGTGTCACGCGCATCTTCGGGCCGCCTCAACGACTTGAGCGGCGACCTGCGGCTGTCGCAAGATCGAACCAACCAAGCGATCACGGCGGACCTGCGCTACATCAATAATCGGTTCGACGCCGAACTCGTATCGAACCGGCTGGTTTCGTCCGAGCCCGGCGGGGTCACGCGCCAGGAGTCGTTGTGGCGAATGTCGACGATGATCGGTTACGCCGGCGGCGCCTTTGGCGTCGGACGTTCGGCGCGCGAGGGCTTCGTCATCGCAACGCCCCACCCTACCCTCTCCCGTTCGCGCATCAAGCTGACGGATTCCAGCGGCAATACGGTCGCGCACAGCGGATGGCTGGGTCCGGCTCTGGTCGGCTTGGATCGCGGCTATGGCGTCAATCGCTACGAGATCGAGGCCGATCCGCTGCCGCAGGGCTACGACCTGGGTAGTGGTGTGGTCAACATCTTCCCGGGCTACGGCAACGGGTACCGCTTCGTGGTGGGTAGCGACGCGTCGCGCACCGCGCGAGGCGTCCTGATGTCCGCCAATGGGCCGGTCGCTCTGGCCGGCGGCGTCATCCAAGCGGCAGGCGCTCCGGCTGATGCCGAGGGCAAGCCCTTCTTCACCAACCGCTCCGGGCGTTTCGTCGCCGATGGCCTGGCTCCGGGTCGCTATCGCCTGGTGATCCAGGGCGCCGTGGTGGGAGAATTCGTGATTCCCGAGAAAGTGGAAGGAACAGTCGATGTCGGCGAAATCCGCACGTCTCCGCCGTCGCCGTAGGCGCAAGGCGCAAGGTGACCGAAAGATCCCGGTTCCAACCTGGTCTGAAACGCTGACCGTCATCGTCTCGCTGGTCCTGGCGGCTATCCTGGCCGTGACCGCCTCCAAGGCGAGAGCCTGCGACCTTGCCCTGACCCAGAGCCCCAGCACTGTCGTCATCAACTATAATCCTTTCGCTGCGGGACCGTCGAGCGGCGCCATCGATCTGGGCCTGAAGAACCAGGCAGACGAGGTCTGCGAGCTGCGGTTGTCCGTCGTGGACGACGGCGGGGCGATTGTGTCCGGCCTGGCGCTTGGGGGCGTGGGGGTGCAGTTCCGCCCGCGAGAGGCGTCGGGGCTTCAGACGTCCGACGTCGAGCCTGGCGTCTTCCGCTACACTCTTGCAGGCAAGGCGACAGGTCAGGCGCAGATGGACGCCGCCATCGTCGTGGACGCCGTGCCCGACGCCGGAACCTACGCCACCGACCTGAAGCTGCTGATCAAGGACGCCGATGGAACGGCTCTGCTTGCCCCAATCCCGGTCCGTATGCAGTTGGTCTCCACGCCCCGAGCACAACTGAACCTGGCCGGCGCCGCTGGCGCCTTTGGTTCCGGTTCCAGTGTGGATGTGGTCGATTTCGGTGACGCCTCTACCGGCCTGACGCGGCGCATCTTCATCCAGGTCCGCGCCAACGCACCGTCGATCATCGCGATCACGTCCGAACATCGCGGCCTGATGCAGCGTCGGGGCGACGCGGAGACCACGTCCAGCGTCGCCTACGCGGTCGAGCTGGACGGGACGCCGGTCGATCTACAGGCGCCCTGGACCAAGGAGGTCGATCCGCCCCGCACCCTCGCCGGCATGTCGCTGCCGATGCTGTTCACCTTGGGCAAGATCAAGGATCAGATGGCCGGTCGCTATCAGGATGTGCTCGCTATCGACATATCGCCCCGATGACGTGGGCTACCCCATACTGGTTAGCCCATAGCGGCGATTACGACCCGACCGTCAAACTGGTAACAAAGTTAACGCGATGAGCCGGCTGTTTGGAGGAGCCGGCACACACAGATCGTAAGCTTGAGGCTGACAGCCCTATCCGGGTTTGGACAGCCTGCAGAAATGGGTGGCGCAAATGTATGAGCAAAAGATAGCGGCGTCGTCGCGAACAGACGGCCGTGCTGTTTCAGCGATGCTTCAAGGAGAATTTGGGCAGCGCCGGACGCCAATCAGATCAACCGGAAATCCGACACCCCTGCCCCGTGCGGACTGCACCGCCTGGTTCGAACATGACATTCTCGCCCGGTTCGTTCTGGATCCTCAAGGCTGCGTGATCCACGCCAACGCCAATGCCAGAGCCATGATTGCAGCGGGTGTGCTGGGCGCTGGCGGGGCCTTTATCTGCCCTTCCCATCGCAATCGTGGCGAGTTCGACGCCTTGGCCAACCGTCTGCTGGAAGGACGACAATCGCACGGCCGCCTTCTGTTTCGCGCAGGCGATGACGCCTGGTGCCTGCTGGATCTGGCGACGGCGCCCGATGCGATCGACCGCATCTTCGCCACGGCGCGCCCGGCCCACTGCATGGGCGTGGAGGGTATGGAGCCGCTACGCGCCATCTTCGGTCTGACCCGGGCTGAACTCCTGGTCCTTTCCCATCTGACCCAAGGCGAGGCCCCGAAGGACATCGGCCGAAAGATGGATATGTCGATCCACACCGTGCGCGCCCACCTGCGCGCCATCTGCATGCGCATGGGCGTCAAAGGCATTACCGGCGCCCTGAGACTGAGTTTTCAACTGACAAACTGAAGCTCAGGGATGGCTCGGCTGGAAACGCGGAGGCCGCGCCGCTTCCGCCACGTTGATCTGTGCCAATTTACCCCGGAAGCTAGCCTTCACTCCAGAAACTCTGTGAAACAAGCGACGCAAGGGGGTACTGATTATCGCCAGTACTAGGTTACTGCTAAGTCAGCGTATGGCTATAGTAAGAGCCGAAGTTCGGCAAGATATAATAATCTGTCAAGATGCGAAGATAACCAATTCAGATGTTCGGATTGCAACATTCGCGAAGAAAACGATGTGCCTAGCGTTGAGTCAGTGACGGCTTGGATGTCTAGGAAACTGATTTGCCTTAATTCGATGATTGTGTTGACCCTCAACTACCTAGAAGCAGTCGGGGATCGTATGGCAGTCTAATTTCTCTGAAAGCCGTCTACGTGCCCTCGCTTGCCACAACGCGTCGTGACGATCCAGACAACGTATTTGGTGAAGCCGCCAACATCAGACGCGGGTATTCTGGAGCGTTGATACCCTAACTCTTTGGCGATGGCGCTCGAACGCGGTCTTTGCGCGGTCGCGACTCCACATTCGCTGGCCTGCGTGTCAGGCTTCGGCCGGGAGGACGGAACCATGGCGGCACGAAAGACCCTCATCAAAACACGCGCCGGCGTTCGGCTGCAGCGCATCGAGCATCTGGCCCGGCAGCAGGTGGTCCAATCGTCCTGGCGGCTGTCGACACTGCGCCAGAACCCGCCACGCTCATTTGCCGATGAGACGGAAGCGGAGGACGCCTTTGACATGGAAGTCATCACTTCGCTGACCGATCCCATCATCATGGACCTGCAGCGTCGCGGACTGATCGATTGACATGGCGGCAAAGCTGAAGGTCTTCACTTGGTCCGACGGCTTTCATGCCTTCACCGTCGCCACAAGCTCGCGACCCAAGGCTTTGGAAGCCTGGGGTTCCAAACAGGATCTGTTCGCCACCGGCCTGGCCAGCCAGCTTACCGGCGGACCGGATTACGAGGCCGCGCTGGCCTCTCCTGGCGAGGTCATCGAGCGGGGCCTCACTATCGATATCGGCAAGATCGGCAAGGCCAAGCCCGCCAAACCTCCGGGACCGTCCAGGGCGAAGGCCGCCAAGATCGAAAAGCTGAAGACGGCGTTGGCCGATCTGGACGAACGCCATCAGGCGGTAATGGCTGATTTCGAAGAACAACAGGCCGCGCTGAACCAGGCGCGTCAACAGGTGGAGACGGCCTATGAGGCGGAGCGCAAATCCCTGGCTGCGGATCTGAAAAAGGCCAGGGCTTGATGTGCAATCTGTACCGCCAGCGCTCTGGCCCCCAGGCCATACTGGACGCGGCTAACGCCATGCGGTCGACCGTCGGAAACCTCGCGCCGGGCGACGTCTATCCCGACTATCCCGCGCCGATCGTGCGCTGGGAGGGCGCAGAGCGCATTCTGGCTTCGGCGCGCTGGGGCATGCCGTCATCCCAGAAGATGATCTTCGACAATGCCACAAAGCGCGCCGACAAGTTGCGCGCCAAAGGCGGCGAGGTGGACTTTCAGAAAATCCTCGAGTTCGAACCCGACAGCGGCACGACCAACGTCCGCAACACCAGCTCCAGCCATTGGCGCCCACATCTGTCGCCGGCATCGCGATGTCTGGTCCCTTTCACCGCCTTCAGCGAACCGGGCCGGGACGCGGCCGGAAAATACCGACCCGTCTGGTTCAAGCTCGCGGGAGACGAGCCAGAGCCGATCGCCTTCTTCGCCGGCATCCACCTCCAGGCCCACACGAGCGTCCGCAAAATCAAGACCGGCATGGAGACGATCGACGTCTTTGCCTTTCTGACGACCGAGCCTAACGCCGAGGTCGGCGCGGTTCACCCCAAGGCCATGCCAGTGATCCTGACGCAGACCGACGAGATCGAGGCCTGGATGACGGCACCGTGGGAGGCGGCCCAGGCGCTGCAGCGCCCGCTGCCCGACGGCGCACTGGCGATCCTCAATGCCTGACCCTGAAGACCATTTGGAAAGCGCAGATCAGGCGCACGCTGCGCCCTATCGTCCGGAAGACTTCACCAAACTCCAGCCAGAGATCCCGACCCTTTTCCAGAGGACGTTGAGCCGTCTGAAGATCGTCCTCCTCGGCATCGTCATCACCAGCGTCCTGGCCTTCTGCGGTCGTCTCGCAGGCGTCGGCTGACGGACGACCAAGCGTCCCAATCCCATACGCCCGTACGCCCGTTCATCCACTCGCTCACGAGCGCATGGCGACTCGATCTAGAAGCCTCGCCATGACGAGTGATGAACTGAATGACGCGCTGGATGCACTCCAAACCGCCGCGGCGGACGACGAGACGCTTCTGCCGGGTTGATCGAGATCAGCGTCGATGACTGGATCCAACGCCTAGCTGAGATGCAGACGGCACGGCCGAAGACCATCGTGGACGGCATTCGGATTCGCGACATCATGGTCGCCGTCACCGGCGGATCGATCACGCGCACACTGACCCGGAGTGACGCCGGGGAGCGAGGCCAGCCCTACCGCAATCTCGCGCCGCGCAACTGACCCGGCCGCCAACGACGATAGCACATCGCGCGGCCGGGAGTTCGCCGCGCCATCAAAGGTGGTCTGGTCCAAGCCGGGCGGACGCCACCAGGTCCAACGTCATGGGATCAAGCGACACCTCCCAACGTGCGAGCGCCGCATCGAACACACTCGGATCGGGCGCCACGGCGGCAAACAGGGTCATCGACGACCGGAATTTGAGGTCATCGGGCGATCCGAACAGCTGAAGCACCGACGCCACCGGCGCCGTGCTCGCGGTTTGGGCTGCGCGGATGAGACGCGCCCCTAATACGGAATTTGAGGTCATCGGGCGATCCGAACAGCTGAAGCACCGACGCCACCGGCGCCGTGCTCGCGGTTTGGGCTGCGCGGATGAGACGCGCCCCTAATACGGGATGCAGCAGATAGGCGTGCGCCTCCGCAAGCGATCCGATGCCATAGAAGGCAGCTGTCGAAGACCGTCCCAACGACCGGGCCTGRGGGAAGACAAACCACATCCAGTGGCTTGTCTTGCGACCCGCCGCGAGCTCGGCCATCGCCGTTTCGAACACGGGGTCTTGAGCTAGGACGAAACGGTCGAGTGCTGTGGTCATCCGGCCGTCTCGCCCAGACTGGCGAACCAGTCTGCATAGGGGGTGTTTCGCGCCATGTGTCGATTGAGATCCGGCGAGCCGTCGGTCCACCACACAGGGCCCCGCTCGCCCAGTCCCACCTTGGCACTGTCGACGCTGCGCCGCGCCGCGGCCAAAGCGTCCKCATCCTCAGCCGCCAGGGCCGTCCGCACCGCCCGGCGCGCCGACATCAGATCATGCACCAGCTCGTCCCTCGCCTCCGCCGACAGAGCAGGATTGGAGCACCGCCACAGCCGACCTCGCACCACGAAATAGCAGCCGTCGGGGGTGGTGGGGTATCGGAGGGGCTGCGTCATCGTGGGCTAACGCGCCGCGCCCGGGATGGCGCCGCCCACAGGGCGATCCACAACGCCGTTGCAATCAGCCTTGACTCTCATACGCTCGAATAAGAACAAATAAGGAACATTAGCTCGCATTCGGCTTCAGGAGAACATGGCCGCCGCCTCCCCATCCTTCCAGGCGCTCCGCGCGGAGATTGCACGCATTGAGGCGGGTCGACGTCCGCCTGGCGGCGTGCTGCCGTTCGGCCTRGCCGCGCTTGATCGCCGGCTGCCCGCCGGCGGCCTGGCGCTCGGCGCGCTGCATGAGGTGGCCGGCGGCGGTGACGGCGCCATCGACGGGGCCGTCGCCGCCTTGTTTGCGGCCGGTGTGGCAGCGCGCACCCAGGGGCCGGTGCTCTGGTGTGTGACCCGCCCGGACCTGTTCGCGCCGGCGCTGGAGCAGGCGGGGCTGTCCTCGAACCGAGTCATCTATGTGGAGGCCGGCGACGAGGCCGGATTGCTGGCCGCCTTCGAGGACGGCCTGCGTCACGGCGGCTTCGGCGCGGTCGTCGGCGAAGTGGCCCGCCTGTCCATGACGGCGTCCCGGCGGCTGCAGCTGGTCGCCGAGGACACGGGCTCGCTCGGACTGGCGGTCCGACGATGGCGACGTCAGGCCGAGGCGGCGGACTTCGGCCAGCCGACCGCCGCAGCCACCCGCTGGCGGGTCACCGCCCTGCCCTCCGCCCCCCTGCCCGTGCCCGGCGTCGGCCGCCCGCGCTGGTTTGTCGAACTGATCCGCTGCCGCGCCGGAGCCTGCGCGGATTTCGAACTGGAAGCCTGCGATGAGACGGGTCGTCTCGCTCTACCTCCCCACCTGGCCGACCGATCGGCTGCGACGCCGGCTGGGACCCGACGCGCCGTCGCCTGAGACGCCCCTGGTCCTGGTCGGGCGCCAGGGCCGCAAACGCGTGGTGTTGGCCGCCGACCTCGCCGCCCGCGCCCATCGCCTGCATTCCGGCATGGCCGCGACCCAGGCCCGGGCCCTGGTCGCCGATCTCGTCGTCCATCCCTTCGATCCGGCAGGCGACGCGGCCGCCCTGGACCAACTCGCCCTCTGGGCGCTGCGCCGCTATGCGCCGATCGTGGCCGYCGACCCGCCTGACGGCTTGGTGCTCGATGTCACCGGCGCCGGTCACCGCTACGGCGGCGATGAGGGCCTGCTCGAGGATCTGATCGCCCAGACCGCCGCTGTCGGTCTGGACGCCCGCGCCGCCCTTGCCGACACCTGGGGCGCCGCCCATGCCTTGGCCCGCAACCTCGCCGAACCCACGATCGTCGTCGCGCGCGGGGGGCCTGCCATCCGTCACCTCCCCTTGCGCGCCTTGCGCCTGCCCGCAGACATGGTCGATGGCTTGGTGCGTCTGGGGGTCGACACCATCGGCGAGCTGGAAGCMAAGCCTCGCGCGCCATTGGCCCTGCGCTTCGGACCGGAGCTGATCCGTCGCCTGGATCAGGCCTACGGCCGCGCCCATGAGCCGATCACCCCGATCGACGCCCCGGAGTTGATCCAGGTCCGACGGGTCTTCGCCGAGCCGATCGGCGCGCCCGAGACCTTGGCCCGCTACACGCTCAACTTAGTCGAAGCCCTGAGCGGTGCGCTCGAAGCTCAAGGGCTGGGCGCCTCCCGGCTCGACCTGCGGTTTGAACGGATCGACAACCGGACCGAAGCCATCCGCGTCGGCCTGGCGCGCCCCGTCCGCGATGTCGCGCGGCTTACACGCCTACTCTGCGACAAGATCGAAACCATTGATCCTGGCCTCGGCGTAGAGGCCATGGTCCTGGCGGCGCCAGTCGTCCTGCCGCTGGACTGGTCGCCGAGCGCTGGCGACCTGGGCGGCCCGGCGACCGCGGACATCGGCGATCTCGTCGATCTGCTCGCCAATCGTCTCGGCCCGCAGAACCTGTACCGGCTGGCCCCGGCGCAAAGCGACGTGCCCGAACGCTCAATCCGCAAACTGCCGCCGACCGCGCCGCCGGTGTCGGAAACCTGGACGCGTCGCTGGCCGCGCCCCTCCCGCCTGCTCGCCCATCCTGAAGCCATCGAGGCCGTCGCGCTCCTGCCCGATCAGCCGCCGGTCGCATTCAGCTGGCGCGGCGTCCGTCATCGCGTCAGGCGCGCTGACGGCCCTGAGCGGATCTTCGGCGAATGGTGGCGGCGTGACGGCGAACGCGATGCCGTGCGCGACTATTTCCAGCTGGAGGACGAGGCTGGGGCCCGCTTCTGGGTCTATCGACGCGGCGATGGCGAACAGCCTCAGACCGGCGATCTCAGCTGGTGGCTCCACGGGCTCTTCGGCTGACGCCTTTCGACCGGGGTCAATGTCAATCTCGAGTGGTCCGCGCTGTCTCGGAATTGCTGACCGTCGGCCTTGGCTGCCGCTTGTTGATCGGACAACTAGCATGTCTGCATGGCTCTCCCCAGCAATATCGGTTGTACCGGGCCACTTCTGACAGGCACTGGCAAGGCGAAGGATACGCGGTAGCCGGTAGATGCAACCTAATGCTCGTCAGGATCGCCATCGCGAAACCGCCACTTCATGATCAGGACGCAGGCCGCCATGACCAGGGCAAAACTGTTCGACACAGTCACCGGCCAGGCTCGGGTCATGACGCCATAGACCACCCAGAGGATGAAACAGGTGACGGTGAGCGAATAGGTCTTGAGGCTGACCGAAGACGCGTCGCGCTCTTTCCAGATCTTGAGGGCTTGGGGCGCAAAGCTCGTGATCGAGCAGACTGCCGCCGCTGTACCCACGATATTGGCTGTCAAGTCGCTCATGGGTGGGCAACGACGCCCTCTGGGTCACCGTTCCTATGTGCGAAAACGCACCTCTTCAGTAGCAAAGCCCCCGCGGGTATAGGACGTTTCCCACCCTGATTAGTGCCACGTCGCGGCATCGGCCTGTCGTCCCAATGACGACGCGCCGGATCGCGCAAAAAGAAAAGTTGGCGCGCTGAACCGTTGATCGCTCTTTGGGTTGACCCTTGGCAGGGAGCGCTGACCGCCATGACCATCGTCCCACCCTGATTAGTGCCACGTCGCGGCATCGGCCTGTCGTCCCAACGACGACGCGCCGGATCGCGCAAAAAGAAAAGTTGGCGCGCTGAACCGTTGATCGCTCTTTGGGTTGACCCTTGGCAGGGAGCGCTGACCGCCATGACCATCCTCAATCCATCGGGCGTCGCCCCGATGCCTTCATTCACCAATGCGGCCGCGCTCGCCGGCATCGCGCTTTTCGATCCAGACGGACACAATCCAGGCAATCTGCATGATCAGGCGTCCAGAGAAATGCTTGTTTCTCGCTTGGCGCGCCTTCTGCGCCTCCCGGTCATTGATGTCGTTGAAGATGCGGAAGACGTCGGACCCGACGTCTTGCTGGTGCCTCGCGACACCTTGGTCGGTGAAGACATGATCTCGCGCACGGTCTTCACCTCAAGCAATCTGTTGGGCGGCCGCGTGCCACACCGCTTCATCGCCACCAAGGCGATCACCCACGGCCTGATCGATCGGTCCGCGACCTGCCCGACCGGCTGGTCCAACACCATGGCCGAACGTCTGGGGGATGCGGCTCTGGAAGGCTACACCGCCTTCTCCGTCGACGACGCAATCGAAGCTGGTCGACGCCTTCTCAAGACCGGGCCTGTCCGCGTCAAGGATGTCCTGGCCAAGGCAGGTCTGGGCCAGACGGTCGTCGAAACGTCCGAAGCGCTCATCTCCGTCATCGCCGATCAGGACGAGGCGCAGATCGCCGCCTTCGGCGTCGTCCTTGAGGAAAACCTGCTCGGCGTCGAAACCTACAGCGTTGGAACCCTGTCGGTCGGCGGACTGCGCATCAGCTACGTCGGGGATCAGCGGGAAACGACCGATCACAAGGGACGTGAAGTGTACGGCGGTTCCCGACTAAGGTGCGTCAGGGGCGACCTTGATCGACTGACTCACCTTGGACTAACGCCCGAAGCGGTGGAAGCGGTGCGTTGCGCGGCCGTGTTCGACGACGCGGCCCAGCGCGCCTATCCAGACTTGGTCCTGTCCCGCCGGAACTACGATGTCCTCGCCGGCAAGGACGCGCGAGGCCGCAGGCGTGTAGGCGTGCTGGAGCAGTCGTGGCGGGTCGGCGGGGCGACCGGCGCGGAGATCGCCGCCCTCGAGGCGTTTGCGGCCTCGCCCGCGCTGACTTCGGTCGAAACCGCCACGGTCGAAGTGTACGGCCTCGCCGATGTCGGACCGGAGGATGTCGTCTATTTCCGGGGTGAGGACCCCAAGGTCGGGCCGATGACAAAATATGTGACGAGGACAGCGTGATTGAACCTGACGACGTCGAGGAAGGGCGGGTTAGACTGGCTGTCGACGGGCAGAAACTGACTGGCACGCTTCTGACGCCCGAAGCGCCCGTGCCGGGCTTTCTGTTTGTCCACGGCTGGGGCGGCGATCAGGAAGAAGACCTGGGCCTGGCCGAGGATCTCGCTCGACTGGGCTGCATCTGTTTCACCTTCGACCTTCGAGGCCATGCCGAGAGCGATGCGAGCCGAGACGAGGTCACCCGGCAGAACGGGTTGGACGACGTGACCGCGGCCTATGANCCCGTGCCGGGCTTTCTGTTTGTCCACGGCTGGGGCGGCGATCAGGAAGAAGACCTGGGCCTGGCCGAGGATCTCGCTCGACTGGGCTGCATCTGTTTCACCTTCGACCTTCGAGGCCATGCCGAGAGCGATGCGAGCCGAGACGAGGTCACCCGGCAGAACGGGTTGGACGACGTGACCGCGGCCTATGASTACCTGGCGTCCCAGCCCCTGATCGATCCCGGTGCGATCGGCGTGATCGGCACGAGCTACGGAGGTTATCTGTCGGCTCTGCTGACGAGCATCCGTGACGTGCGCTGGTTGGCGCTGCGTGTCCCGGCGCTTTATCCGGACGCGCACTGGGAGGTCCCCAAGGCCAAGCTCGATAAGGACGCGGTGCGCGCCTATCGACAGCAACTGCGAACGCCGCAGGAAGACAAGGCGCTCTCGGCCTGCGCCGCGTTCGAGGGCGANGGCCAAGCTCGATAAGGACGCGGTGCGCGCCTATCGACAGCAACTGCGAACGCCGCAGGAAGACAAGGCGCTCTCGGCCTGCGCCGCGTTCGAGGGCGAAGTCCTCATCGTGCAGTCGGGCAAGGACGATCGCATTCCGCCAGAAGTCATCGCCTCCTATCAGGCCGCCTTCAAGGACGCGAACTCGTTCAGCCACAGGATCATCGCCGAGGCGACCCATGCGATGCGCGATCCCGCCCATCAGCGGCTTTACGCCACTCTGCTCATGAACTGGGTCGAGGAAATGGTGCGGGCTAGCCGCCGGTCTTATCGGTGAACCTCTCGCCAGTGCTCAGCGCCCAGCGCAGCCGCACGTACTGCAGCCGCATTACCCGCTACGCCGCTTTCGTCTCTGGAACGCCGCGCGTCGCGCCTCGTTGATGGCGTAGGTAAACGGAGACCCACCATGACCGACCTCTCGAACATCAAAGAGCATATGGAAGTGATCGGCGCTGACGGCGTCCATCTCGGCACCGTCGATAAGGTCGAAGGCGATCGCATCAAGCNTGACCGACCTCTCGAACATCAAAGAGCATATGGAAGTGATCGGCGCTGACGGCGTCCATCTCGGCACCGTCGATAAGGTCGAAGGCGATCGCATCAAGCTCACCAAGGCCGACAGCGGATCGCATAGTGATCACCACCACTACCTCTCGGGCGGTCTGGTCGCCGAGGTTGAAGGCAATCGGGTGCGCCTGTCGGCAAACGCCGACAACGCCGCTCTTCTCGAGGAAGAAGAGGCCGGCGAGGCGATCGCCGACCTTAAATAGTGGCGGTGATTCAGGATAATGATGCCGTCGCCGCACAGCTGCTGGCCGTCCGCGAGCAGCTGACAACCGAAGTGGTCGATCGCCGTGGCCGCCGCGGCGTCCGGCGACCACGAGCGCATCCGTACCGCTGTGATCGACCACCCGATCCCCCTCGGATCCGTCCATGGCGAAGAGCCTGAAGGTCAAAGCTATGCCGCGGCTATTCGTTGCTGTGTGCGAAAGTGGGCTCAAGCAGATGGGAGGCGTTCGGTCTTTGGAGCTACCAGAACCAAGCGCATTTGGTTGAGATGATCCGATGCAGTCGCGCGAGTGCTGCGGAGAGCGGTCAGCCTTGGAGCGATAAACTACGCAGCGCGTTCAGTGGACTAGCTAAAGGCACCCAACCATGACCAACCTTGTCGCCTCCACATTTGCAACACGTAGAGACGCCGAGCTCGTGGTCGAACGGCTCGTTCAAACCCATGGCATGGAACGAGAAGCCATTCAGGTCGCCCCTGAAGGCGAGGCAAACACGGTTGGAGACAGGCTTTCGGGCGGAGACGTCGAAGGCGACATCCCCAGCGTCGACTCTCCGTCAGACGTGCCGGTCGCCGGGCGTGTCAAAGTCGTCGTGTCTGCCGAAACCGATGATGAGGAACAGGCGATACGCGCCGCATTCGTCGAATTCGGCGCCAAGGACGGATGACCCTCATGCGAGCCGGTCATCGGCTGCGTCGCGTTGATCCTATGACAAGGGCTGAAGCGTCCTGACGCCCCTGTTCGCAAGGATGACGTCCGTGGAAGCGCTCATCGGCGTCAAACTTTACCGCCTCGGCGACCTCTCGAACGACGATCGCGGACGACTTGCAGGACTCCTGACTGGACGCCGTCGCGCCGCAGCAGGCGAAGCCTTAGTGGAAGAGGGCAGTCGACCCACATTCAGTACGCTGCTGATCTCGGGATTTGTCGGCCGAATTTCGACTCTGGCGGACGGCGGTCGTCAGATCACAGCGATCAGGGTTCCCTTGGACTTCATCGATCTGCATGGCTTTCTTCTAAAGACGATGGATCATAGCCTTGTAGCCTTGTAGCCTTGTCTGACGTCACCGTCGCGGTTGTCCAGCACGCCGACTTGAAGCGCGTGACGAAACACGCCCCTCGTCTTGCGCGAGCGCTTTGGCTTGAAACGCTGATAGATGCGGCCATCCACCGACATTGGCTGGTGGCGCTTGGGCGCAGGGATGCAGTGACGCGGCTGGGTCAGCTGATCTGCGAACTCTACCTTCGTTTGAAAGAGGTCTCCCTCGCCCAAGACCAAACCTTCGAATGCCCTCTAACCCAATCGACCTGACGGACATGCTGGGGATGTCGAGCGTCCATGTGAACCGCTCGCTCAAGGTCCTTCGCGACACAGGCCTCGTACGATGGCGGAATGGTCAGGTGTCGATCACCGACTGGACCGCGCTGACCGAGCGTGTCGCCTTCGTCGCCTCCTATCTCGATCTGAAGCTGTCCAGATCCTCAACCACCACGCCGACTGGAGCTCGCCAAGGCGAACGGCGCGGAAGTCCTCAACTATCATGAGGTCAAGGTTCGCGAAGCCCTGATGGAGATGACCGCCGGCATCNCCACGCCGACTGGAGCTCGCCAAGGCGAACGGCGCGGAAGTCCTCAACTATCATGAGGTCAAGGTTCGCGAAGCCCTGATGGAGATGACCGCCGGCATCGGGCCGGACGCCTGCATCGACGCGGTCGGTATGGAGGCGCATGGCTTTTCGCCCGACAACATCATCGATGCGGTGAAGCAGGAAACGAAGCTGGGCACGGATCGCCAACATGTCCTCCGCGAGACGATCATGGCGTGTCGAAAGGGCGGCCGGGTATCGATCCCCGGCGTGTATGGCGGAATCGGCGACAAGCTGCCGATCGGCGCGCTCATGCAGAAAGGGCTGACGATCAAAACCGGCCAAACCCATGTGCAGAAATACCTGCCCCAGCTCCTTGAGCTCGTCATGGACGGCAAAATCGACACGACGGATCTGATCAKCCATCGCCTGCCGCTTGAGCAGGCGCCAGAGGCTTACAAGAACTTCCACGACAATCCGAACGAATGGACGAAGGTCGTGCTGAAGCCGCACGGCTGATCAACGGCCTTCGTTCGAATCTCACTGCCGTGACGACGATGGACCGCCAGACGTCTCAGCGCATCACGGCCGGAGCTCGGGGTCGTTTTCAGGCGATCTGGCAGGAACACGACAGGTTCGGCGAGCTTTTGGGTAGGCCATGACGCTGAACCCACTGCTCGCCGACCGCCCCAGATCCGGTTTCGGCTCGCCCGCAACATCAGACGCTGACGGGAGCGCCGCCTGTGGGCAATACTGAGCAGGTCATAACGCTTCTCGGCGACTCGCTGACCGCCGGCTACGGCCTCAAGCCGGCCGAGAGCTTGCCGCGACAACTGGCGGCGCGACTGGCGACCCACACGCCCCCGGTTCGCATCATCGGTGCAGGCGTGTCCGGCGACACGACAACGGACGGTCTGAGACGGCTCGATCGGGACGTGCCGGCCCAGACGGATCTTTGCGTCGTCGCCCTGGGCGCCAACGACATGATGCAGCTGGTCCCGACCGATCACGTCAGGGATAAYCTTCTGTCGATCATCGACAAACTCCAACAGCGCAACATCCCCGTTCTGCTGTGCGGCATGCGGGCGCCGCCCTGGTTCGGCGCCTACGCCTGGGCGTTCGACGCRGTCTACCCCGAGGTCGCTCGAACGGCGAACGCGCCCCTGATGCCGTTCCTGATGGACGGTGTCGCGCTGCACCCAGCCTATGTCTTACCGGACCGGATCCATCCCAACGCCGCCGGCGTRGGRARGATGGCYGACGCCCTCGCCTCCCATGTGCGCGCCGCCTTGGCGGCCTTRCGGACGCCGTGACGGGATGCGGCTCGTCACCTTCAACATCAACGGCGTCAATCGTCGCCTGCCCAACCTCCTCGGCTGGCTGGAACAGGCCCAGCCGGACGTGNCGGACGCCGTGACGGGATGCGGCTCGTCACCTTCAACATCAACGGCGTCAATCGTCGCCTGCCCAACCTCCTCGGCTGGCTGGAACAGGCCCAGCCGGACGTGCTCTGCCTGCAGGAACTGAAGGCGGCCGACACGCAGTTCCCGGCSGCCGAGCTCGAGGCGGCCGGCTATAGCGCGGTCTGGGTCGGCGAACCGCGCTGGAACGGCGTCGCCATCCTCAGCCGGATCGGCGCGCCGGTCGTAACCCGACGCCGGCTGCCCGGCGACGCCGACGACCGACAGGCCCGTTATATCGAGGCGGCGGTCAATGGCGTGTTGATCGGCTGCCTCTATCTGCCTAACGGCAATACCAGGCCCGGGCCCAAGTTCGACTATAAGCTGGCCTGGGCCCGACGGCTCACCGCTCACGCGGCGTCGCTATATTCGACCGAGGCGCCGGTCATTCTCTGCGGCGACTACAATGTCGTCCCGACCGACGCCGACATCTACGATACCCGCTCATGGAAAACCGACGCCCTGCTTCAGCCCGAGAGCCGCGCGGCCTTCAAGCGCCTGCTGGACCAGGGCTGGACCGACGCCCTGCGCGAGCGTTTCCCGCACGATCCGCCGCCCTGGACCTTCTGGTCCTATTTCCGCGAGGCCTGGTGCCGCGACGCCGGTCTGCGGATCGACCATGTGCTGCTCAACGGTCTCGCGGCCGAACGGCTGACCGACGCCGGCGTTGATCGCGCGGTGCGCGGCGCCGAGGGCGCGAGCGACCACGCGCCGGTCTGGATCGAGCTTGCCTGACCCAGCCGATCCGGACCGCTGGACGTCAGTCG